>JASEHJ010000162.1 GCA_030018905.1 bacterium | reverse complement strand
CCGGTGTCCTGAAGCGTCGTGCCCCGGGCCGATCCGGGATCGTGCCGGAGGGGTGGTGGGTACTCACACGGGAGTCGCCTGGTACACGGTCGGGCAGCGACGGGGTCTCGGTCTATCGGTTGGCGTCCCGCAGTATGTGCTTGAGGTTGATGCGCGGCGCAACACGCTGGTGGTCGGCGGACAGGAGGATCTGCTACGCCGGCGCCTCAGGCTGGGCAGGGTGAACTGGATAGTGCCAACGCCGCTCCCGGCTGCGGCGACCGTCCGCGTGCGGCACGCGGCGCCCGACGTTCCTGCGGTACTGCACGCGGACGGCCCTGATCGCGTCCGGGTGGAGTTCTGCGAACCACAGCGCGCAGCCGCGCCTGGGCAGGCCGTCGCGTTCTACGACGGGGACCGAGTGCTGGGCGGAGGAATCATTGAGGACGCATGCTGGTCTGGAGAGGAGATGAACGAAAATGGGAGACCGTAGTGACTTCGTGGCAGGTTTTGTTATCGGAGGGCTGCTCGGTACGGCTGTGGCCCTGCTCCTTGCGCCACGCTCAGGGGAGGAGACGCGCACACGTCTGGCCGGGTCCGCCGAGGACCTGGGCGACCGTGCGCGGGATCGCGCCGAAGAGGTCATCCAGAAGCTCCGCGTGACCGCCGAGGACCTCTCGCAGCGCGGGCGGGCGAAGATGGACGAAGGCGCTGCCCGGCTGCGCGAGGCGCTGGAGCGGGGCCGTGAGACGCTGGAGGAGAAGACCAGAGGGCTTCACGAGCGCACCGAGGAGCCACCGAAAGAGTAGTCCGCTGACCCTTGCCATCCCTGAGCGCTTCCGACCGGGCATCGAGATTGTCCGGCGGCTGCGCGAGGCAGGATGGGAGACCTACCTGGTCGGGGGGGTCGTCCGGGACCTACTGCTTGGGCGGCCGCCCGTGGATCTGGACATTGCCACGGCCGCGCCTCCCGACCGCGTTGCGGCGTTGTTCGACCGGACGGTGCCGGTAGGAGTCCAGTTCGGCGTCGTTGCCGTTGTCCTTGATGGGTACCCCTATCAGGTGGCCACCTTCCGGCGCGAAGGCCCCTACCTGGACGGCCGGCGTCCGGCGTACGTTGAACAGGGCACTGCGCTCGACGACGTTCGCCGGCGCGACTTCACCGTCAACGCGCTGCTTTACGATCCGTTCACCGGGGAGATCATTGACCATGTCGGCGGTCGGGCCGACCTGGCCGGCCGATGCATCCGCACCGTTGGGCCTGCTGCCGAACGCTTCGCCGAAGACCGGCTGCGGCTGCTGCGCGCGGTACGGCTGGCCGCCGAGTTGCAGTTCACCGTGGAGCCGGACACGCGCGCGGCTCTAGCGGATCTTGCGCCCACCATCACCGGCGTGAGCGCCGAGCGGATCCGCGATGAGCTGGTCCGGCTGTTGGTCGCACCGGACGGCGCCGACGGTGTCCTCCTCATGGCCTCTACTGGTCTGCTGGGAGCCGTTCTGCCCGAGGTGGCGGCCCTCTCGTCCCGGCCACCACCCCATGCGGACGGTCCGGCCCTTGATGCGCTCGATCACGCCTGCCGGGTGCTGAGAAGCCTCGGGCCGCAGGGCCCGGTCCTGGCCGTTGCCGCGATCCTCTGTGGCATTCCTGACGCGGCGGCTGCCGGAAGGGTCTGCCGCCGATTGCGCTTCCCTACGGCCGAACGCCGGGAAATAGTCATCCTTGTTGGCGAGTTCCAGCGGCTGTCCGGAGGTGCACACCTGTCCGCGGCAGATGCCCGTCGCGTGCAGCGCCAGGGGGTCGCAGCGGGCCTGCTTGAGCTGCTCCGCGCGGACCTCGAAGCCACGGGATCTGATCCCGCCGCCTACCTCCGTGACGTCAGGCTACTGGCCGCTGCCGCCATGGCCGCCTCGGAGCCGGACCGTCTCATTACCGGCGACGACCTGATCGCCATGGGCTACGTTCCCGGTCCGGCGTTCAGCGTGATGCTGCGCGCGATCGAGGAGGCTCAGGTCCGTGGCGAGGTCGCGAGCACCGAGTCCGCGCGCGCGTGGATTCACGACCACTTTCCGGCAGGAACAGCGCGGCCGCCCGTGGAACCGGCATGAGAGCGGATTGATTCGACTGAACGGAGGCCTGCATGACCGAACGCGCTGCGTTGACCCTTGTGCTTTGGGCTTTGGGTATCATGATCGTGATCGGCGCGCTGCTCCCCCTGGTTTGGCCGGGGCTCGTCCGGTTCGTCAATCGAACCGTGCTCAAGGAGAACGACGCCGGGAACCACTGACGCCGCACCGGATGAAGTGGAGGAGGCTGGTGGGTAAAGGGGCACTGATCGTTGGGCTTGTCAACCAGAAGGGCGGGTGCGGCAAGACCACAACGGCCGTTAACCTCAGCGCCTCCCTGGCAGCCGCGGGGCATCGGTGTCTCCTGATAGACCTGGATCCGCAGGCCAACGCGACGGTCAGCCTTGGGATAGACCCGGCCACGCTGCGTCACACGATCTACCACGTGCTGCTGGATCCCGACCACGACGAGGGGTTACCACTGGAGGCCGTGGTCCGGCCCTCACCGGTCGAAGGCCTGGAGGTCGCTCCCTCTTCGATTGACCTGGCCGCCGCCGAGCTGGAGCTGGCGGCCCGCATCGGACGGGAGCATGCGCTGCGCAGGCGCCTGGCGCCGATACGTAGCCGCTACTCGTTCATCCTGATCGATACGCCGCCGTCGCTGGGACTGCTGACCCTAAACGCCCTGGTGGCCTGCGACGGGATCATCATACCCATCCAGACTCACTTCTACGCGCTGCTGGGGATGCGGCAGCTCATCCGGACCCTGAAGATGGTGAACGACGAGGTGGGCCACCACGTCGAGATCCTGGGCGTGCTTCCAACGATGTACGACCGCCGTACCACGATCAGCAAGGAGATCCTGGGAGGCATCCACGACTTCTTCCCTAACCAGGTGTTCGAGACCACGATCCACTTCAACATCAAGCTTGTCGAGTCATCCATGTCGGGCGTGCCGCTATTCGTGAGCAATCCCGCGTCGCGCGGTGCAAGGGAGTATTCCAGTCTGGCCAAAGAGGTGATCGCACATGCCCAGCGGTCGCGAGGAGCTGAGGCGCGGTATTAGGAACGTCATTGAGGCGGCCTCGCGCGAGATGGGTGCGCTGACCGATCCGCAACGCCCCGAGGCCGGCCCGGCGGACTCTTCGGCGGAGGGGCGCGTGGAGCGGCCGCTCCTGCGCCTGGTCCGCGAGACCCAGGCGCAGCCTGCTCCTCCTGCACTCAAGCCTGTTACGATTCCGCGGCCGGTCGCGGTACACCCTACCAGGGGCGTATGTTTCGCCTACCAGATCAACCAGGCCTGCTGGGAGGTGCCGGATGCGTACTGCAACCTGGCGCTGCATCTCTGCATGCTGCGCGAGTGCCCGGTCTTCGATCTGAACCGGAGCGTGCTCGATCGGCGGTTTGCGGCGAAGTACGCGCACCTCTGGTGAGGGTGCCGGCTAGGTACTCCAGTCGAGGTCGAGCAGCTCGCGCAGATCCGTGACCCAGGCCCAGGCAGTAACGCCTCGCGCCTGGACCTCTGTCCGTCGGGGGCCGAATCCCACAAAACGGATACCGGCCCGGGACGCTGCTTGACCATCAACCCAGGAGTCTCCTACCAGATAGGCCGTTCGGTAGGGCCCTGCGCGTTCCATGACGAGCCGGATGCCGGCCGGATCGGGTTTGAGGGCAGGCACCTCGTCACGCGTAACCGTCACGGAGATGAGCGAGGAGAGCCCGAATTCGGCCATCACGCGCTCGGTGGCGGTTCGGGCGTTGTTGGTCAGGAGCGCCAGATGGAACCCTCGGGCGGCCAGGTCCGCGAGGACGCTGTGCACGTGAGGCACCGGCACCGCATCCGCCAGGCCCGCGGCCTCAAAGGCCTCGATGGTCGCCCATGCCCGAACGGTCAGGTGGGGGGTGGAGTTGCCGATCCGCGTGACCAGATCAGCGATTGGGGCGTGCATCAGCGCCCCGCGCGGCTCCGGCAGCGGGCATGAGGATTCCAGCAGGTCAATCAGGGCGACGCGCATTGCGGCGAAGTCTATGCGCGAATCAACAAGGGTGTTGTCGAAGTCGAAGATGAGAAGGGGCGGAGGGGCGTCCATGCTTGGCGGCCTGCTTGAGGATTCTTCATCCCAGGTCCCGTCCCTTCACGATGAGAGGGGACCGTCATGAGCGATCGTCCGGCGCACCGGACCATAGCCGCACTCCCAAGCCACGTGGGTGAGGAGGTGGAACTCCGGGGATGGCTCCAGCACCGGCGCAGCAGCGGCAAGATACTCTTCCTCCTGGTACGCGACGGCACAGGCGCGGTGCAGGCAGTCATGAGCCTGAAGGATGTGCCCGAAGAGGTGTTCGCGACCGCGGACCGACTTCCGCAGGAGAGCAGCGTGGTCGTGACGGGCATCGTGCGGGCGGATCCCCGGGCGCCCGGAGGCGTGGAGCTTGCCGGGAGCTCGCTGCTGGTTGTGCACGAGGCCGAGCCCTACCCGATTACGTCGAAGCCGCACGGGATCGAGTTCCTGATGGATCACCGCCACCTATGGCTGCGCAGCAGTCGCCAGCAGGCCATCCTGCGAGTGCGGGCCGAGGTCATCCGGGCGATGACCGAGTACCTGGATGGACACGGTTTCCTGCGCGTGGACGCGCCGATCCTCACGCCCGCAGCGGTCGAGGGAACGACGACGCTGTTCGAGACGCAGTATTTCGATCTGGGGTCTGCCTACTTGACCCAGTCGGGCCAGCTCTACAATGAGGCCGCTGCCATGGCCTTCGGGCGCGTCTACTGCTTCGGCCCAACGTTCCGGGCGGAGAAGAGCAAGACGCGGCGGCACCTGATCGAGTTCTGGATGCTCGAACCCGAGGTCGCCTACCTCGATCTGGATGGGTACATGGCGCTGGCAGAGGATTTCGTGAGCAGCGTCGTTGCGCGGGTCTTGGAACGCTGCCGGGAGCCGCTGGCCACGCTTGAACGCGATCTGGCCCCGCTCGAGCGCGTCCGCCCGCCCTTTCCAAGGATCTCCTATGATGAGGCGCTGCGGCTCCTGTCCGCGGCCGGGAAGCCCGTGGCCTGGGGCGAAGACCTGGGCGGCGATGAGGAGACCGCGGTAAGCCAGCGGTTTGACCGGCCGGTGTTCATCCACCGGTATCCCACCCGCTGCAAGGCCTTCTACATGCAGCCGGACCCCGCCCGTCCGGACGTTGTGCTGGGCGCGGACCTGATCGCTCCAGAGGGATA
>JASEHJ010000161.1 GCA_030018905.1 bacterium | reverse complement strand
CGCCGGTGCCGGCGATCAGGGGCACCCGGCCGCCCGCACAGGACTTGGTCCGTTCAAAGATCGCCACCCGTTCCTCAAGTGCCAGCGCGTGGAACTCGCCCGTTGTCCCGCCGACGAACAGACTGTCGCACATGCCCCGGTCCAGGAGCCAGGCGAGCAGACGGTCGAGCGCGGCGAAGTCCACAGCCCCGCTGCCATCGAAGGGTGTAACAGGCGGCAGCAAAACCTCGCCCAGGCGTTGGGCTATCGTCATGGGCCGGTCTCCGAGAACGTTATCATGTCCGGGCTCCATCTCATGGCTCCAGAACAACGTGCCGTATCTCCTGGCGCAGCGCGGTGTAGGCCACGTGGACGCGGCCTGCCTCGTCCGTAACGATCACCGGGTAGGAATACTCACCTGGCCCCTCCTCTAGCGTGAGGATGGTGCGCCAGATCCGGCCGCCGTCGGTGCTTTCGGCCAGGCACAGGGGGTAGCGCAGAGCCCACTCCATCGGGTCGCGGCCGCGGTCGGTGTCGTTGAAGCAAAGCCAGAGGCGCCCGTCCCGGAGGCGGGCCATGTCAACGCCCGCGTTTGGGTTGCGCAGCGCCGTGGCCCTCAGCCCCTCCCAGGTCCGGCCGTCGTTGCGGCTCGTCGCCTGCCAGATGAGCCCTGCCTTGGTCCGCATGAGCATGAGCAGCGTTCCGGGCTCCGCCTCGGCCAGCGTCCCCTGGATTATCGGCACGTTGCTGCCGGCACCAATCGCCAGATCGTCGAAGTGCCAGAGCTCAGTGTGCGCCGAGACGTCCAGCCGCGCCATGCCCACCTGCCACTTCCACTCATCGTAGACAGGCAGCAGGAGCTCATTGTCCAGGCGGAGCGGCTTGTTCTTCGTGAGCACCCCGCTTCGGTCCAGCAGCAGCATCTCCGGGCCCCACGAGGCGCCTCCATCGAATGACCGCCGGGCGCAGGGCTTCCCGCCGGTGCACCACTCGCCCCACACCCGAAAGTAGGCGAGCCAGATGACACCGTGCGCCCCGGCGAACAGCACCGGGTTGCCGCACGGGTGGCCGTCGGCAGGAGCCACCAGAAGGGGCGGCTGCCAGGCGGCCGCGCCGGAAGCCAACCGGGCCACGTAGATACCAGAATCCGGCAGGCCCTCGCGGGTCCCGCCGAACCAGGCGCCCAGCAGGTCTCCGCCGTCGAGCGGCAGCAGGGTGGCGCCATGACAGAACGGTGTGGGCAACGGGTTGGTGGCGGCGTATCGGGCTGCGACGCGCAATTGAGTCTGCCTCGACCTTCTCGTGTAACCTGCCTGTGCGATCTGCCTCGTCCGATCTACTTGTGCGCGGTCATCGTGATCCCGCGGATGATGGAGCCCCTGAGGAACAGGAACAACATCAGGGTAGGCAGGACCGCCAGGGCCGCCCCGGCCATCAGGACCCCGTAGTCAATGTCGTAGGCGCCCTGCAGGGCGCGCAGGCCGATCGGAAGCGTGAACATCTGCGGCGACGACAGGGCGATCATGGACCAGAAGAACTCGTTCCACGCGAATGTGAACATGTAGATGACCAGCGCCGCGAGCGCGGGACGCGAGAGTGGCAGGATCACGTGCCAGAGGATCCTCAGGTTGCCGCAGCCGTCCACCCGCGCCGCGTCGTCAAGCTCACCTGGGATGTTGATGTAGAACTGGCGCAGCAGGAAGATCCCTATCGGCATGCCAATCATCGGCAGGAAGACCGCCGGGTAGGTGTTCAGCAGGTGCAGCCGGTTCATCAGGAAGTACAGTGGGATGACGTTCACCTCGAGCGGGATCAGCATCGACGACAGGAAGACCAGGAAGATGGCGTCGCGGCCTCTCCAGCGCAGGCGCGAGAACGCGTACGCCGCCGGCACCGAGACCAGCACCGAGAGCACCGTCGTGGCTCCGGCCACCACCACGCTGTTCAGCGCCCATCGTAGGAAGGGCCAGCGGCTGAGCACCTCGCGCACGTGATCCAGCGTGGGGCGCTGCGGGATCCACGTCGGAGGAAGCGCGAAGATCTCGGGCGCGGGCTTGATTCCGGTGGTGAACATCCAGGCGATCGGCGCCACCCAGAGCAGGGCCAGCGCGGCGACGACGGCCACCAGCAGGCGCGATCCCAGCTTGGATGCGGTCATAGGGACGACTCGTAGCCGAGCCATCGGAACGACACCATCGTCAGGCCCAGGATGATCAGGAAGAGCACCATGCCTACGGCCGCGGCCTGGCCCATCTCCAAATACTCGAAGCCGAACCGGTAGAGGTACATGGCCAGGACCTCGGAGGCCCGCCCAGGGCCCCCCGCGGTCATGATCAATACCTGCCCGAAGACGATGAACCCCGAGATCGTGGTGAGCACGAGCGCGAACAGGATGGCCGGGCGCAGCAGAGGCACCACAATCGAAAAGAAGATGCGAGGGCCCGAGGCGCCGTCTATCCGCGCCGCCTCGTAGAACTCGTCCGGGATGTCCTCGAGGGCCGCGCGGAACAGAAGCATCCGGTAGCCGGCCAGCCACCACGCCGTGGCCAGCGCGATGGCAGGGATCGCCCATCGCGGCTCGTTAAGGAACACCGGGGGGCTAATACCCATGTCCCGCAGGGTGATCAGCACGACCCCGAAGTCGGGATCCAGCAACCAACGCCATATCAGCCCAACGACCGAGACTGTCAGCAGGTAGGGGAAGAAGAAACCGGCCTCAAGCCAGGTGGTGACGCGCCGCTTGCGGCCGGCAAAGATGAAGAGGGCCAGCACCAGACCGATCCCCACGATGAGCGGGATCGCGATGGCCGCGAACTCCAGCGTGTTGACCAGGGCGTTCCAGAAGCGGGGGTCGCGGGCCAGGTTGAGGTAGTTCCGGGCGCCGATGAACTTCGCGTCGCCCAGGGGATCCCAACGGTAGAGACTGATGAAGAAGCCGTACAGTACCGGACCCAGTCGGAACAGGATCCAGAACGCGGCGAACGGCAGGATGAACAGCGCGATCTCAACGGTCCTGCCGTAGCGACGCTTCATGAGATCCCGATCACCTGGTGGCGAATGTCCTGGCCATCACGAAGTCCGGGGAGGACGCCTCGCGGCGTCCCCCCCAGCTGCATCAGCCTATCAGAACGCGGTTGACCTCGGCCTCGGCGCGGGTCAGGGCGTCCTTGGGCGTCAGGCGCCCATTGTAGGCCTCCTGAATGTGCGGCTCGACCGCCGCGTGCACCCTGGGAGCCAGCGGGTGCACCAGAGGGTAGTGCAGCCATCCCTGGTTCGCCATGTACGCGAACTTGCTCAGGGCGATCTGCCAGGTCTCGGACTCCTGTAGATCCTTGGCCCGCTGCGCGGGGAGGAACGCCGGGATGTGGCCACCGTAGATCCCCCAGATGGAGGACCGCTCGTTGATCCACTTGATCGCCTTGGCGGCCGCCACCAGCACATCGTCGGATGCCCGTTCGGGTCGCTGACGCGGGATGACCAGGTTGTGGCTGTCGCCCCAGGTGGTCGGCTTCTCAAAGAACTTGGGAACGTAGTGGAAGCCGAAGTTGACGCCGGCGGCCTTTGCGGTCGGGAAGTACCAGTTGCCGGCTATCAACATTCCCAACTGCCCGGCGGCGAACTGCTTGAACCCATCGGTCCCGGGCGCGTTCCAACCTCTGCGGTGGATCATGCCGACCAGATAGTCCAGGGCCCGCAGGCCCCTCTCGTCGTTGAACGCCGCCCGCTTGCCGTCGGGCGTCAGCAGGGAGCCGCCCCCACCCCAGAACAGATACTCCCAGGCGCGCCGGAGCTTGCGCGGAAGCGCATCCTCCGCGGGATGGAACGCGAACTGTCCGGTGCGGGTCTTGATCGCATCGGCCGCCCGCTCGAAGTCCTCGCGCGACTCCGGCGGCTTGTCCGGGTCGAGCCCTGCCCGGCGGAAGAGGTCCTTGTTGTACCACATCCCAAACATGTGCGTGTCGAGGGGCACCAGGTAACGCTTGCCCTCGAAGACGCCCGCGTCCCAGACGCTCTTCGTGTACTGCGGTGCCCGAATGCCGGCCGCGTCGAGCAGGTTGCCGGCACGCGACTCCTCCAGCGGGGTCAGCGCGCGGTAGACGTCCATGACGCGGCTGCTGTGGCAGATGCCGACGTGCGGCGCGTTGCCCGAGCCCACGGCCGCGAAGAGCTGTGCATAGTACTCGGCCCACTGCCCCTGCAGTAGGTTCAGCTTGACCGCGCGGTTCTCGGTGTTGAAGAGCCGGACGATGCGTTCCATGGCGGCGGCGTCGCCGCTGTGGAACAACGTGTAGTAGTCGAGCGTCGTGACCCGCTCTTGGGCCATGACGGACGGGATCCGCGCTGATCCCACGGCGGCCACTGCGGCGGCCGCGGCAGTCGTCTTGAGGAACGTGCGCCGGCTGACCGGCGTGCTGTGCTCAAGTTCCTCTCTCCACCCCATCTTCCCACCTCCTGCTGTCGTTCAATCAAGTGCGCAATACGAGCGTTCCCTGGTCAATCGTATCATCCTCGCAGGCGACGCAGGCGCTTCATCACCTCCGTGCCGCCCTCGCCGAAATGCCGGGCGAGATCTAGGTAGTCGCGATAGATGTCATCGTAGATCCGTTGCGCCTCCGGGCGCGGCCGGTAGCGGGCACGGTCGGTGCTGCCCATATGCCGGATCGCCTCGATCATGCTCTCATGTCCGCCGTGCGCCGTTCCTGCGGCGGCCGCCGCGTAGATGGCGGCGCCCACCGCGGATGCGTGCGGCACCTTCGCCGCCAGCACGTCGCGGCCGGTGACGTCGGCGGTAATCTGCAGTAACAGCGGGCTGCGTTCGGCCAGGCCGCCGCACGCGTGCACCTCGCCGACCGGCACGCCGCCGGCCTCGAAAGTGTCAATCACTCTGCGCGTACCGAAGACCGCGGCCTCGAGCAGCGCGCGGTAGATCTCGTGCGGAGCGGTGGCGATCGTGAGCCCGACGATCATGCCGGAGAGATCGGCGTCCACCAGCGGGGTCCGGCAGCCGTTCCACCAGTCCAGCGCCAGCAGGCCCGTCGCTCCTGCTTCCAGGCGCGCCGCCTCGCGCTCCAGCCGTGCGAACGCCGCGGCCTCGCGCTCCAGAGGTGCGAACCCGGCGGCCTCTGCCTCTGCTCCGGCGGCATGGGTACGCACGTACCATCCGAAGATGTCACCGAACGCCGCCTGACCTGCCTCGTATCCGAACAGGCCTGGGAGGATCCCGTCCTCCACCACGCCGGAGATCCCCTGCACCGCCTGCCGGCGCGCGTCTACCAGCAGGTGACAGGTGGAGGTCCCCATGATGGCGACGAGCTGTCCGGGCCTGCTGACG
>JASEHJ010000160.1 GCA_030018905.1 bacterium | reverse complement strand
GGCCGGCCCGCGCCGGGCAGGCCCGGGCTGTCGCCATGGCGGCGGGTGGTTTCACAGACCACCCGGCTGCTCGCGTGGGCGTTGCTCAGCGCCGCACGGCGCAGCACCGACCCACTCTCTGGTTGCTTCGTGGTGCGCCGGGGCGTGGTGGAGGGGGTGACGCTCCGACCGGTGGGGTTCAAGATCCTGCTGGAGATTCTAGCGCGCGGCCGGTACCGGCGCGTGGCCGAGGTGCCCTACGTCTTCGAGGCGCGCGGCGCCGGACAGACCAAGGCGACGCTCCGGCAGGGGCTCGACCTGTTTCGCCACATTGCGGTTCTCGTCACGGCCAGCCCCGCGGACTCGCGGCTGTGGAAGTTCCTACTTGTGGGCGCCAGCGGCGTGGCCGTCAACATGGTCGTGTTCTGGCTGCTCACGCATCCGGTGGGCGTTCACTACCTGCGGGCGGGCGTTGTGGCAGGTCTGGTCTCAACGTTCACCAACTTCCTCCTGAACAATGCCTACACCTGGGCCGACCGCAAGGAAGGGGCCTTGTCCTCCTTCTTGCAGCGGATGGGCAGGTACTATATGGCCACCTGGTTGGGCTACCTGATCTACCTGGGGTTCCTCTGGGGGCTGACGCACGTCGGGCTGATACCGATGCTCTCAAACCTCATCGCCATCGGCCTCGGCGGGTTGCTGAATTTCGTGGTGCACAATGTCTGGACCTGGCGCCAGCGGTGACATAGATGACATATATGTTGACACTCGTCAGGGTGGCCCCGTAGTCTGACGGGGGAAGGTGCGCCGTGCACAAGACAATGGTCTACCTCAGCGAGAGGCAGAGGGCCGCGCTGGCGCGCCACGCCCGCGCGAGAGGACAGCCGATGGCGGCCGTGGTTCGCGAGGCCCTCGACCGCCTGCTGGCCGAGCCCGGATCGCCGCCGCGATCCCGGCTCCTGGGCGTCGCCGCAGGCCCAACGAAAGCGCCGGTCTCCGAGCAGGTCGAGGATCTCCTGAAGTCGCACCTGCGAGGTCGCCGCCCCAAGTGATCCTCGTTGATACCGGGGCCCTATACGCGCTCGCGGACCGGAACGATACACATCACCGGACCGCCCGGTCGTTCTTCCAACGGGCCCGGAAGGAAGAGGTAATGGCTGTGCCGCTTCCGGTCGCTGTGGAGGCCATGCTGTTCATGGAGGCCCGGCTGGGCACCAGGGCGCCGCGGGCCCTCTGGGACGATCTTGCCAGGGGCGTGTTCCACTTGCTGGCAGTTTCGGACGAGACCCTCGCGGCGGCGCGAGAGATAGACCGCCGCTACGAGACTGCCATGCTTGGTTTCGTGGACTGCACCAGTCTTGCGCTTTGCGAGCAGCACCGCATTGCCACGGTGTTCACCTATGACCGACGGGACTTCTCACTCTATCGCCCAACCTTCGTCGATGCGCTAGACCTCGTGCCGTAGAGGCCGGCCCGATGCTCGCTGACCAGATTGCCCGGCTGCGCGAGAGCATCGGCCGCGTCATCCTGGGCAAGGACGCGGTGATTGACCTGGTGCTGGTGGCCCTGCTCTCCCGCGGGCACGTGCTGCTGCGCGACGTGCCCGGCGTGGGCAAGACCATGCTGGCCCGGGCCCTGGCCCGCTCAATCGGCGGGGAGTTCACGCGCATCCAGTGCACTCCTGACCTGTTGCCCTCCGACGTGCTCGGCACCTCGATCATTGATCCCCGTACATTCGAGACCCGGTTCGTACCAGGCCCGATCTTCGCCAACGTGGTCCTGGTGGACGAGCTGAACCGCGCCACGCCGCGCACGCAGTCGTCGTTCCTGGAGCCAATGGACGAGGGGCAGGTCACGGCCGACGGCCAGGCGCGGCGGCTGCCGCACCCGTTCTTCTTGATCGCCACGCTCAATCCGACCGAGCATCACGGGACCTATCCCCTGCCGGAAGGCCAGCTCGACCGCTTCGCCATGGCCACATCGCTGGGATACCCCCCGCCGGAGGCGGAGCGCGCTATGCTGGCTGGCCATGCCGGGCACCATCCCATCGAGACCGTGGCGCCGGTGCTGGCGCCTTCCGAGGTGCTGGCCATGCAAGAAGCCGCGGCGGCGATCGTGGTCAGTCCGGCAGTGCGCGAGTACGTGCTGACGGTGATCGGTACCACCCGAGACCATCCGTCGGTTGCGCTCGGCTGCAGCCCTCGTGGCGGCCTGGTCCTGGTGCGTGCCGCGCAGGCGCGGGCCGCGCTGGCCGGCCGGGCGTTCGTCACTCCCGACGACGTGAAGGCGCTGGCGGTGTCGGTGATGGCCCACAGGATGATCCTTCGATCACAGGCCGGACCGGCATCCTCGGCTGAGGCCGTGATCGGGGAGATCCTGGTGCAGACGCCGGTGCCGGTCTTCGAGGCGCCTCGTGCCGACGCGTGAGGGCACCGCCACGCTGCTGCTGGCGGGTGCGGTCTTTCTGCTTGCGACCAACCTGGCCTCCGGGCTGCTCTTCGTGCTCGACGCCCTGCTGGTCTCGCTGCTCTTCGTCGGCGCGGCCACGGCGCACGTGCCGCTGCGCCGGCTGCACGTGGAACAGCGGGCTCCGGCCCGAGGGGTAGAAGGCGTTCCCCTGCCGGTTGAGATCACGCTGGAATCCGCCCGGGGCGGCCGGTTCTTCGTTGTTGAGGGTGGATGGTCGGGCGCGCAGGCGCGGGCCCTGGTGCCCCATGTAGTCCCCGGCGTACGGGCTACGGTTGACCTGACGGTTGTGCCTACCGGCCGCGGCCGGTTCTTGCTCGACACGGTGTCGGTGGCGTCCCGGGGGCCGCTGGGCCTGTTCGCGGCGCGCCGCAAAGTTCCGTCCACGGGCCGGGTCGGCGTCTCCGGCCAGGTCAGCGCCTCCGGAGGGGTCACGGTCTGGCCGCGGACCCGACCGGTGCCCTCAGGGGTGATGGCGCACCTGATCCCGGTGCTCGAAGGCGGGTCCTCGGGCGCGCGTACGCGGCAGGCCGAGGACCTCCACGGCGTGCGGGACTACCGGCGGGGTGACAATCCTGCCCACATCCACTGGAGATCTTCGGCGCGGCGCGGGGCCCTGGTCGTGCGCGAGTTCGAGCGGCCCGTCACGCCTGGCGCCGCGATCGTCGTTGACCTCGATCGCCGGCAGAGCGCGGAGCAACTGGACGCCGCCGTGCGCGCGGCGGCCTCGCTCTTTCAGGCGGCGCTCGACCGGGAAGCGGACGTCGTGCTGGCCGGATGGGAGGAGGGGGCAGTTCAGCACCGCGGCCGTGAGGCGGCAATGGACTGGTTGGCCGGCGTGGTCCCCTGCTCGCCGCCTGTGGCAGAGGTGCTCCCGCAACTGGCCGCGTCCGGCCGCCACCTGATAGTGGTGGTCGCGATCACCGGTAGCGGTTCAAGGCCCGGCGGCGGATCGTGGTCCGGCGGTGGGTTGTGGCCCGCGGGCGTGACGCCGGTGCTCCCCGCCGTCCAGGTTGCCGGCGCCTCTGCCGGAGGAGGACCCGCCTCAGGCCTCGTCTACCTGGAGGATGGGACGGTGCAGGCGTGGTAGGTTGGCGCCGCCTCGTGTCCACCGGTGCGCCGGAGCACTCGGTGCCGCTCCGGATGTGGACGCTGGCTGCGGTGGTCGTCAGCATCATGGCGGTGACCGCCCACGACGACTTCCTGGAGCACCGCCTGATAGTCCCGGTCCTGGTCGCCGCCGGGTTCGCGTTCTCCCACTGGCGCCGCCGGAAGCGCAACTGGTGGGTCAAGCTGATTCTGGCTGCGCTGTGCCTGCAGGTGGGCTGGCAGTTCCTGCGCGACGTTTATTCCGACCCATTCCACACGAGCGTGCCGCTCACGGTGCTGCTGCTCTGGCTGCAGACGCTGCACTCGTTCGACGTGCCGGCGAGACGCGATCTGCTGTTCAGCCTGCTCTCGTCGGTGATCCTGATGGCGGTGGCCGCGGCGTTCGGCCGGGACCTGACCTACCTGCTCTACCTTGTGCCGTATGCCCTGGCCGCGGTCCAGGTGCTGGTGCACAACGCCTGGCAGGCCGCACAGGAGGCAGCCGCGCCCCCCGGCGGAGCCCCAGGCATCGCTCTTGGGGCCGCGCCCGGCGGGCCGGGTCGCGGCCCCGCGGACCCCCTCCCGGCCGCGCTGCGCCGGAGCGTCGTTCCGGCGGCCAACCACCTCTTGATCGTGGTGCTGCTGGTGGCCGGCGTGGTCTTCGCGCTCACCCCGCGCTACGAGGGGATGCGTCTGGTCACGTTGCCGTTCTCGCCCCAGCGCCTCCTGCTGGATTTCTTTGCCGGCCGGATCTTCAACCCGGCCTACCCGGATGGGGGCAATGACGGCGGAGGGCAGCGCCTTTGGAACCCGCGCGGGTACTTTGGCTTCGGCACCACGGTTGACCTGCGCCTGCGCGGCCGGCTCGACGAGGGCGTGGTCATGCGCGTGCGTTCCACCCACCAGTTCAACTGGCGGGCGCTTGTGTTCGACACCTACACCGGCTCCGGATGGAGGATCAGCGACAACCGTGTACACGAGGCTGAGGGCTTCTTCCCGCCGATCAACCTGGTCCACAGGCAGGATGAGATCCTCCGCTACGGCGCGCGGCCGATCCGGGTCACGCAGTCGTTCTTCATTGAGGTGGAGCAGCCCAACGTGGTCTTCGCCGCGCCGGTGGCGGAGAGTCTCTACTTGTCCACCGCCAGGGTCTACCTGGATCGGTACGGTGCGATCAGGCTGTCGTCCACGCTGAAGCCCGGCACGGTGTACTCGGTGGTATCACGTGCGCTGATCCCAGACCCAGGGCGTCTGCGCGGTGTTCAGGGGGAGGTGCCCGCCGACCTGCGGGAGCGCTACCTGGCACTGCCGCCGATCCCGGAGCGGGTGCGCGACCTGGCCCTCCGGCTCGTAGCCGATCAGCCCACGGTCTACGACCGGGTTACCTCCGTCAACCGTCACCTGTGGGCCGAGTACCGGTACGACCTGACCATCCCCCCGCAGCGCAGATCCGGCGATGCGGTGGACTACTTCCTGTTTGAAGAGAAGCGGGGCTACTGCGAGCAGTTCGCGAGCGCGATGGTCGTGCTGCTGCGGGCCGTGGAGATCCCGGCTCGGTTGGTAACCGGATACGCTCCAGGGACGCTCAACCCGCTGACCGGGATGTATGATGTGCGCAACAGCGACGCTCATGCCTGGGTGGAGGTGTTCTTCCCCGGGGTGGGATGGGTGGAGTTCGAGCCGACGCCAGGATTCCCTGATACGGCGACCCTGGGTGCGCCGGCGCTGCGTCGCTGGGTCTGGCAGGATGTGGCCGAGCTGCTGCGCGCGCGGCTCCAGGTGCTGGCCGCCCGTTCGCCGGCCGCGGCGCGC
>JASEHJ010000015.1 GCA_030018905.1 bacterium | reverse complement strand
TTCGCCATCACACGCTCCATCATGGCGTCGCCGCGGACCAGTAGCTCCTCCCGGCCGAAACGGCCGGCGACCAGCACTTCGCGGACGCGGTGGGCCCGGAGCGTCTCGAGCACCTCTTGCAGCGCGCCTGGTGAGCAGCGCTGGTAGTGATCGGCCAGATCCAGGAGGGCCGACGATTCGCCGGCAACCTGCACGCACACCAGGGCCAGCCCGCGGGACTTGATGGCCCTGGCGATGACCTCGGGGAAGGACCCCGTCCCTGCCAGCAGACCTACGATTCCGCTCTGGGTTGCCATCGCACTATCCCTCGGGTGCGCTCTCTGGCCGACCGGATGAAAGCAAGGAACTCCTGCGCCACAGGGCTGTTGGCGGCTTCAGCCTCGATTGCCCGCAGCGCCTCTTCCATGGTGCGCCGCTCCCTGAAGAACTGCCGGAACACGCGCTGCAGCACGAGCCGGTCGGCCGGCGGTACGCCCTGGCGCTGCAGACCGACCCGATTCAGGCCCACGGCCCGGGCCATGAGCCCGGCGGCCATCACGAACGGTGGCACGTCCTGGCGGGCTCCGGAAAGCCCGGCCAGCATCACCAGCCGGCCGATGCGCACGAACTGGTGCACGCCTGAGAGGCCGCCCAGATAGGCCTGGTCCCCGACATGGACCCATCCGCCTAGTTGCGTGCCGCTGACGATGTTGGTGTCGCTACCCACGACGCAGTTGTGGCTCACCCGTACCGAGGACATGATGAAGTTCCGATCCCCGATGCGCGTCTCGTTTCCCTCGCCGGTGGCGCGTTCGATGCTGCAGAACTCGCTGAACCTGTTCTCGTCGCCGATGACAACGCGGGTCGGCTCCCCGCGGTAGGCCCGGTCTTGCGGCTGGCCGCCGGCCACCACGTGGGCGGCGAGCCGGTTGTACCGACCCAGTTCTACGTTGTCGTGAATCACGGAGTGCGGGCCTATCATGGTCCCGGCCCCGATTACGGCGTTGGCTCCCACTACCGCGTAGGCGCCGATCTCAACGCCCTCTTCCAGGCGCACGCTCGGATGCACGATCGCGGTCGGATGCACGAAGACACCCTCGAATCCGGCGCTAGGATCGCGCATCGTCGTCCACCCGCAACCCTGCCTGAGTCACCGCCTCGGCCTCGACCGAGAAGAAGAACGTCAGCGTCCCTTCGGCAACGAGATTGCCGTCCACGCGTGCCTCGGCCTGGACCTTCAGGAACCTGCCCCGGTGCTTGAGGAGATCCACGCGGACAACCATCTGGTCGCCGGGCACCACGCGGCGGCGGAATCGGACGCCGTCTATCGCCCCGAAGTAGGCGAGACGCCCGCGCAGTTTGGGGTCGTCCAGCACCAGACAGGCGGCCACCTGCGCCATCGTCTCGACCACCAGCACGCCGGGCATCACCGGATGGCCGGGAATGTGGCCGATGAAGAACGGTTCGTTAATGGTCACATTCTTGATCCCGGTGATGCTCCGTCCGGGTTCGATGGCGATGATGCGATCCACCAGGAGGAAAGGATACCGGTGGGGCATCACCCGTTGTATCTTCTCAATATCCCACATGCTGGCCTCCCGTGGCATCGCGGCCGTCTCCGAACCGCCGTGCGATCTCCCGGGCGAGGGCCACGTGCAGCCCGTGTCCGGCGCGCACCGCCACGACGTGCGCGCGCACGGGGCGGCCGAGCAAAGCCAGATCGCCGATGGCATCGAGGATCTTGTGCCGCGCCATCTCGTTAGGGAACCGTGGCTCGTTGAGGAACCCGTCCGGGCCTATGGCGAGGACCGTCTCCAGCGATACCCCGCGTGCCATCCCCTGGGCCCGCAGTGCCTCGATCTCCGCTGCCACGCCCCAGGTGCGGGCCGGGGCGATCGAGGCAGCGTAGTCGTCTACTCCCTCACGAAACTCGGCCATCTGCGGCGCCATCGAGGCCGCGCCGGCGGTGACCACGTAGGTCACCCGGAACCGCTCGGATGGCAGGGCCGCGATCATGCTACCGCCCTCGCTCGCCCAAACCGGGTCGTCCAGCACCAGCGGCACCCTCGGCGCATCCTGGTCCACAGTCCCCGCTGCCCCCAGGGCCTCGACGAAGATCAGCGCGCTGCCGTCTCCGCACGGCAGCTCCTCCCCCTCCACCTCGACGAGCAGGTTCTCGATCCCCAACCCGCAGGCGGCAGACATGAGGTGCTCCACCGTAGCCACGCGTACGGAGCCGCCGAGAACTATGCTCCGCGCCGTTGCCACGACCTCCTCGAGGCGTGCGGGAATGGGCGTTGCACCGGCCACGTCGGCCCGGAGGAACGCGATGCCCGCACCGGCAGGTGCCGGCAGCAGGCGCGCAACGGCCGGCGCGCCACTATGGAGGCCGGCCCCCCGGATCGTGACCGGACGGGCAATCGTGCGCTGGCAGCCGCCGGTAATCACCGCGGTCTAAGCGCCAGCCGGACCGGATAGAACGACCCCGCAACCGGCATGGTCACCAGCACGACATCTCTGGTACCGCCCGGCGCCACCGTGAACACCGTGACGGCGCGTTGCTCGCCGGCACGCATCAGGCCCACATCCACGGGCGTGCCGTCAACCAGGAACAGGCCGCGGGCCAGGCCGCCGGCTGCGGTGGCGGTCAGCGTCGTGGCCACCTCGCGACTGGTCGGATTCGTCAATCGCAGGCGCACGCGGTAGAGGACGCCGTAGTCGCCCACCAGTGGCTCGCCGGTCCGCACGTCCACCAGGTGCGACATCACGCCCAGGTCGGCGAGATGTGCGGGTTCGTGGGCCGGCTGCTCCCGAACGCTCTCAACGACGGAACCGGGAAAGGTTCCCCGAGGGTGCGGGAACGCCCAGTGCCCGAGATCCGTGGTTACGGTACGGTCGAGCAGCCAGGGCAGCCGGACGTGCACGGTTAGGTCCACCGGACCGCCTTCGGTCACCTGGAACTGCATGATGCCTGAGACGAGGGCCATGGGAGCAAGGGTATAGGCGGTGAAAGCCGTCTCTCCCCTCGCGGGCACCTCCACGAAGTAGCCACGGCTTGCAAGCAGCGCGCTCAAGAATCGCGCGGTTGAGGCAAATCCAACGTAGATCGGGTCGGGCGAGGGCCCGGCAATGCCGCTGAGGTAGTGAACGCGGGAGGCGACGGCGCCGCGGTTTGTTAGCGTGACCTTGAGGACCCGCGTCTGTGACGGCGTGCCGTTCATGTGGTGGTAGAGCAGCCGCGCGGGCCTGTCGCGCTCCAGCGTTTCCTGAAAGAGCAGCCCGTTCCCGGTGATGGTCTCCGGCCGGTTGCTGACCAGCAGCACCGCTGGATCCGTCAGCACCAGGGGCTGATTGGCAACAGTCGCCGTCACGGTCCCGCGCACGGGTCCCGCGTAGGGGCTTCGGATCTCAACCGCCACCGGCGTGGTCATCGAGGTTTCCGGCGCCAGGGGCCCCTCGATCGCGATCGGCCCCAGTTCCATGATTGCCCCGGGTTCGCGCCGGACCGTCTCTTCAAGGCGGCGCTGGATGGCCTCCCGAATGATGTCCGGGAGAGCCGGAGCGCCGGTTACGGCCACATCCACGACATGAGGAATCACGCCGGCAGGCCGGCGGACCGAGATGCCCAACTGGGCGCGGTGGGCTCCCACCCTCAAGGGCACGACCGTGCTGCCCGTATGACGGGCTGTGACGCGCAGAGTGCCGGCCACCAGGACCACATCGGCGACCCGGCGATCGAAACTGCCCAGCCTGATCTCCCCGGGGACGGCCGCCGAGACCGAGACGATGGCCGTTCCTCCGGGCGATAGAACCACGCTTGAAGGCACAAGCGTGATCGCCGTGCGGCCGCGAACCCCAAACTCAGCACCGGCGGGGCGAGGCGTTGCGGGCCGTGGAGACCCGAGCAGGAACAGCCCCACAAGGAGGGCCGCACAGGCCGGCCGCAGATGCCTCATCCCCGGCGCTTGCGGGCGCCCTGCCGGCGCGAACGTCCGGCAAGCTTTGCCTCGATGGCGGCGACCCGTTCTGCCAGATCGGGAAGCCGCCGAACTGAGGCCATGGCCCGAACCTCCTCGCGGTGATCGCGCGCGGGAAAGCCCGAGACCGTCGCGCCGTCTGGCACGTCCTTGGTAACCCCTGCGCGCGCCAGCACCCGCGCGCCGGCACCTATCCGCTTGTGGTCAACCACGCCGGCCTGACCTGCCAGGACGACGCCGTCCCCGATGGTCACGCTCCCCGAGATGCCCACCTGAGAGACCACCAGCGTTCCCTCGCCGATCACCACGTTGTGCGCCACCTGTACTAGGTTGTCTATCTTCGTTCCCCGACCGATGTGCGTCTCCCCGAGCGTGGCCCGATCCACCGCTGCGTTCGCGCCAATCTCGACGTCGTCCTCAATCACCACGCGGCCGATGTGCGGTATCTTGAGGTGCACTCCGTCTTCCATGGCGTACCCGAACCCGTCGCTGCCGATCACCGTCCCACTGTGGATTGTGACACGATCACCGAGCACGCAGTCGGCGTAGATCGTCACGTGCGGATACAGCAGGCAGTCGGCGCCGATCTGAACCCGGGGGCCGATGGTGGTGCCTGCATGGACCGTGGTTCGCGCGCCGATCGCGGCTCCCTCCCCCACCACCACAAACGGGCCGAGCAGGACATCCCGCCCGATGCCGGCATCGGGAGCGATCACTGCGGTGGAGTGGATTTCCCCAGGCCCCCTACCCACCGGCGCGAACGCGGAGAGCACGCGGGCGAATGCCGCGCGCAGGTTCTCGGATCGCAGGAAGGGCTTGGTAGTTGGGGCCGCGGCGCCCGCCACGAGCAGGGCGGCTGCAGGTGAGGCCTCGGCGGCTGCGAGGTCCTGATGATCCGAAACCATCACCAGCGCCCCCGCATGAGCACGCGCCAGGTCCGTGATCGCGCTGATCTCTACCTCACCGGACCCGACCAGCTCTGCCCGCGCTAGATGCGCCAGTTGCGCGAGCTTCATGGAAGACTCCCGGCGTCGCTTGGGGACGCTACTTCAACCTGTCGATCACTTCCTGCGTAATGTCCACCGTAGTCCCGGGCCTGCTGTAGACCACCGGACCCTTGAGAATCACGCCGCGAAGACGCTTCTCCCGAACCACCTGGTGGATGGCCTCCCGGACCTCGCGATTTAGGGAAGCCTCCAGCTCGGCCCGCAACCCCTGCAGCTCACGGAAGTACTGCTGCCGCCGCGCCTCCAGGTCCTCCTTGGGGAGCTGGTTGACGAGCATCTGCAAATCCCTGGTCATGGCGGACTCGCGGTCGTCAATCTCCTTCTGGTAGCGAAGCGCCTTGGCGCTCTCGGTCAGGATCCGCGGGCTGTCCACGAGCCCGATCCGCCCGAACGTGCATCCCGTCGCACCTGCTGCAACGACCGCCAGAACCAGGGCGAGCACCGCCGCATGTCGATACCTCATGCTCTGTCTCCACCATCTCATTGCCCGTGTCTCCTCATGGTCAAGGACGCCGGATCCTGGCGATGACCGCCTGCGTCAGGTCCACGGCGGTCGTGCTCGCCAACACCCGGGTCAGCACGGCGTCAATTTTCTGATCCTGCGCCAGCGCGGCAATCTCGATCCTGATCTCCGCGAGAAGGCTGTCCTCCAGCCTGAAGCGCTGGCCGGCCATCGTCTCCAGCTCCTGCCTCAGGCGGGCGGCCTGGGCCTCCACTCGGCGCGCGTACGCTTCCTGGGTCACCCTCATCTGCTGATTGGCCGAGCCTACGAGGAGCTTCTTGCGTTCCTCCACCGCGCGGTTCAGCATCTCCTCCCGAGCGCGCACACCGGCCTGCATCTCGGCGTCGGCCTCTTCCTGTTTCACCTTGATGCGGGCATTGGCATCGCTCTCCAGTGAGGCGATAAGAGCCTTGATCTGGGCCTCGGCCTCGGCGGTCTTGGCCTGTTGGAACTCCTCCAGCGCCTTCTCGAGCGCCTGCGCCCTTACCCGGACCTTCGCGTCGCGCTCTTTGGTGATCCGCTCGGCCTCCTGGTTGAGGCGGCGGGCCTCTTCTTCGCTTGTCACGCCGACCACGTCGCCCTTCAGGCGGAGGTTCAGCAACGGAACGCGATACTCGGCCATTGTCGCAAGTTCGAACCGGTCCAGCTCCCGCTGCATCTCGTCACGCTTCGCCTCGATGACCCGCTGGAGCTCGGCGTTGAGCTGCTTGTGCCGGTCGGCCAGCTTGCCTTCCTGTTCGGCCTTGAGATCGGCGGCGAAGGCTTCAATTCGCTTCTTGATCTGTTCTTCGATCGTTGATAGCTCCGCCCGGTACGCCGCCTGCAACCGGTCCACCTCGGCCTGCAGTTCGGGCCCGAGGTCCACGACCGGGCCCTCCGGGGGAAGCGGCGGGTTCGACAGCCGCACTTGGAGAGCGTTCATCTGCTTCTCCAGGGCCTCCATCTCAGGCCAACGGCGATGGGCCCGGAGGGCTCTTCCCAGATCCACGAACCCAACGCGGTAGACCGCTGGAGTGGCGACCGCGGCCGGAGTTGGAGTCGGCGACGGTGTTCCCCCACTCTGTGGGCGGCATCCCGTCAGGATCAAGGCCGCCAGCAGGCAGAGAACGGCGGCCGGGCGCAGGCGCGTGATCACTTGCCCTTTATCACCTTGATGACCTCATCGGTCAGGTCGGTCCCGCCGTATAGCACGACCGAACGGTCGAGCACCACGGTTACCCCTGCCTGCTTCGCGACCGTCTCGACGGCGGCGCGCAGTTCCTTGTCCAGCCCTCCGAGCAGCTCGTTGCGTTTCTCCAAAATCTGCCCCTGGAGCTGGCGGTCGAGCTCCTGCCGCTGGAACGCGGTCATGTCCTTGCTGCGCTCCTTGAACTCTCGCTGCTTGGCCTGGTAGAACTCCTGCAGCGCGCGTTCTGAACTGGCCCTGCGTGGGTGGCCATCGAGGGCCCGCTGCATCTCCACATAGCCTATCGCAAACGACTGCCCGAACACCGGCACCTGCCGCAGCGCCATGGCGGCACCGATGATCACCACCACGGCGATCCCGACGACCACTATGAGCTTCCGCGCATCTACCCGCATGTAAGACCTCCTCCAAGTACTGGCACAGGCCCATTGTACCGTACCGTGTCAACGCGACAGGTACGCGGTTTTGCGCCGCTAAAGGTTGCTGGCGAGTCGAAGCCAGACCGCGCCGCGGGAATTCGCCACTGTCTCCCACGACAGGAACTCGTTGATCCGGTACGTCAGCGTCACCTCGATCAGGTCGAACCGGGGCATGAACGCACCGTGTATGTGCATATCGGGAGAGAGCCGGTACTGCACGAACGGCTCCAACCCCTCGTGCTCAAACCGCGTCAATACGCCCATCGCAAGGTCCGTGCCGGCCTGAACCCGCAATCCCGCGGCCCACCTCCAGGAAAGGTTCGACGGAACCAGGGTCATCTCCACGAAGGGTTCCACCGACCCGAACAAACGCCCGAGCTGGACGCGGACGTCAGGCGCCGGCGCGTCTGCTCCGAAGTTCAACCGCGCCTCAACGCGGCCTCGGTACAGCGTCGAGTCGGCCAGCACGCTGAGGTAGGTAACCTCGGCAATCCGCAGTGTCGGGCTTGCAACGACGCCGTACTGTCGCACAGGGGGATAGGCGCGGAGCTGCTCGCCGACGAGTGCCTCCAGCCGTGCGCGCTGCGCAAGGGCAAACGCCACGGGTAGGCCCCTCAATGGCTCTGCCATCGAGGCCACCTGGGGTCCGTGGCCCTCCAGCAGCACGATTGGGATGGACGAGGACCGGAACCGAACGCCGATGTCGCGGATGACGCGGGTGTCCCTCGCGGTAACCGACACTGCCGCGCGCCAGGGAGGACCGCTTTCTATCCGGGCCGTCCCCGTAAACCCGGGGGCAGATCCCTCAACCAGATCCCTGACCCTCTGCTCGATGATCGGGGCAGCCCACTCCAGGGCGTCCGCGGGCAACCGGGAAACCAGACCCCGGAACTCGAGCACCACCGGCTCCAGGAAGGCGCGCACCAGCGGCTGCGCGTCGAGATGCACCCCTGGCAGGGAGGTGGTCACCGGAACTTCCCCCAGCATCGGCAACCGTGGCTGTATATGGACGCGCACCAACGTGGTGGCGCCGGTCTGGAATCCAAGCCCCACGATGCGGTAGCCGCGCACCACGCGATCTATGACTTCCCTAAGCACCCCGGCCAGCGCCGCTTCCTGCCGGGCGACCACCTCGCTGTCCCGCCCGAGGAGCAGCCGCTCGCTGGCGGTCGTGATGGACTCAACGATCCGCCGGGCAATCAGCGGGTGGGGATCCCCTCCCTCCACGACCAGGCCGACCTCAACCCTCTGGATGGGATCGGCGGCACGCGCAGGCACCGCCGAGGCGGCGAGGATCACCACGAGGGCCAGCGGAAGCCGCAACCGGACGGCGGCGAGCACCCGCCGGATCAGGGAGGAACTCAGAAAGGCTGGCCGATGCTGAGCCAGGTCTGCCGACCCTCCGGTCCGATGGCGTAGTCTATGCGAATCGGGCCAACGGGCGTAGCAATGCTCAAGCCGATGCCGTATCCGAAGTGAATGCCCGCTGAGATCGGGGCCCCACCGGCGTCCGCGAACACGATGCCGGTGAACTCCTTGAGCTGCTTGGCGAGGCCGCCCAAGGGCGTCCGGTACTCCAGGTTCAGGAGCGCAACGTTGGACCCCCTGTACCGCGCCACCAGAGCGCCTCTGAAAGTTGACGACCCTCCAAGGATGAACTGCTCCTGGAGCGGCAGGTTGCCGTGGCTTGCGCCCAGCATCGTACGGCCGACCAGCACGCCTGAACCGGCGGGGAAGTAGCGAGAGTACTCAAAGGTGTACTTGCCGAACCCGAAGTCGCCTCCCAGCACCTGGAGCCCGAAGTCCAATGCCAGACTCATGCGGTCACCCTTCGTGGGGGTGTACCTGTGATCGCGGCGGTCGCGTGCAGCCGCGAGCGTAATTGCCATGGTCCTACCGGGGGTGAAGTTCGACGGCGGCGGCTTGGGGCACAACGGATCGTCGGGGTTGGTGTCACAGGGCGGCTTGGTCGGATCCAGGGGCAACGGCGTGATCACGGTGCGCTCAGAGCGCAACCGGACGGAAGCGATGGTAACCGGATCCAGCGGCCGCGAGAACCCGATCACGCTGCCCAGTCGGTTCAGCAGATAACGGGATACTATCGTGTTCCCGGCGTACTCAAAGTCCGCGGTGTTGCTCTCGTAGAGCGAGACGTCGAGCGCGGTCTGCCGCGCATCAAACCACGGATCCCGATATGTAATAGAAAAGTTGCTCGGCCCGGGCGCGGTCAGGCTTGGGACGTTCCGGTCCCCGAGCCCTCGCTCGAACCGCACGGCGATAGACTGATTCCGACCCTTCCAGTTCCGCTCGGTGTACTCCAGCAGCCCCACGATCCCGGTACGATCGCCGTACCCGAGGCCGAAACGGGCCTGCTGTGTCGGCTGCTCCTTCACCTCGATCTCGACGATGACCGTCTCAGGCGTGCTCCCGGGCTGGGGCCTGGCCTGCACGTTCTCGAACAGCTCCAGGCTGAAGATCCGCTGGAGGTCTCTGTTCATCTCGTTGATGTTGAAGACCCGATCCTTGCGCACGATCGCGCCCCGATCCAACACGTAGCGCTGGGTCTTGACCAGGCCCTTGTAGTTGATGGCCTCGACCCGGCCCTCCGTGATGCGCAGGCGAAGCCGGACCTCACCGTTGGCCGCTATGGCGATGTCGGCGACGCGGGCCAGAACGAACCCGCGCTCCTCGTAGAGCTTCTCGATCGCCCGCGCGCCGTCCCGAAGGCGGATGACGTTGAGCACCTCACCCAGCGGGAGGTTCAGTGCCCGGACCAGTTCCGGCGTCGGGATCACGGTGTTGCCCTCGAGGATGACCTGGGCAATCGCCGGATTCTCGACCAACAGGAAGGCAACGCGCACGCCATCCCGGTAGGGCTCGACCCGCACGGTGGCATCGGCAAACCACCCGGTTGCCACAATTGAGGCCACGTCGGCCCGCAGCCGTTCTTCGGAGAGCAGCTCGCCCACGCGTACCCCTATTGAGTCGAGAACAACCGAGGCCGGCACGCGCTCGAGCCCCCGCAACGCCACGTCCGTGATCTTGGGCGGCGGAGGCGGCGTAGGTACCGGTGTCGGCGCGGGCACCGGTGTCGGCGCGGGTGCGGGCGCAGGTGAAGGCGCAGGTGAGGGGGCGGGCGAAGGCGCAGGTGCAGGCGCGCCCTCGGCCGCGGGGCCGATGATCGGCCCCAAGAAACCTGCCACTCCCAGGAGCACCGCTAAGACAATCAGTACAGTGCGCAGTCGCAACCGACGGGGCAATATTCTCCTCCTCTGAGCAGGCGAAACTGCCCGCAGCGTATCATCCGGGTCTACCGACGCGCAAGTCTAACGTGTACCGGCTAGTGGCCGGCCGACCGGCGCAGCGAGCGTTCCGCGGCCAGGACCAACTCGATCACGTCGGCTTCGCTCAACAGTACGGGCTGCGGGGCCGTGGAACCGGCGGCCACGGTCGGGACAGAAGGAGGCAGCGACAAGGACACCGGGACGTGCCTGGCGGCAGGCCGATCGGCGGCGGCCGCGGGCGCCGCTTGCCGCTCTGCGCCCTCCGTTACCGTCACAGGCACGCGGACTACAATCGTCCTGGTCACCGTCTTCTCTGCGGCGGGCGGCGGCGCCTTGACAAGATCCAGCATGGCGCCAGTGCTCCCTGAAAGGGCAACAACCGGAGGAGCCTGGTCGGTGTGCACATCCATCGGGCCAACGGCGCGCGGAATGACCAGGTAGATCAGCGTGGCTGCACAGAGCGTGGCCATCCCTGCCGCGACCCAGCCCGACAGCGCGCGCCCGTCAGGTTGGGGCCTCACGCTTTGCCCGCCGGCCTCGCGTGCGAGACGGACCTCGGCCGCGGCCAGCACCAGGGTGAGCAAGCCTCGCTCATGGTGGCCGGCCTCGACCTGCTGCCGCGCCCGCGCCAGCCAGCCTTCAGCAAAGGATATGCGCTCGGTCAAACCCTTGGTATCCTGCTCCATATCTGCTCCCCCCGGCCGCGTGACAATCCTAATATCCGGATGCGCGTTGCGGCCGGTGCATGGGCTCCTGCCCCAGCACCGTGCGCAGGTGCTCCAGGGCCTGCTTCTGCAGTCGGTAGAAGTGGGAGAGGCTGATCTGCAGCTCGCGCGCAATGTGCCGCGGCTCCCTGGCGTTCACCACGGCCTCCAGCACCCTGCGCTCCCGCGTCGGCAGCGCTTCAATCGCTGCCAGGATCCGGCCAACCATGGCACGGTCTTCGACAACGGCCAGCGCCAGGGCGGCGTCGGGATCGGCCAGGCGCGCCAGGGGAGAGGGGTCATCGCCGGCCGCCAGCGCCTGGTCCAGCGAGACCTCGACCCTGACACGATCCAGCGCGTTGAGTACCCGGCCCCTGATGCGATAGGAGGCGAAGGTTGAGAACCGAACCCCACGATCCGGATCGAACCGCTCCACGGCCTCTATCAGCCCTACGGCTCCCTCCTGTATTAGGTCCATCAGCAATGGTTCGGGGGGGCGGAGCTGCATGACCACCTTGAAGACCAGAGGCTGATAGGCCTCGATCAGACGCAGCCGGCTCGCGGAGTTGCTGCGGACCCTGAAGGCCTCCCAGTGATGGCCCTCCTCGGCAGGAGTGAGCAGTTCAACCCTCTGCAGTTCCCGCAGGTAGTCAGAGAACACAGCCGGATTGCCCTCCACCGAAACTAAGACATATTGATGGGAGCGTTCGACCCGTAGTGCCGATCTCCTGTAGAAGGCCTAGAAGCGGGTGGCGTACCAGAAAATCGCGTCCCAGTGGCCGGCCGAGTCCGAGCGCAGGGCGAACTGCCAAGCGCGATTGAACCTGTACTCCAGCGCCCACAGCCACCGCGTGCGCTCGTCAAAGGTAGTCTGGGCGGTGAGGTATAGGTTAGGCAGCAGGCGCTTCCCTGCGCGCAGCGCCAGCGGTCGCTCGAAGTCGTACTCGATGACCAGTTCGGTCAGACCGATCGCGCGGCCCAGCGCAAGGCTGACCCGTCCAAACAGCAGCCGGCCGATCTCCGCCCGGAGCGCGCCCTCCACGTCTCCCTCGATGAGGCGCGCGAAACCGGCCTGCTGGGCGAGCAGGGCAACGATCTCCCCGCGGGGTCGTTCCGGATCGGAGTGCAGGTCGAGGACCAATCCGTCCGGCGCGGTTCCGCGAATGCCCAGCGAGATGTGCGTCGCCCCCGCCTGCGTCTCCGCGCGCGCGGCGATGACCGGGCGGAGTCCCATGTGCGGCTGAAACGTGGCCGTTCCTTCCTTCAGGCTGAACACAGCGCCCAGCGCGGCCACGGTCCCCTCCTGGGCATGAACGGTGCCCTCGAGCATTGGGTTGCGCAGCGTACCGGTGAGCAACAGCGAGCCCCCGGGCATGATGTCGAACTTGAGCCCACCGACGTTGACGGCAAGGCTGCGACCGGCCTCGAGCTGCAGGCCGCGAAATGCCAGCGGCAGGCGCGGGGCGATCGGGGGGCCGGCGGCCGAGGTGATGCTTACCGTTCCTTCGGAGACAGTCAACCGACCTTCTGCCGTAGGCGGACGGCGCGCATCGCCAAGCGTCCCCCACAGGCGCACCGATCCCGACGCGCGGGCGTCCACGTAGGGGGGGACCGCGATCCGTGCGCCGGACGCTTGCAGCACCAGCGGCGAATCCTCGGAAACCGCCAACACCGGCCTGGTGGAGGAGACGCCCAGAATCCGTGCCGCTCCCTCCAGGCGCACGGTGCCGTCGCCGAGGCGGGCCGTTCCCTCGGACACGCGGACGGCGGTCTCATCGAACTGCAGCGCAAGGCGCAGCGATTCAACCGGCACCTGAATGCCCCGCAGGCGCAGCCGGCCGTCTTGGACGCGCACGCCGCCGGCCAACCGCGGGGCGCCCACCGTGCCGCCTATGCGGATCTCGCCCTCAACCGCTCCGGTCCCTTCTTCCACGACATCGGTGACCAGGCGGAGCAGTCCGAGGTTCACGTCGGCCAGGCCCAGGCGGAGGTCCACGGGCCTGCGCTCATCGAAGCGACCCAGGGCAGGGTTGAAGGGCAGGCTGCCTGAAAGCCGCAGCTTGTGCCCGCTCTGCACAAGAAGTGCCTGCTGCACCTGAAGCAGCCCCTCACGATAGTAGGCGTTCGCCACAAGCGAGTCGAAGGTGGCGCCCTCCACGCCGCCGCGGGCGATCTCCAGCGCAAACCCTATCTCGGGCGTGGCCAAGGTGCCACCCAGCTGCATCGTGAAGTCGAGACGCCCGGTCATTGGTCTGCGCAGGCGCAAGACCGGCCGTAGGAAGTCCAACTCGAGATCGGCGCCGCTCACCTCGATTTGGTTCTCGCCGCGCAGGTTCAGCCGCCCGACGGCCGCGATTCTGCCGCGCCCGGGCCGCAACTCGAACTCTCGCACGGTCAGGACACCGTCGCTCAGGACCAGATCAGCGTGCCCATCCTCGATAGGATGGGGCCCGAGCCGGCCGCCTACCATCCGGAGGTCGAGGCGGGCGGTAGGGTTCGCCATCGGGCCGTCCAGGTCGGCGGATCCCGAGACGGTGCCGTCGAGTGGAAAAGGAAGTCGCACTCCAGTCAGACCCAGCAGCGTTGAGAGCCGGCCGTCCACCACCGTCGCGGACAGCGTGGCGCCGGGGACCGAACCGAGCCTCATCTCACCCGCGACCTCATACCGCTCTCCCCCGGCGCGCAGAACCAGCGGCTGCAGGCGCAGAGCACCGGCCTCCCACCTCATCTCCCCGGAGGTCTGATCGAATCGTATGCCGTTCAGCACGAGATCTGGTGAGGCAAAGGAAAGGGCCACCGCGGGCGATGCCGGAGGCCCGGTAATCCGGCCGACGGCATCGAGGCGGCCTTCCATCCGCGCACTCCCGGAAGCGGGCAGGGTGAGGTCGCCGAGGTCCAGCCGGCGGGCCGCCAGATCAAACGCCAGCCCGCTGCGGCGGTGGTAGACGCCCGAGAAGCTGATCTCGGAATCCCGCCGCCGAAGTGATCCGCCGGTCACGATCAGGTGGGTGCCATCCCACTGGAAGGAAGCAGATGCCTGATCCACCATCTGCCCTCCCACCTCGGCCTCGCGTAACGCCACCGCGCCCGCGGCAGAGGGCCGCGCGAAGGGGCCCTCGATCCGGGCGCGGCCGTCAATCAGGCCGCCCACCGGCATGGACAGCGCCATCGCCTTGCCCAGCGCGGCCGCCGGTGCCCGTTCAACCTCAACATCCAGCGCCAGAGCCGGGGTCGGGCGCCAGGTCAGGGAACCGGCAGCGCGGAAGTGCGCGCGGCCGGAGCGCACGGCCAGGCCGTCCAGACGGATACGGTTCTGCCCGAGCGTCACACCGCCCCTGGCGACATCGAAATCCAGCCCCGCGAAGGTGCCCTCTCGCACCAGAACCGTCCCGGCCAGTTCGGGATCCCCGAGCGATCCAGACACCCCTCCGGTGAAGTCGGCGCGACCGGAAAGGCCTTCGCGGGTGAGCGCGGGCGGTAGTTGAGATAGCTCGACCGCTCCTGCCCGCGTCTGTAGCGCGATCTCACCCCCAGGGCGCAGGTGACCGCTGGCAATCGCCCACGCCGCTCCGCGGCTGAGACGGAGGTGTTCCAGCGCGACACCATCCGCATCTGAACGGAAGGAAGCCTCGAGTGCATCGAGGGTGACATCGCCGACGGTTGCGCCCGTAAGAGAGGCGTGCCCGACGAGCTTGAGGCCCTTGCCCTGCCCCAGCGCGGCGATGCTGCCACCGAGGCGCCCGCGGAGTCCGGAAGGAACAGCAGAAACCAAGCGCGGCAAGAAGACCGCGTCCGCCCCTTCCAGGCGCACCGCGAGCGAGTACTCGGGCGCGCCTACCGCCCACCAGGCGCTGCCGCGCGCGGTGCCTCCGGCGACATCGCCGCGGGCGTTGACGAGACTCAACCACTGATTCTGCAGCGTGAACTCAGTTGACGCGTTTTGAAGCGAGAGGCCATCGAGCTGCGCCCTTGCCATCTCGATGCGGCCTTCCGCCCGCAGGGATCGGAACGGCCCGCTCACGCGAATCTCGCCGGCGGCGATGCCGGCGAGGCGGTGAGGGGTGCGGGGGTAGAGCAGCCTTCCCAGCGTGGTCATCTCCGCGGAGGCGGACCGCACGGCTAGATCAAGATACGGCTCTCCGTTGAAGCTGGCCTCGCCACGCACCTCCAGCGGGACCCCGTTGATGGCTCCCCAGAGGAGCGGGCTGCGGATACGCCCGGTGCTCACCTCGATCTCGCCCCGCACGCCGGTGACCGCTGCGCGCCGCGATGGCACGGTGGCGCGTCCGTCGCGCAGCGCGATGTGGCCGTAGTAATCGGTGAACGATCGGCCGCCCGTCCGCGTCCAAAGCAGGTGCAGCGACCCGCCGAATCGCCCGCCCGTGATGTGGATGCCCTGCCCCGGAATCAAGTAGGGTCCCCAGGCGCCGGCATCCCCATCGGAGGCTTCCAGATCGAGATCGAGGGTGCGCGAGGATGTGGTGTAGGTACCCTGCAACCTTCCCGGGGACCGATGGCCCTCTCGCTCTTCCTCGAACGATGCCCGCAGCGCAATGCGGGGCGCGCTGGCGAAGTCAGCGGATCCGTTGACGCCGGCCATCCGCGTCTTGAAGATCTGCGGCGACATCCGGCGGCGGTCCACGAACTCCGCCGCACCGTTGCGTACGATGACCCGCCCCACGAACGCGGGGGCGTCGGGCGGGCCGGCTATGCGTCCAAGAGCAGGCGGGATGTTCCAAACTCCAGAAGGGTCACGCTCAAGAGCCAGGACGGGCTCCTCCAGGATCACCCGCACGATGCTGTGCGCGATCCCGCTCCGGCGGGCGAGGGCAAGGACCAGGGCCTGCGTGTCAAAGGTAAGCGTCACCCTGCGTGCGGTGAGCAGCGGGCTTTCGGAATCCGGCGGCCCGGGCAGGCTGATCGCCTCCAGCACTACGCCGCGCCAGGGGTCGCCACTGATGCCGCCGATGGCGATGTCGCTCCCCAGGCCTGCGCCCAGCGCCGCGACCGCCACCTCCCGCACCCGGTGCCGCAAGGCTTCTAGTGCCCATGCCGCGGCACCGCATGCGACAAGAACCGCCACCAGCGCCGCAAACCAGGAGGCAGAACGGTTCGTGCCCCTGCGGGTCCGCATGTCAGCGGATGAGGATCGGTATCCGTTCGGACCCCTGGATCACCCAGTCGGTCCTGATGAACCTGGCCGCCGGCACGTCGAAACGGGTGAACTCGGCCTGGGTGGCCGGCAGCCCATACGGCAGAACCCGGACCAGGACGTCGGTGTTTCTCCCGAAGCTCTCGAAGAACCTGAGCGCATTCTCCAAGGTGTCCACGCCCCAGGGCTCAGGCTCGGCGCCCAGCGTCTGTCCCAACCGAACCTCCACGGGGACCCTCGCGGAATCCATGCCGGCCGACTGCACTACGACCACCGCCGGCCCCCGCGGGAAGTCGCGCGGGATGGGGACCTCAATAATCCGAATAACTCGGCTCTCAGCCAGGTAGGGCTGGAGGACCACGCGGACCAGCAGCGTGCCTCCGGGGCTGACCTCACGAGAGGCGGCCTCGGCCTCCACGATCGAGGCGGTCACGCGCCTGCGGGTAAGCGAGGTCTCCACGGTGAGATCATACGGGTCCAGCCTGCGCAGATCGTTGTAGAACGCCAGCTCCATCGCGTCCACTATGTCGAGCACCGAAGCCACGGCCACGTCGCGCGTACTGTAGAACATGTTCTCTCTAACGATGGCCGCGGGCAGGCCCTTGGCCCGAAGCGTGAGCTTGACAGTCGCGGTTCCTTCCCCGCCGCCCTGGTTCCGCGCCCGCTCGGTGGCGGAGAGCGCCGCCAGCGGGGCCAGCATCCGCGCCATGTCGCGCCGCCGAATAATCTGCGCGCCAAGTTGGACGCGCGAGCCGGTGTCCATGTCCGTCACGATCACGCGCAGGTTGAACAGCCGCGGCAGCGGCCCCAGCGAGCCGGCGATTGCGCCGCCCCGGTCCTGGTCGATGAGCCCGATCATCTCGCCCAAGTTTCCGACCTTGAACGGGCGCGGCAAGGCGCGCAGGACCGTCAGGATCTCCGACGCCGTGAGGATGTAGTCAACGTCGCCCAGGTTGTCCCAGGGATGTCCGCAGACCAGCACGCGGTTGCCTATGCGCGCTGTGACGGTGCAGATGCCACCGAAGTCAATGTCCCCGCGGATCTGCTGGATCCCAACGGAGCTGCCCGGCACGATCGGCCCGGCCACAAAATCGCCGCGGCCGCCGTGGCCCTGGAGGATCTCGTGCCCCATCGGTTGGATCAGCTCCGCCAGGATGCGGGCGGCCCGCGGGCTCAGCCCCCGCGCGAAGGTGGCTACCGCTGGGGTGGCTACAGCAGTGCCGGCGTGGCCTGCCGTCTCGTAACGGCGCGCCAGGGCCGGGGTGGGCGCGACCAGCACGCGGTCCACGGCGCGGCCGCCGATTGTCAGCGTGCGCGAGGCGTGGTAGATGCGTGGCCACTGGCCGCTGGGACGGCGGCGATCGAGGACCTTGAGCATCTCCTCGATCGGGGTGGCCAGCGCGATGTCCCGCTTGGGCGCCTGCCACGAGAAGGAGGCGCTGAGCGCGCCGATCAACCTGCCGTTGATGTACATCGGGCTGCCGCTCATGCCGGCAGCGGTACCGCCGGTCTTCTCAACCAGCGGTCCGTACATGCGGAACAGGATCAGCTTGTCCGTGCCCACCGGTCCGCCGCCGGACTGCATTATGTCAATGACCTCGAACTGAAACTCCTCCACCCGCTGGCCGTAGATCACGGTCTTGCCCACGCCCTTCATCCCGGGCCTGATCTCGTTCAGCGGCATGATCGGCGGCGTCTGTGCCGCGACCCCGACCACGGGCAGCGTCAAGGCGGGCACCGCCAGGACGAGCATCACGGCCAGCGCCGTCAACCGGTTCGTCACTGCACACCCCCTGTAGAGGGCTCGGCCAAGAACAGAAACGACGGGGCCCTCCCCCCGTCTCCGGCACGCGGTGTTCTCTCGGCGGGCACTACTCCCCGCCTACTTGGGTTCGATGCGGGCAACAACAGTTCCGAGATCTCGAATAACCGTACCAAGCCCAACGAGCATCTCCGCGACGCGGCCGTCCACGGTAGCCCTGGCTGCCACTGCACGGCCGGTCTGCGTCTTGACGAACACAAGAGGGTCGCCTTCGTTGACGCTGTCACCCGCCTTGGCCAGCCCCTCGGCCAGGACTTCGCCCCGCAAGGTAGCCTTAACCTCGACCAGCGCCTTGGGAGCCGCGGGAGCCGACATGGGAGCCCACAGCAGCGCGATTCCAACGGCCAGTCCGATCGCAGCGAACGTGCGCATCTTGTCCTCATTATAGCATACGGACCTCGCGCTCCCGGGGTTCACCCCGCGAACTCTTCTGGCGGCTGCGCGGCCCGACCGAACCAGTACCGCATCGCATCCACGATCCGCGACGCGGCCCGCCCATCTCCGTACGGGTTGCGGGCGTGGGCCATCGCCTCCCGCGCAGATGGGTCGGCCAGCAACCTGCCGGCGCGGGACGCTATCCGCTCGCGGGAAGTGCCGACCAGCTCCACGGTTCCGGCCTGGATGCCCTCGGGTCGCTCGGTGACCTCGCGCAGCACCAGCACTGGCGTGCCCAGCGAGGGCGCTTCCTCCTGCACGCCGCCCGAATCAGAGAGTATCAGGTAGGCCCGCGCCATCAGCCGGACGAATGGGGCGTAGTCAGGAGGTTCGATCAGGTGCGCCCTCGGGTGCCCGCCCAGTATCTCCTCGGCTGTCCGGCGCACCGCGGGATTGCGGTGCACGGAGAAGACAACCACGATGTCGGGAAAGCGGTCCAGCAGGTCGAGCAACGCCAGGTAGATCTGCCGGAGCGGCTCGCCCCAGTTCTCGCGACGGTGCGTGGTAACCAGCAGCATGCGCCGGCCATCCAGCGGGGGCAGGCCCGGCGGCAGATCGGTCTCGGGGCGCCGGACAATCTCCGCCAGCGCGTCAATGACCGTGTTGCCGGTGATCCAGACGCGGTCCGCGGGGATCCCTTCCCGCAGTAGGTGGGTCCGGGCCTGGGCGGTGGGCGCGAAGTGCAGGTCGGCTATCACGGACGTCAGGCGGCGGTTCATCTCCTCGGGAAACGGTTGGTACTTGTCTCCGGTGCGCAGGCCGGCCTCAACATGCCCCACCGGGATGCGATGATAGAATGCCGCCATCGCCCCCAGCATAGTCGAGGAGGCGTCGCCCTGGACGAGCACCATCGCAGGTTGGAACTCACCGAGGACCGGATCAAGCCCCCCCAGCGCCCGGGTGCTGATGTCAAAAAGGGACTGCTCCGGCAGCATGATGTCGAGGTCGCGATCAGGCCTGATATCAAACAGATGCAGCACCTGATCGAGCATCTCCCGATGTTGCCCAGTGACCACCACTACGGGATCGAACTCCTCGCTCTCGCGCAGGCGGGCAACCACCGGTGCCATCTTCACGGCCTCGGGCCGGGTCCCGAAGATCGTCATGACCCGCAGCCGGTTGGAACTCATCGGGTCAGTAGGCCCATGCGGCGGGCGCCGATCAACAGGATCACCGCGATAACGACCAGCGTGGCAATCGAGCCGGTTCTGTTCACGCCGGCCAGCGCGAGGGCCCCCAGGCCGAGCAGTGCGCTGACCATGTAGAGCAGGAAGACCGTCTGTCGCTGCGTCAGCCCCCGATCCAGCAGCCGGTGGTGAAGGTGCCCGCGATCGGGAAGATAGATGGGCCTGCCGCTTCGGAGGCGCCGGATGATGGCAAAGGCGGTGTCCACGATCGGCACGCCCAGCGCCAGGATCGGCACCACCAGCGAGATCGCGGTGTAGGACTTGTAGAGGCCCATCACCGAGAGCCCCCCCAGGACATAGCCAAGGAACATCGAGCCCGAGTCGCCCATGAAGATGCGAGCGGGGTTGAAATTGTGCCGCAGGAACCCGGCCGAGCTCCCCACCAGCGCCGCGGCCAGCGAGATCGCGACAACGTCGCGCTTGTGCGCCGCGGTGAGCAGCAGCGTGGTCCCGGCGATCGCCACGATACCGGCGGCCAGACCGTCCACGCCGTCTATGAAGTTGATGATGTTAACCACGGCGACTACCCACACCACGGTCAGCACGGCGCCCCATGGGCCCAGCACAACCATCTTGCCGGTAAGCGGGTTCGTCAGGAACTGGGTGGTGAGTCCGAAGGGTATCAGCACCGACGCCGCGGCCAGCATGGCCAGGAACTTCAGCGCGGGGTGCATGCCACGCAGGTCGTCGTAAACCCCGACGGCCATGAGAAACGTACCACCCAACATGATGCCGAGAATCGCGCGGTCCGTGTGCGCGGCGATGGGAATGCGGATGAACATCTCGGCCCCGGTCCCCACAAGTTCGATGGGCCGTGTCACGACCATGGCGACAACGGCGGCGGCGGTGAACCCAAGGAAGATCGCCACGCCGCCCAGTCGCGGGGTCGGCCGGGTGTTGATCCGGCGACCGCCAGGGTAGTCAATGGCGCCGAGGCGCCGCGCCACGCGGCGTACGACGGGCGCAAGAGCGTTGGTCGCCGCCAAGGCCACCAGCCCAACGGCAAGAAACCCTGGGATGGACCACCCTACCTCCGGCACGCGGTTCTCCTATGGAGCAGCAGGCTCGCTAAAGAGTGTGCTGACCGAACGATCTTCGTGAATCCGCGTGATCGCCTCAGCGAGCATGGGGGCAATGGACACGATGCGCACTTTGTCTATCCGCTTGGAGACCGAGACCGGTACGGTGTTCGTGACAACCAGCTCCCGGATCGGGCTCGCGGCCAGTCGATCAATGGCCGGACCCGAGAGTATCGCGTGGGAACAACAGGCGTAGACCTCTTCAACCCCGCGGCCGATCAGCGCCGAGGCGGCCGCCACCAACGTGCCGGCGGTATCCACGATGTCGTCCACCAGAATCGCGGTCCGGCGGTAAACCTTGCCGATGACGTGGGTGATCTCCTTGACCTGGTTGGGCCGATCCCGCCGCTTGTCAATGATCGCTATGGGTGCTCCCAGCTCGGCGGCGAACTCGCGGGCGCGGCCGGTGCCTCCGATGTCGGGCGACACAACGACCACGTTCTTGAGCTTCTTCTCCCTGAAGTAGGCAGCGAGCAGCATCCGGGACGGCAGGTGGTCGAGCGGGATGTCGAAGAACCCCCAGATCTGCCCTGTGTGAAGGTCTACCGCCAGAATGCGATCCGCGCCGGAGGCAGTCAGCAGGTTGGCCACCAGCTTCGAGGTGATCGGCTCCCGCGGTTTGGTCTTGCGATCCTGTCGCGCGTACCCGAGGTAGGGAATGACCGCGGTGACCCGACCGGCCGACGCGCGCCGCAGGGCATCGAGGATCACAAGCAGTTCGACCAGGTGCTCATTGACCGGCGGGCTCATCGGCTGAACCACGAAGACGTCCGCGCCCCGCACGCTCTCAACGATACGCACACTGACCTCACCGTCGGCAAATCGGTAGGTCTCCATCTCCCCGAGCGGGAGGCCGAGGTGCTCGGAGATCTCCTCGGCAAGCCCTGGGTTGGCGGAACCGCTGAAGATCTTAAGACGCATCATTCTGGTCGGCCTGCTCCGGGTTCGGCTCGGCGGCAGGCATCTCGGACACGGGCCTCCGTCTGATAACCCGGGCGGGCATCCCTACCGCCACTCCACCCTGCGGCACTTCGCGCCGGACCACGGAGCCCGCGCCCGTCACGGCACCGCGCCCCACCCGAACGGGCGCGATCAGCATCGTGTCACTTCCGATGAACGCGTCGTCCTCTATGACGGTGTGGTGCTTGGTGCGCCCGTCGTAGTTGCACGTCACCGTCCCTGCGCCGATGTTGACCCTGGCGCCGACGGTGGCGTCGCCTATGTAGCTCATGTGGTGCACCTTTGTGCGGTCGCCGATCGTGGCGTTCTTGATCTCTGCGAAGTTGCCCACCTCGACGAACCGGCCCAGGCGCACCCCGGGCCGCAGGTGACTATAGGGGCCAATGCGGCTGCCCTCGCCGACCACCCCGGCGGTGACGGTGGAGTGGACGATGGTCACGCCGTCACCGACCTCTGCGTCGGTCAGGCGGGCCCCTGGACCGATGGTGCAGGCCTCACCGATTACCGTGCGTCCCTCCAGAACCGTCCCGGGATGGAGCACGGTGTCGCGACCCACCCGCGCTCCCGCGTGCACGTAGGTCGCCTGGGGATCCAGGATCGTCACCCCAGCGGCCATCAGCGTCTCAAGCAGCACCGCGCGCATCGCGGCCTCGGCCCGGGCCAGATCGGCGCGGTTGTTGATCCCGGTGGCCTCCTGGCTGGAGGCCACGACGACCGCGGCAACGGTGTGGCCGCCGTCCAACAGCGCCGTAATCGCATCGGTCAGGTAGTACTCGCCCTGCGCGTTGGTCGGCTGCAGGGCGCGCAGGGAATCCCGCAGGGCGCCGCACTCGATGGCGTACATCCCGGCGTTGATCTCCCGAACCTCGCGCTCCTGCGGCGAAGCGTCGGTCTCCTCGACAATGCGCCGCACGTTGCCGCTCGCGTCGCGCAGCACCCTGCCGTAGCCGGAGGGGTCGTCACGCAGATCGGTGAGAATCGTCGCGGCGGCGCCTTGAGACCGGTGGTGCGCCAGCAGGGTCTCGATCGTTTCGGGACGGAGAAAAGGCACGTCGCCGTAGACGACCAGCACGGTGCCGGCGTACCCCTCCAGGTAGGGCAGTGCCTGCATGACGGCGTGCCCCGTGCCCAGTTGCTCCGCCTGGACGGCATAGCGCAGGCCCTCGCCCAGCGCGTCACACACCCGTTCCCCCGCGTGTCCGACGACCACGATGGGGGCAGAGACACCCACGGCGGCCAGGGTGTCCAGCACGTATGCCAGCATTGGCCGTCCACAGATTGAATGCAGCACTTTGGGAAGGGCGGAGACCATCCGTTTGCCCTTCCCCGCGGCCAGCACGACCGCTTCGACCTCACGCATACCGGCACTCCACCGCAGTTGGCTGTCTGCCTGGGGATTCTGGACCGTGGGGAGGATTCCTCTGCGCTGGGGATGCCTCTGGCTGGCTGGGGGGCCAGGAATCGAACCTGGATTTGCGGTTCCAAAGACCGCCGGCTTGCCGTTAGCCGACCCCCCAGCGCGGAAGCCTCACAAGGCAATCCTACCTGAAAACCCTGCCCGCCGCTCCTACGCCAGCGCGATCGCCTCTATCTCCACCAGCGCGTCCCGCGGCAGCTTGGCCACCGCCACGGTCGAGCGGGCCGGAGGCAACTCCCGGAAGAAGCTGGCATACTCCTCGTTCATGGGCCCGAAATCGTCCATGTCCTTGAGAAAGACCGTGGTCTTGACAACACGGTCGGGTGACGACCCGGCCGCCTCCAGGACCGCCGAGAGATTCCGGAGCACCCTGCGGGTCTGGGTCTTGATGTCGCCTCCCAGGAACTGCCCGGTCCCGGGGTCGAGCGCGATCTGGCCCGACAGGTAGAGCATCCCTGAAACGCGGATGGCCTGCGAGTAAGGACCGATGGGCATCGGTGCGCCGTCGCTGCGGATGACTTCCTTGGGCATAGAACCCTCCTGAATGTGGGGATCGTCCGGATGGGTGTTCGAGAAGCCTGAGGTGATTCCCTGGCAGGTACGCCTACTGGGAACCGCTCAAGAGACGGTCGAGCGCGGCGCGTAGCGCGAGCGGGGCCTGCTCGCCCTTGCACTTCACCTGAATCACCGCGCGCAGCCGCCGCTCGAAATCGACGTGGTTGCGGCAGTGCAGGCAGGCCTCGATGTGCGCCTCCAGCTCGCGGTACAACGCCTCGTCGGCCTCACCGTCCAGGAAAACCCAGAGGCGCTCCAGGACCACGTTGCAGTCCACTTCGCTCATGGCGGCACCTGAGATCGCAAGCCGATCTCGTCGCGCGCATACCCGGCCCTGCGTGCGTAGTCCCACAGCAGCCGCTGGAGGTGGCGGCGCCCCCTGTACAACCTCGACATCACCGTACCCACCGGTATACCGAGGATCTCCGCGATCTCCTTGTAGGAGAACTCCTCCAGATCGGCCAGGATCACCGCGGCCCGAAACGGCTCAGGAACCTGCTCCAGCGCATCCTTTACGTCGGCATCCATCACTTGCGAGAGCAGGATCTCCTCTGGGTCGCCCGCCTTGCGGTACTCCTCACTCTCCTGCGCCTTGGCGTACAGGTAGAAGTCGCCGATGTCCTCCTGGTCCACCTCCTCGGGAAGGCGCGAAGACCGGCGGTAGCCGTCTATGTACGCGTTCATCAGGATCTTGTAGAGCCAGGCGCGGGCGTTGGTGCCGGCCTGGAAAGTGCGAAACGAGCGCCAAGCCTTCAGGAAGGTGTCCTGCACCAGGTCCTCGGCGGCGGTGCGGTTGCGCGTCAGCCGCAGGGCGGAACTGTACAGGCCGTCGAGATGTCCGGCAACGAGCGCCTCGAACCGCGCGCGGTCCTCATCCGACACCGTCACATGAGGATGATCAAGAGTCACGAGTAAGGCACCCATCGGCTCCCTCCGGGCAACGGAGGGGCGTCGTCAAACATTCCCTGCCCGATGACCCGGCTACCGCTGCGCCGCCGGCTGGCGCACACCGTCCGCCCTAAGATCCGCCAGGCTCAACCGATCCAGCACGCCCTCCGCGGCGCCCCGAACCGCGCGCCAGACAGGCTGCAGGCCGCAATCAGAAGCATACTCGCAATCAGGGGCATCTTCCTCCACGCACCACCACGGTGCCGTGGTTCCTTCCAGAACCGCGAACACCTCCCGCAGCCCGATCTGCTCCGGCGGGCGCGAGAGCGCGTGACCGCCGGAGGGCCCCCGCTTGCTGACAACCAGCCCTGCCGAGCGCAGGGCCGTCATGAGTTGGTGGAGATACGGCTCCGGCAGTCTCTGCCGCATGGCGATTTCCTGGCTGTGAACCGGACCCCGGCCGTAGCTGGCGGCCAGCTCGATCAGGGCCCGGATGCCGTACTCAGCCCGCGCAGAAACCCTCACACCGCCACCGCCAGTTCCTCTTCGGTAATGACGCCGCCCACTATCCTGAACGCGCGCACCTCTACTTCGGCCGCCGGCGCGTCCGCCGAAGGGAGCGACACTATGAGATACGCCGCCTCGGGGTAGAAAGCCTGCGTAACGTCGGTCTGGGAGGGGTAGGCCGGTGACCGCGGATGCGAATGGTAGATACCCAGCAGCTCCATCGCCAAGGCGTCCAGCTCCGTGAAAAACCGGAGCTGCTCGTGGGGATCAAGACGGTAGGTGAACGGACTGCTCTCCACGTTCGTGCCCCAGAACACGCGCTCGATGCGGCTACCCCGGCCTGCGACCAGACCGCAGCACTCGTTGGGGAACTGCTGGCGCGCGTGGTACACGATGGCCACCGCCTGCGCCAAACCGATCTCGAGAGCCATCGGACCGTCCGTGGCCACCCCTGCCGGCGCGGTCACTCGTCGTAGAGGACCGTGGGCTCGGGGTAGTGGCGCACGCGGTGCTCCAAGAGCCGGGCGCGAACAAGCGCATCGAGCAGTGCCTGCTTTTCAGCCGCGGGCTGCTCCGCGCGCAGCAGTGCGAGGTCTAGGTTAACCCGCAGCGCGCGCTGTGGCACCACGTGGCGGCTGATGCCGGTGGGAAGCTTCACCGGCAGGTGGGCGATCGCGCTGATGTCCTGCTTGGTGAAGTGAGGGAAAAGCACCAGCGCCGCTGCCCGGCCGTACTCGCGGGCGAGGTCAACCAGGTCCGAGCCCTGAACGCGGAAGATCGGCACGCGCCCCTTGTAGCGAGCCACCACCTCACAAAGCGCCCTGATCCGGTCGGCCAACCCCGCCCCCGAAGGAAGACCGAAAGCACCGTCCGCACCCAGTACGCCGCAGGCCAGCTCTCCGTCCTCGAGCCCGGCGCGCATCGCTTCCTCCGGCATCGGCCGCCATGCAAGGGAGGGCGACCCATCACTTCTAATCAATACGCCGTCGTCCTGGAGCAGGTGCGCCCAGACCTCGAGCACTACGTTGGGATCGGCGTAGTCCACGACCTGGACGAGCTGGTCGGGGAACTCGGCCTGCTGGAGCGCGGTTACCCGGTTGGCCCCGTCCAGAACGACGTACGCCCCCCCGTCCAGTTCCGCCACAACCGGGGGGTTGCGCAGCACGCCATCGGCGATCAGCACGCGCGCCAGCCGCTCCACGCGGCCGGGGTCGCACTCCTCGTGCAGCAACAGCGACGCCGAGGGCACGATGCGCAGGTCGGGCAATGAGGGACCGTGTGAGGCCGGAGACGACCGGGGGGCATTTGACATGGTACGATCCTACACCAGCGCGTGGGCCTGTGCCAGATCCGCCGCCGTGACCGGGGTAAGATCGATGCCGAACGCCCGGCTGAACTGCTCGGGATAGGCCCGGCGCACCTCCCCTAGGTCCACCGGTCGGCCGAGCACGGCGCTCATCGAGGTCACCGGGCGATCCAGCCCGCACGGGTTGATCAGCGCGAACCCGTCGAGCGCGGTGGCGACGTTGAGGGCGAATCCGTGCATGGTGACCCCCCGCTTGACCGCCACGCCCACGGAGCAGATCTTGGCGCCCCCAAGCCACACGCCGGGATACCCTCGCTCCCGTACGGCCGCAATGCCGAATTGCCCCAGCGTTTGGATCAGGGACTCTTCCATCGTCCTCATGTATCGAACGACGTCGCCGCCCATCACCCGAAGGTCCACAATCGGATAGCCCACAAGCTGCCCAGGGCCGTGGTAGGTCGCGCTGCCGCCACGCTCTATCCTGAACAGCTCGATGCCGGCCGACAGCAGCTCCTCGCGCGTGGCGCGGAGGTGCTCCGCCCTTCCGCTGCGGCCGAGAGTCACCACCGGCGGATGCTGCAGCAGCACCAGCACATCGGGGATCCCTCCGCGCTGGCGCGCGGCCACCAGGCTCTTCTGCAGCTCCCAAGCCTCTGCGAAGGGAACGGGGTCTCCACCCAGGTCGAGCAGCCAACCGCGCGCCGCCTTCATGACACGCGAAGCGTACCAGAGCCGTGGGGGTGCAACAAGGGATGACCTGGAGGGTGTGGACGGCATGCAGGGATTTGGCCGGCCGGACGCGCAACATACCTTCCAGGGCCTCATCCGGGAGCTCTGCCGATGACCGTCCACGACATCTCCAAAACCGAACGGACCGAGATGTACCTCAAGGCGGTCTACACCCTGGCGCAAACCGCGCCGCCGGTCACGATCTCTAAGGTGGCCGAGTACATGGCCGTCTCGCCGCCGGCTTCCTACGAAATGCTGAAGCGGCTCGAGGCCCAGGGTCTCCTGCACTCCGGAACAGGGGAAGGGCACATCCTGACCCCGCAGGGGATGCAGACCGCCACCCGTGTGGTCAGGCGGCTGCGCCTTGCCGAGCGGCTGCTCTCGGACGTCTTGAAGATAGAGCTGCCCCTGGTCTACGCCGAGGCGTGCAAGCTCGAGCACGTCATCAGCCCGGAGGTCGAAGCGCGCATGGCCATGGTGCTGGGTCATCCGGCGACCTGCCCGCACGGCCTGCCGATCCCGGGCGACAGTGCGCCGCCCGTCCAGTCCCTGGTCACCGTTGCCCAGCTTGAGGTATGGGACCACGCCGTGCTGGTCTGCATCCCGGAAGAGGATGAGCCGTTCGTGACTCACCTTGTGGACATGGGCCTGGTTCCGGGAACCGCCCTTGTGGTCAGGGAGGCGACCGCGCTCGGCGGGCCGATCACCCTGCAGATCGGGCATCAGATCCGGGCCCTGGGGTTGGAGATGGCACGGCGGCTCTTCGTCCGCCGGGAGCGGAACGAACCCCTAGATGCGGACGTGAGAGAGTCTGGAGAGAACCGCCCGCCACGATAGCCTGGCGGTCCGGGCGGAGGGGACGGTTGGGACGCTGCCGCGGCGTCTGCAAGATGGCCGTCCCCTCGGGGTTTCGCAGGAGTTCACGCCCCCCCTTGCATTAGGAGCCGAGAAGCCGGAGAATACAGAACCGGACGCTGTTCCTGCGGGCCGCGGGCCCGCAATGTTCGAGATTCTCGGAGGTGTGTAGATGCCACGCATGTTGATCCTGATCCTGATCGCGGGGCTCGCGCTGTCCCAAAGCGCACCGGGCACCGCGGTCGCAGGTCCCAGCCCCGAGTCAACCCCGGGATACCGGGGCCTGGGGCTTTCAACGCCGTATCCCAGTCAGACTGTGCGGACCGGCGAGCCGGTCACGCTGGCGCTCGCCGTCAAGAACTACGGGCTGGCGCCGCAGGTCGTGACGCTGGCAGTGACCAAGGGCGCGCCGGGATGGAAGGTCAGTTTCCTCGGCGCCGGCCGCACCGTGACCGCGGTGGCGGTTGGGACCGATCAAGAAGCATCGCTGAGCGTCCGGCTTGACCCGCCCTCCGGCGCCAGGGCCGGAACGTACCGGTTCGTGCTTGCCGCGGCGGGACAGGGCGTCGCGGCGGAGTTGCCGCTGGCGCTCACGCTGGGCCAGGTCCAGCCGGGCCGCCTCGAACTGCAGGCTGAACTCCCGGTGCTCCGGGGTCCGGGGACGTCCAGCTTCCGCTACCGCCTGACGATAAAGAACGAGAGCGAGAAGGACATGCTGGTCAGCCTGGAGGCGCAGATGCCGAAGGGCTTCCAGGTGGCATTCACGCCCGCCTTCGCCAGCCAGCAGGTGACGAGCCTGCCCGTGAAGGCCGGCGAGTCGCGCGATCTGGACGCGGAGGTAACTCTTCCTCAGGATGTGGCGGCAGGGACGCACGCGCTCAGCGTTCGGGCCGTCAGCGGCGAGGCCAGGGCCGAGGTCAAGCTCACAATCGAAGTGACCGGCCGCCCCGACCTCTCGATCACTACCCCTGAGGGCAGGCTGTCCGGACGGGCATACGCCGGGAGGGACACGCCGATCAAGGTGGTCGTCAAGAACCGGGGCAGCGCGCCTGCGCGCGGGGTCGAGGTCTCCTCCTACGAGCCCACCGGGTGGCAGGTGAAGTTCGATCCGTCGCGGATCGAGGAGATCGCGCCCAAGGGCGAGGCGTCGGTGACCGCGACCGTGCGGCCTTCGTCCAAGGCAATCGCGGGCGATTACATGCTGACGCTGCGGGCCACTGCCGGCGACTCCTCGTCGTCGGCCGACTTCCGCGTCACCGTGTTCACCTCCACGCTCTGGGGCATCGTGGGCGTCATCGTCATTGCGGTCGCCCTGGGCATCGTCAGCCTGGTGGTTTCGCGCTACGGACGGAGATGAGCACGGTTATCGAGACGCAGGGGCTGACCAAGCACTACGGCCCGATAGTGGCCGTCGAGTCGCTGAACCTTTGCCTGCAGGCGGGTGAGGTCTTCGGTCTGCTGGGCCCCAACGGCTCTGGGAAGACAACGACCATCCTGATGCTGCTGGGTCTTACCGAGCCGACCGCTGGGTGGGCCCGGGTGCTGGGAGAGGATCCCCTGCGCAACCCGCTGGAAGTGAAGCGGCGGGTGGGCTACATGCCTGACTCGGTCGGGTTCTACGACGAGTTGACCGCGCGCGAGAACCTCAGGTACACCGCGCGTCTCAACGGGATCCCTCGGCCCGAGGCCGAGGTGCGGATTGACGAGGCCCTCGCCGGCGTAGGGCTCTCGGAAGTAGCAGATAGGCCGGTGGCGACATACTCGCGCGGCATGCGCCAGCGACTGGGGCTGACCGAGGTGCTCCTGAAGCGGCCTCAGGTGGCGATCCTGGACGAGCCCACGATGGGCCTGGATCCCGAGGCCGCCCATGAGTTCCTAGCCATGATCCGGGGGTTGAAGGCGCGGGGCATCACGGTGCTCCTGTCCTCGCATCTGCTCCAACAGGTGCAGGCGGTCTGCGACCGAGTTGGTCTCTTCCACAAGGGACGGCTGGTCCTCGAGGGCAGCGTGGACGCGCTGAGCGAGCAGGTGCTGGGCGGCGCGTACCGCATCGCCGTGGAGGCCACGGGCGACGGCCTGGAGCGGCTGCTGAGCGGGATCCCAGGCGTCGTGCGCGTTGCGCAGGAACGCCCGGGCGCCTGCCGTGTGGAAGCCCAACAGGACTGCCGCGCCGAGGTGGCCCGTCGGGTTGTGGCCGGGGGAGGCCAACTCCTCGGGTTGGGTCTGGAACGCGCCACGCTGGACGACGTCTATGCCCGCTACTTCCAGGAGGCCCGCCATGAAGCGTAGAGGCTCCCCCTGGACCGGCCTGGGGGCCATTTTGCTCAAGGAGATGGCCGATCACCTCTCCAGCGTCCGGATGCGGCTGCTGGAAGGCCTGATCCTCCTGACCGCGATCGGCACGGTGTTCGCGGCCACGCAGACCCTGCGGCAGACCATCGGGGAGGACCCCTTCCTGTACCTGAAGATCTTTACCTCCGCTCAGGATCCCCTGCCCTCGTTCGTAGCGTTCATGGGCTTCCTGATCCCTCTCACGGCCATCGCTCTGGCGTTCGACGCGATCAACGGCGAGTACATGCGCCGGACGCTCAGCCGGGTGCTGGCGCAGCCCATCTACCGCGACGCCGTGCTGCTGGGCAAGTTCCTGGCAGGCATCTTCACCCTGGGCATCACGCTGCTCGCGCTGTGGCTGCTGGTGACCGGGTTGGGCATACTGCGGCTGGGCGTGGTGCCTGAAGGCCGCGAGGTGGCGCGCGGACTCGCGTTCATCCTCGCCACCCTGGCCTACGGCGGGGTGTGGCTGGCGCTGGCGATGCTGTTCTCCGTGGTGTTTCGCCAGCCGGCCACCTCGGCCATGGCGACGATCGCGGTCTGGCTGTTCTTCGCGGTGTTCTGGGAGATCCTGGCAGGCCTGTTCTTCAACATCATCAGCGCGACCGTCACGGGCGGACCGGAGACAGAGCTGGCCTTGGCCAACTTCCGCCTATTCCTGTCGCGGCTCTCGCCCAACACGCTCTACTCGGAGACCGTGCTGGCGCTGCTCAACCCAGAGATCCGGACGCTGGGCCCGCTGCTGGCGACGGTCATCCAGCTTGAGGCGGCGGGCGCCATTCCCCGCACGCTCCTGCCGCTCTCCCAGAGCCTGCTGCTGGTTTGGCCTCAGTTCACGGGCCTGATCGCCACCGTGATCATGCTGTTCGCGGGCGCCTACGTGGCGTTCCAGCGGCAGGAGGTAAGGGCTTAGGGGTCGGGGCGCAAGAGCCGGCTCTCAAGAGACGGCGCACACACCGCCCCGGGGTGGCCTGACGGTCGCCCTGGGGCGGTGCGTATGCCGTAGCTTGAGAGTCGGCTCTTGCGCCTCTGCCCTACGCCCTTACCTCCTGCCGCTGGAACGCCACGTAG
>JASEHJ010000159.1 GCA_030018905.1 bacterium | reverse complement strand
CCCAGTCCTCTCCCTGCAGGCGCGCGCCTGTAGGAAGCGACGCCGGGGTCCACCATGACGGCTGTGGTGTAGGAACGACGACAAACAGCCGCCTGTGGCGGCAGATCGCTCCTGCCAGATCATCGGGACTCTCGACCCAGACTATGCGGCGGCCGGTGTAGAAACCGAGCGAGGCGGCCGTGTTCATGGCCACCGCGGCTACCGCATCGGAAGGATGCGCCGCCCCGGCTATCGTCCGAGCAATCCGCGGCAAGGGACGATATCGCTCCATGGCCGGAAGCGTCAGGTGGACGAGCACCGGAACTGCGGCCACCGGGGTCAGCAGCAGCGCCGCGAGGGCCGGAAGCGGCCGGCGGATCAGCAGAAGGCCGGCGGCCAGAAGCGGGCCTGCGGCGAAGACGGCGGCAGCAGCGGCAAGCGGACCGCGCAGATCCAGCATCTCGGAGGGAAACTTGATCCATCCGTAGACCGCGATCGCTGCCAGGAATGCCGCAGCGGTTGCTGCCAGGAGCCCGGTCGCCGCCCGCATCAGGCCGGCCGCCTGCTCCTCCCACAGGCGCGCGATCCCGATCGCCAGCAGCGGGTAGACCGGCAGGACATAGTTGGGCAGCTTGGTGCCGGCCAGTGAGTAGAAGAGCAGCGTGATGCCGCTCCACAGGAGGATAACCTGGCTGCCCAGCTCGCGCCGCCGACGCGCGTGGTAGACGACCGCCGCGGGCAGGAACGCGGTCCAGGGAAAGGCTCCGACGATCAAGACCGGAACGTAGAACCACCACGGTCCGGGCTGGTTCTCGACCACGCCGAAGAAACGGCTGAACAGGTAGTAGCCCACCGCCGAACGAAGAAACGGCTCGCCGTGGCGCAGCGCCTCAATCACATACCACGAGAGCCCGATCAGACAGAAGAGGGCCGGACCGAGCAGGGGGGTTTTGCGCCAGGCCGACCAATCGCGCCGGACGAACCACAACCCGGCCACGGCCATGGCAGGGAGCAGCAGCCCGATCGGCCCCTTCGTTAGCGTGGCCAGACCCGCCCACACCCATGCCCACACCGCGGCGCGGCCGGAGCCGCTGGTGTATGCGACCAGATACATGTAGAGCGCCAGCAGCATGAATAGCACCAGCGTGGGATCGAACACGCCCAGCCGCGACTGAACCAGGAACTGGAATGTCGTGGCCAGGATTGCCGCGGCCAGCACTCCGGTTGCGGACCCGTAGAACAGCCTGGCCAGCAAGAACGTAACGCCAACCGCGCCGGCGCCGGATATCGCGGACCAGATCCGCACCGTGGCCTCGGTAAACCCGAACGCCCATCCGGTCAGGGCCTGTAGCCAGAAGAACAGGGGAGGGTGCACGAACCACGGCCGGCCGTTGCTGTGCAGGGTGATCGGATCGCCGGTTTCCAGGATCTCACGTGAGACGCCGGCGTATTTGGGCTCGTCCTGGTCCCATAGGGTTCCGGCGCCCAGGCCGTATCCGAAGAGCAGTAGCGCGGCAAGGGTGACTGCAAGCAGCCACCGGAACTCCTGTTTCGCGAGGCGTGCGGGCGGCGCCGTCCGGCCTCCGATCACCGGGCGAACCACAGGAGGCAGCCACCGCCGGCTGCCACCATCAGGTTCGGCAGCCAGGCGGCCCAGAACGCATGGATCTGGCCGCGCTCTCCGAGCGTGATCGTAATGGACATCAGGAGGTAGTAGGCCAGGAGCACCAGCACCGTGATGCCCAGGCCCGTGGACCGGCCCGACCGGTGCGGCCGCAGCCCCAGGGGCACCGCCAGCAGAGCAAAGATGAAACTGCTCACCGGAAGGGCCAGCTTCGCCTGGAGGCTGACCGCGTGGCGCACGGCGTTCTCCCCGGCGGATCGGAGCGCGGCGATCTGCCGGCGCAACTCGCCGATCGTCATCTCGCTGGGATCGCGGCGCGGGACCGCGATCTGCTTCGGCGTGCGCGCCAGGGCCACCCGCATCTCGTCGAACGTGGTCGCCACCCCGGAGCCGGCCCCGAGCAGGTACAGGGTCCCCTGCTTCAGGATCCACCCCTGCGGCGCGTAGCGGGCCTGCCCGGCTTCGATCAGGCGCGCCGGCCGGCCCCCCTGAAACTGGGTGATGACCACGCCGTACATCGTGCCGTCACTCGTGTCGAGTTCACGCGCGTAGAACACCGAATCCACGCCGCCCACCGGCTCGCGGAAGAGCACGTGCTGGTGGACCGGTCTGGGCCGGGCCTGAATAGCCTCGCTCAGGACCTCGCGGTATCGCGCCTCAGATCGCGGCACCACCCACTCGCTCATGCCCAGCGAGGCCGCCGTGATCACCGCGCCCGCGGCCAGCACCGGCGCGGCGATGCGGGCCAGGCTCCAGCCGGTGGTGCGCAGGGCGGTGATCTCGTTGCGATCGCTGAGCCTGCCGGTGGCCAGCAGAGTGGCCAGCAGGGTGGCCATAGGCAGGCTGTAGACGGCCAGGTACGGCACCCGCAGCACCAGGAGAAACAGGTTGGTTCGGACGGGCACGCTTGACTCGGCCGCCAATCGCGCCAGGAAGAACAGGTGGTTGACCAGCAGCAGCGTGGTGAAGACGGCGACGCCGAACAGAAAGATGCCGCCGACCTCGCGCAGGATGTAGCGATCAATCAGTCGCATCGGCGTCAGAGCCGGAACCGCTCGCCCAGGTAGAACCGCCGGGCGTCCTCGCTGGCCATTATCTCCTCGGCGGTCCCCGCGAACAGGATGCGACCTTCGTGGATGATCTCCGAACGGTTGGTGATCGCCAGGGTATCCCGCACGTTGTGGTCGGTTATCACCACGCCCAGCCCGCGCCGGCGCAGGTGCACGACCACCTCCTGGATCTCGGCCACCGACTTCGGGTCCACGCCGGTAAACGGCTCGTCCAGCAGGATGAACGACGGCTCCATGGCGATCACCCGGGCTATCTCCACGCGGCGACGCTCCCCGCCGGAGAGCGTCGCCCCAAGCTGGTGGCGCAGGCGGGTCAATTCGAACTCCTCGATCAACCGGTCCGTCATCTCCTGCCGCGCAGCCCGAGGCCTGCCGTTGGCTTCCAGGACCGCGGCGATGTTCTCCTCAACCGTGAGGCCGCGAAACACCGAAGGCTCCTGGCTCAGGTAGCCGATCCCGCGCCGCGCGCGCAGGTGAACCGGCAGGTTTGTAATCGGCTGGTCGTCGAGCCAGACGTCACCGGCGTCGGGGCGGATTAGACCCACCATCATGTAGAAGGTCGTGGTCTTGCCGGCGCCGTTGGGCCCCAGCAGGCCGACGATCTCCCCGCGCTCGACGCTGAGATCCACGCCGTCCACCACGGCGCGCCGCCCGTAGTGCTTGAAGAGCCCTCTCGCTGCCAGCATACGGACGCTCCCTAGGGTGGTACTATGTTCAACCGCGGGGTTCCGCGGGCCGTGATCCTGGTTCCGTCCAGGTCCACGTCAATCTGGTCGGCCGTCAGCCGGTCACGCCCCCGGTCCACGCGCGCGTCGCCGGTCAGTGTGGCCCTGCCCTCCTTCAGGAAGACCTCCACCCGGCGGGCGCTGCCCGAGAGTTCCCCGCGGCGCAGCCGCGCCGATCCGATGCCGCGCCCGATCTCCTCGTCCATCAGGAGCGTTATGAGGTCGGCCGTCATCTGGGCATCCCTGAACCGCGCCTCGGGCTCGCCGGTGGCCGTGGCTGTCCGGGTGGCATCATCGTACTCCATGCGCCGTCCAGAGAGCCTCCATTCGCCGCGGAGGAGCGTGACCCCGCCCGTCGCAACAAACCGCCTGGTCTTGAGCGACCCTTCGACCTCGGGAGCGGTCAGCGTAACCGACTGGTCTCCGCGCCCACTTGTCGCCCGCACCGCGCCCCTGGCACGGATGCGATCATCTGCCAGGTGGAACTCAACCGAGTCGGCCCGCACGGCCAGGTTCGCGTCGGCAAGTTCGGCGCCGGCCTCCGCGGTCAGAACCCGCGCGCGCTGGTCGTAGCGGATGCGGGGGGCCCTCAGAACCGTCGCGCCTCGCGTTGCTACCGCCGGCGTGCCCTCTGCGCGCCAGACCCCGCTGCCCTCGTCGTACTCCAAGTAAGTTGCGCCGGTAAGCTCGATGACCGAGGCTCCGGCAGCGGCCGGTGCCTGCGCCCGCGCCATAGGGCTCCAGAACGCCCAGAGCGCGACCGCGGCGCAGGCCGCGGCGCACAGACCGGGAAGGCTACTGCGCAACCGTGACACGAACGTTACCGCTCATCCGGGTGCGCTGCAGCGACACGTCCGCGACCAGATGGTCCCCATGTACTATCATGCCGGACTGGCGCAGTGTCACGCTTCCGGAGGCCTCGATCTGCTGCGTCTTGGGAAACCACCGGACCACGTCGGCCTCCATCGTCTGACCCGAGGTCGCCCGTGCGCGAACGCGGCCTGAGAGCGTAACGTTGCGGGAGGCCACGTAGAAGGTGCCGCGCGGAGCAGAGAAGACGATGGCCGGCTCACCCGCTTGGAAGTACGTGCCCTCGACCGCGGTAAGCGTGGCCGTGCTGGAAGTGCCGTCCACTGCCACCGACTCGGCGCGGATGTCCCACTGACGCCGGCCCGCGGCGTCAACCGTCGAGATGGCCGTTCCCTCTACCTCGATGGGAGGCAGGAGGGCCGCCCGTGGGCTCGGAGACGACCGGACTGTCGGGCTCGCCGCCGGTCCAGGTACCAAGCCGGGACCCCCGGGCGCGGGATCGGGCGCCTGCAGCAGCGCCCAGATGACAAGGGGAACCACGGCGATGCCCAGGCCGATCGCTATCCACCGCCCGCTGCGGGACATCGCCGCTACGCCTCCTTGGCCGCCGGCCTCATCTTACCGGACGGCTCAACGGGCGTTCAAGGCCGGAGGCGGCGGAAAGCACCTCCGCGGCTGCACGCCGCGCGGCGCCGGGAGATCCCAGCCCCTCCGCAAGGGAGCGCAGCCGGTGCGAGATTGCTTCTCGCGCCGACGCGTCGTGGAGCAGCGCCAGGATGGCGCGGCTCATCTCGCCGGCGGTAGCTTGGCCTTGAAGCAGCTCGGGCACTATCTGTTCTCCTGCCATGATGTTGGGGATCGAGACCCAGCGCACGTTGAACGCCGCCCGCGCGTACCACCAGGTCGGACGCGAGACGCGGTAGGTCACCACCATCGGCACGCCGAGGATCATGGCCTCGACGGCGGCGGTCCCGGATGCCATCAGCAGCACGGTGCTCGCCGCCATAACGTCGCGCGATCCGGGAACGATCGCCACCGGCAGGCCCGAGGACGCCACGGCCGCGGCCAGCCGGTCGCGGAAGACCGGGGAGGCCTCGGCCATCGCGAACTCCACGCCGGGTGAAGCAGCGCGGACGGTACGGGCGGCCTCCAGCATGGGCGAGAGGAGGG
>JASEHJ010000158.1 GCA_030018905.1 bacterium | reverse complement strand
CAGCAGCGGCAGGCCGATGTTGAAGGCATTGCGGTAGAAGATGCGCGCGTACGAACGGGCTACGACGCAGGCTATCCCTGCCGCCTTGATCGCGATCGGCGCGTGCTCGCGCGAAGAGCCCTGACCGAAGTTCTCCCCGGCGACCAGGATGTCGCCGGGCCGGATCTTCGCCGCCAGGGTCGGATCCAGATCCTCGAAGCAGTACCGGGCCAGCACCTCGGGGTCGGTGGTTACAAGATGGCGCGCCGGGATTATTGCGTCGGTGTCCACGTGGTCGCCGAGCTTCAATGCCGTACCGCTCAAGATCATGGGAGCACCTCGTCAGGATGCGCCAGATGGCCCAGCACCGCGGTGGCCGCGGCCACCGCCGGGCCCGAGAGATAGACCCTGCTGTCCCGGTGTCCCATGCGGCCGACGAAGTTGCGGGACGAGGTGCTGACGCACACCTCGCCCGAGGCCAGCACGCCCATGTGGCCGCCGATGCACGGGCCGCAGGTAGGCGCGCTGACCACCGCACCGGCATCCAGAAAGATCCGCGTCAGCCCCTCCTCCATCGCCTGGCGGTAGATAGCCTGCGTCGCCGGGATTACCAGCAGCCGGGTCCGGGGATGCACGGCGCGCCCTTCCAGGATCCGGGCCGCCACGCGAAGATCCTCGATCCGGCCGTTGGTGCAGGTGCCGATGAAACACTGATCCACCGGCACCCCGGCGGCAAAGCCCACCGGGACCACGATCCCGGGCGACGACGGGACGGCGACCACGGGCTCCATCTGGCTGGTGTCGTACTCGCGCACAGCAGCGTACTCGGCGTCGGAATCGGCAAATGCGGGCGCAAACGGCCGTTGCGCGCGTGGGGTAACCCAATCGAGGACGGCCGCATCCGGCTCCATGATGCCGTTCTTCGCGCCTGCCTCGATAGCCATGTTGGTGATGCTGAACCGCTCGCCCAGGGTCAGGTGCCCGAGGGCCTCACCGGCGAACTCCATGGCGCAGTAGCGCGCGCCGTCCACGCCGATGTCTCCGATGATGTTCAGCACCAGGTCCTTGCCGGTTACCCACGGAGCGGGCCGGCCGCGTAACACGAACCTCAGCGTCTCCGGAACGCGGAACCAGAGTCGGCCGGTGGCCATGACCGCCGCCAGGTCCGAAGAGCCCACCCCGGTCGAGAAAGCACCCAGCGCGCCATGCGTGCAAGTGTGCGAGTCGGCTCCGACGAAAACCTCGCCCGGCAGCACGAGTCCCATCTCGGCCAGCATCACGTGTCCGACGCCCGCGCGGCCGACCTCGTAGTAGTGGACGATGTCGTACTTGCGCGCGAACTCGCGCATGGTCTTGCACTGCTCGGCCGAAGCGATGTCCTTGCTGGGCGCGTAGTGATCGGGGACGAGCGCCACTCGCTCCCTGTCGAAGACCGCGGGCAGTCCAATGCGCTCGAACTCGCGGAACGCCAGCGGCGCGGTGATGTCGTTGGCGAAGCAGAAGTCCACGCGGGCATCGATCAGGTCTCCGGGACGGACGCGCTCCACCCCGGCGTGGGCTGCCAGGATCTTCTCGGTAATGGTCATGCCCATGCCGGATCACCTGCACGCGCCGCGTCACGAGCTGCCAGCAGCCGGTTCACGGCATCCAGGTATGCCCGCACGCTTCCCTCCAGTACGTCGGTGCTGTTTGCCCGACCCACGACCATCGTCTCGCCTTCCCGAACGCGCGCGGTCACCTCTCCCAACGCGTCCGTACCCCCGGTCACGGCCCGGATTCCGTAGCCCACAAGCTGCGCCTGCAACCCGGTCATGGCGTTCACCGCGGCGCACAGCGCGTCTACAGGACCATCGCCCGAGGCCGACGCGGTCGTGGAGCCGCCGTCGCTGTTGAGCGTTACCGTGGCGGCCGGCGGCACGCCGGTTCCCGTGATCACATGAAACGACTGCAGAGTGTAGCGCGTCGGCGCGGCGCGGACCTCCTCGTCTACTAGGGCAAGGATGTCCTCGATTGCCACCTGCTTCTTCCTGTCGGCCAGGTCCTTGAAGCGCGCGAACGTGCGACCCAGGGTGGGCTCGTCGAGCCGCACCCCCTGATCCTCCAGCGCCTTGCGGAAGGCATGACGGCCCGAGTGCTTGCCCAACACCAACCGGTTCTTCGGCAGCCCGACGTCCTCGGGCCGCATGATCTCGTATGTCGTCCGGTTGATCAGCACGCCGTGCTGGTGGATGCCTGCCTCGTGGGCAAAGGCGTTCTCTCCCACGACGGCCTTATTGGGTTGGACCGCCACGCCGGTGACGGCGGTCAGCAGGCGGCTCGTGCGGTACAACCGGGTGGTATCAATGCCGGTGTGGGCGCCGTAGGCGTCGCGCCGGGTGCGCAGCGCCATGACGACCTCCTCCAGGGCGGCGTTGCCCGCACGCTCGCCGATTCCGTTGATCGTGCACTCGACCTGCCGGGCGCCCGCGGCCACCGCGGCCAGCGAGTTGGCAACCGCCAGACCCAGGTCGTCATGACAGTGAACGCTCCAGGTGACACGGTCGCTGTCCGCCACGCGCTCCCGCAGGACCTTAATCAGCGCGGCGTACTCGTGCGGGGTCGTGTACCCGACGGTGTCCGGAACGTTGATCACCGTGGCGCCGGCCCGGATGACGGCGTCGAAGACGCGGCACAGAAAATCGACCTCGGAGCGGCTGGCATCCTCGGCCGAAAACTCGACGTCGTCGGTGAAGCGCCGCGCCAGCCGCACCGCGCCGGTGGCGGCCTCGACGACCTCGTCGGGCGTCAGCCGCAACTTGTGCGCCATATGGATGGGCGAGGTGGCGATGAAGATATGGACCCGCGGCCTGACGGCCTGGCGCAACGCCTCGACCGCCGCTTCCACGTCCCTTGGATTGGCGCGGGCCAGAGCGGCGACGGTGCTGCCACGCACCTCCCGGGCCACGGCCCGGACGGCGTCCAGCTCGCCGGGTGACGATACCGGGAATCCCGCCTCGATGACGTCCACGCGCAGCGCCTCTAACTGTCGGGCCAGCTCCAGCTTCTCGGCCGGCGTCATGGAGAAACCCGGCGACTGCTCGCCGTCACGCAGGGTGGTGTCGAAGATGCGAACGACGTCGTCCATCAGGAACCTCCCGGCGCAAGCCAGGACATCATCGCCCGCAGCCGCCTTCCCACGTCCTCGATCGGGTGCTCCCTTCCCTGACGGGCCAGGGCCGTGAACAGCGGCCTGCCTGCCTGGTTCTCCAGAATCCACTCCCGGGCAAACGCGCCGGATCTGACCTCCGCGAGGATCTTCCGCATCTCGGCGCGCACCGCCTCAGAGATCACGCGAGGGCCACGCGTGTAGTCGCCAAACTCGGCCGTGTTGCTGACCGAGTAGCGCATCCGCCCCATCCCACCCTCGTACATGAGGTCCACTATGAGCTTGAGCTCGTGTAGGCACTCGAAATACGCGATCTCGGGCTGGTACCCGGCTTCGACCAGGATCTCGTAGCCGGCGGTGACCAGCGAGGTCACTCCTCCGCACAGCACGGCCTGCTCGCCGAACAGATCGGTCTCTGTCTCTTCCTTAAAGGTGGTCTCCACCACACCGGCCCGCAGGCTGCCGATCCCCGCGGCGTAGGCCAGCGCCAGCGCCTTGGCGCCGCCGGTGGCATCCTGGTGGATCGCCAGCAGCGCCGGCACGCCGCGCCCCTCGGTGAAAACGCGCCGCAGCAGGTGCCCCGGGCTCTTGGGAGCGATCATGAAGACGTCAACATCGGCAGGTGGGACGATCTGCCCGAAGTGGATGTTGAACCCGTGAGAGAAGGCCAGGGCCTTTCCCCTCCGAAGGGCAGGTGCAATCGCCTCCCGGTAGGCGGCGGACTGCAGCTCATCCGGGATCAGCACCTGCACCACATCGCCCTCGGCTGCCGCCTCGGCGGTGGGCCTCACGGCGAAACCGTCGGAGCCGGCCCTGTCCCAGGAGGGGCTTCCCGGGCGCAACCCCACGACCACCCCGACCCCGGAGTCGCGCAGGTTCTGGGCCTGCGCGTGGCCCTGGCTGCCGTAACCCAGGACTGCGACCGTCTTGCCCTCAAGCGGCCGGAGGTCGCCGTCGCGTTCCGTGTAGACCGTTGCCATCGCTCTTCTCCCTCCATGTGCCCCGAATCGCAGCAGGGGCGCGGTTAGAATCCCTCAGGTGTTGTGTGGCCCCCGCAGGAGCGTAACCTGACCGGTACGGGCCATCTCACGGATGCCATGCCTGGTCAGAAGCGTCAGGATCGCATCCACCTTCTCGGCGCGGCCGGTGACCTCGATGGTCATGGTCCGGTCCGTCAGGTCAACGATGTTGGCCCGGAACACGCTGGCGATCTCCATGATCTCCATGCGAGTGCCCGGCGTGACGTTCACCTTTATCAACGCCAGCTCCCGGTCCACCGAGGGCGTACCGTCAATGGCGGTCGCGCGCAGCACCTCGACCAGCTTGCGCAGTTGCTTGGCAAACAACTCCGTGCGTTCGGGAGCCGTGTCAACCACGATCGTCATGCGTGAGGTTGAAGGGTCCTCGGTCGGCCCAACCGACAGGCTGTGGATGTTGATCCCACGCCTCCGGATCAGGCCTGCGACGCGCACCAGCACGCCGGGCGCGTTCCGGACCAGTACGGAGATCGTCGCGGAGTGAGGCTCACTCATCGAGGATCATCTCCGCAACCGACTGCCCGGGAGGTATCATCGGCAGGACGTTCTCGTCCGGATCACAGATCACGTCTACCACGCATGGAACCCCCTCGGTCTCGAGGGCCGCGCGTAGGGCCCCCTCGACCTGCTCGGGACGCTCGACCCGAATCCCGCGCGCGCCGAAGGCCTCCGCCACCCGGGCAAAATCCGGGTTGCGCAGCAGTGACGACGAGAAGCGCCCCCCGTAGAACATCGACTGCCACTGCCTCACCATTCCCAGCGCCCCGTTGTTGAGCACGATGATCGGTAGGCTCACTCCGTGCTCGACCGCGGTCGCCAGATCCTGTAGGGTCATCTGGAAGCCGCCGTCGCCCACAACGGCCACCACCGTCTCGTCGGGACAGGCGAACTTCGCGCCCATCGCTGCCGGGAAACCGAAGCCCATCACGCCCAGGCCGCCCGAGGTGATGAAGTGTCTCGGCGCGCGCGGGCGGTACCACTGCGCCATCCACATCTGGTGCTGGCCGACGTCGGTGACCGCAACCGCGCGGCCGCCCGTAACCTTGTTGAGTTGATCGCACACGTACTGGGCGCTGATCTGGTGATCGTTCTGGTGGTACCGAAAGGGGTAGCGCTCGCGCCATTCCGTGATCTGCCTCCACCAGGATTCGATCTGGGGAGCCCGGCCCTGTGCCGCCATCACGGCCAGCACCCGCTTCGCATCGCCCACGATGGGAATGTGAGCCGGCTTGTTCTTGCC
>JASEHJ010000157.1 GCA_030018905.1 bacterium | reverse complement strand
CCTCGGAAGAGCTGTTCGCATCTCCAGGCCATCCCTACACCCAGGGCCTGCTGGCCGCCACGCTCAGCATTGACGAGGCCCGGCCCATCACCAGGGTGATGGAGGGCGCGGTGCCCGACCTGGCCCGCCTGCCGCAAGGGTGCCGGTTTCATCCCCGCTGCCCCGTCGTTATGGAACGTTGCCGGATCGAGGATCCGCCGGCCTTCAGTCTCGGAGTGCACCATCTCGCCGCATGCTGGCTACACGAGGAGCAGGGAGCGCTGTGATCCCGGAACGCGCCGTGATCCTGGAAGCCCGCGATCTCACCAAGCGGTTCCCGTGGGGCCGCACCTTTACCGGCACGCGCGCCTGGGTGCGCGCAGTGGAGGGCGTCTCTCTGGGCGTGGCCGAGGGTGACACGCTCGCACTTGTCGGCGAGTCTGGGTCGGGCAAGACCACGACCGGCCGCATCCTGGCCGGACTAGAGGCGCCGACCGCGGGCGAGGTGCGCTATCGCGGCAGGGCCCTATCCGTGCTGACCGGTCAGGCCTGGCGCGAGTTCCGTCGCGGCGTGCAGATGGTATTTCAGGACTCGCAGGCTTCGCTGAACCCGCGCAAGACCGTGGCGCAGATCCTGGAAGTGGCGCTGGCCGCGCACGGGGTATCTGCCGGAGCGCGCCGAGACGCCGCGGCGCAGTTGCTGGTCGAGGTCGGCATGGAGCCTCCGGCGGTGTTCCTCGGGCGGTTTCCACACCAGCTCTCGGGCGGACAGCGCCAGAGGATCAACGTGGCCCGCTCGCTCGCCGCCGATCCCACGGTGATCATCGCCGACGAGCCGGTCTCGGCCCTCGACCTGTCGGTACGTGCACAGATCCTTGTCCTCATGCAGCGGCTCCAGCGGCAGCGGGGCGTTGGATACCTGTTCATCAGTCACGATCTGGCGGTGGTGCGCTCCGTGGCCCGGCGCGTCGCGGTAATGTACCTGGGGCGGATCGTCGAAGAAGGCCCGACCGAGGCGGTGTTCGGCAGGCCCTTGCACCCCTACACCGAGGCGCTGCTGTCGGCCACCCCTATCCCTAACCCGCGGCTTGCGAGGATGCGGGAGCGAATCATCCTCTCGGGCGACGTGCCCTCTCCGGTCTCACCGCCGCCGGGCTGTCCGTTTCATCCCCGCTGCCCGATCGCGCAGGAGATCTGCCACCGCGAGTTCCCGCCCCTGGTGGACGCCGGCGACGGTCAGGTGGCGGTATGTCACTTCGCGGGGGAGATGGGGGTCAGCGCGCGGTATCAGGGTCTAGATTAGGCACCGCCACTGAATGCCCCAGCACCCATGCCGATGATCTTCACGAGGCATGTCCTGGGGGTTCATCGTGCTCCGGTTCACATGTCCGCACTTCGCAGCGGAGGTTAGTCTCTCCGAAGAGCGGGAGCGGCACATCCTTGAGAGGCATCCTGACCTTCTCCCGGAGCACCGTACACTAGTCGCCCGGACGCTCTCCGATCCCGATCGCGTTCGCCGAAGTACCAGTGTCCCGAGCGCGCGGCTGTTCTCGCGCTGGTATACTGGTTTTCGAGGCGGTAAGCACGTTGTGGTGGTCGTTGTTAGCGAGCAGGGAGTCCCGGGGCACCATTGGGTGGTCACAGCGTATCTGGCCCGGAGAATCACCGGAGGGATTGTCGCATGGACGCGAAGTTGACGCTCCATTATGACCGGGACGCCGACATCCTTCACATCAGCAAGCGGCCCCCCTACCCGGAACAGGAATCCGAAGAGCTGGGCGAAGGGGTCGTCGCCCGGATCAACCCGGCGACCGGCGAGGTCGAGAACCTGGAGATCCTTTTCTTCTCAGTCCGGCTCCGGCAAGGCGATGCCTTCGATCTTCCTGTGGCTGCGGATCTGAGGCTGGCAGCGGGACGTTAGCCGACCGCATCCCTGAACCGCCGGATTGCCTCGATGTGATCGTCGGGCGTCCTCAGCCCTGCGCCCATCGTGGAAACGCTAAGGTGCGTGGCTCCTATCTCCCGCCACTCCTCGGCGAGCCGACGCCACTCGTCCGGACCGTCCTTGCCAACGATGATCCGCGCTTCGATGCCAAACGACGCCCGGTCGCGTCCTGCTTCCCCAAGGTGCACGCGGAGGCGCTCGACGGATTCGCGCGGCTTCCTGGAAGGGCCGCGGGTGTACGGGTTCGGCAGCCCGCCCCCGAACAACCAGCCGTCGGCAATCCTCGCGGCGCGCCTGAGTACCGCGTCCGCCGCGCCTCCCATCCAGATTGGGATCGGCCGCTGCACCGGGAGGGGATTGAGTCCTGCCTCGACGATCGTGTGCCACCGGCCGCGGAAGGTCACGATCTCCTGGGTCCATAGGGCGCGCAGCACCTTGACCTGCTCGGCGATCCGGGCCCCGCGGTTGTGGAAGTCCTCTCCGAGCGCTTCGTACTCAACGGAGTTCCATCCAAGGCCGACCCCGAGCCGCAGGCGGCCCCCGGAGAGCACGTCCACCTCTGCCGCCTGCTTGGCCACTAGGGCGGTCTGGCGCTGGGGCAGGATGATGACCCCGGTCGCGAGCTCCAGCCGCTTGGTGCAGCCGGCGAGGTAGCCGAAGAGGACGAACAGTTCGTGGAACGGATCGTCCATGTCGTAACCCAGCCATCCCGGCCGGTTCGCGGTGCTTGCGCTCAGCACGTGATCGTAGGCCACGAGGTGGTGGAAGCCGAGCGTCTCCGCGGCCTGCGCGAAGTCTCGTATTACGACGGGGTCGGTGCCTATTTCGGTTTGAGGAAAGACCACTCCGAGGTGCATCTGGAGATCCTCCCTTCAAGGACCGTAGGGTTGGAGCCACCCCAGTATAGCAACGCCGAGCGGTGTGGCGCCGCGGGGAAGGCCCAAGAGAGGTGTCGAACAAGTCAGGAGCATGTCAGGCTATCAGGAGGCAGCGCAATGTCATTTCTCGCACGCGTGTTCCACGGAGACACCATCGAAGAGGCGAAGGTCGAAGACTCGGTAGTCACGACACAGTCCGGCCACCGTATGGCCGCTGCCGACGCCCGGTTCGCCACGCCCACCGCGCCCAGCAAGGTCATCTGCGTCGGGTTCAACTACCGGGACCACGCCAAGGAGTTGGGCCGGGAGCTGCCCAGTGAGCCGCTGTTCTTCCTGAAGCCCGCCAGCGCGCTGCTGGCGCACGGCGAGACCATCATCTATCCACCGGAGACCAGGCTGCTCGAGTTTGAGTGTGAGCTGGCCGTGGTCATCGGCCGGCGCTGCCGCAACGTCCCGATCGAGGACGCCCGATCCGTTATCTTGGGCTATTCTATCTTCAACGATGTTACCGCCCGGGACATCCAGAAGGTTGAGACGCAGTGGGTTCGGGCCAAGTGCTTCGACACGTTTGCGCCCTACGGGCCGGTGGTCGCCACGCACGTTGATCCGTCGGACCTGCGCCTGATGACGCGCGTCAACGGGATCGTGAAGCAGGACTCCTCGACCCGGCACCTGGCCTTTGATGTCTTCGCGCTCGTGGCGATGGCGTCGCGCATCATGACGCTCGAGCCCGGGGACATCATTGCCACCGGAACCCCGGCCGGGGTGGGGCCGCTGCAGCCCGGCGATGAGGTCTCGATAGAGATCGAGGGCATTGGCATGCTCACGAACAGCGTCGCGGCCGAGGGGTAGGGCGGCCCAGCGGGTCAACGCGACCTCAGCCCGCGGACAACCTCCTGGCCGCTTCGATCGCCACCTCGATCGCTGCCGCCTCGGCCGCCCGAAATCTTTGCGCGGCCTCTTCCGGCGGCAGCTTCTCCCGTAGGATGTTGGAGTCGATCGCCAACACCGCGCCGGCCCGCGCGCGGCGGACCTGCGCCACTATGAAAACCGTTGCGCACTCCTGCTCGGCGGCGACGATGTGGCCCTGCGCCGTGAGCAGTTCGGTGAGCGAGGGGTCCTTGCGGTAGAACGCGTCGCGCGAGGTTGCCACACCCACGAACGGCCGGTGGCCCAGGCCGCGGGCCGCGTCAATCAGCGCCTGCGTCACGGACAGATCGGCGACCGCGGGGAAGCCCAGCGGAAGGTAGGCCAGCGCGGTGCCCTCGTCGCGGTGGGCGGCGGTGACGACGGCAAGGTTACCGACCTCGATCTCCGGCTGCCGGCCGCCGGCAGAACCCACCCGGATGAACGTGTCCGCGCCGAGATTGCACAGCTCCTCGACCGCGATCGAGGCGGACGGCCCACCGATGCCGGTGGAACAGACCGAGATCGGTACGCCGCCGGCGGTGCCGGTGAACCCCAGGTACTCGCGGTTGCGGATCACCTCGCGGGCGCCTTCGAGTTGCGCGGCGATGCGCTCGGCCCGGGCCGGATCCCCCGGGATGAGGACCGTGCGTGCCACGGCACCGGTGGTGACCTTCAGGTGTCGCTGGGGGAGTTCATCGCTCATGGCTCATCCTCCGGGATAAACAGATCCACCAGGCGACCGCGGACTACGTCCACCAGCCCGCGATCGGTCAGTTTCAGCGCAGGGCTGACCGCCAGCGTCAAGACGGCCAGGGTCATGATCGGCGAGCGGTGCTCAAATCCCAGAGCTGCCAGCGCCGACCGGAACGCCGACACCTGCTCTCCGACCACACGGACCGGCTGATCGGAGACGATCCCGGCCACCGGCAGCGGCACTCCCGCCAGCACCCCGCTGCCGCGCACCGCGGCCATGCCGCCGCCGTGCTCGACCACCCAGCCGGCGGCCGCGGCCATCTCGGCGGCGCTGCGCCCGACTACCAGCAGGTTGTGGCTGTCGTGTGCCCAGGTGGTCGCGATCGCTCCCTCACGCAGCGCACCGCGCACCAGCCCGTAGCCGGACGTGCCCGCGCGGCCGTGGCGTTCGAACACCGCTGCCAGACAGAGGCCGCTCGACTCCCAGTCCAGGCGACCGTGCACCAGTGGCAGCGTGGCCTCCGCAGCCCGCGTGTAGGTGGTCGTGGCGTTCATCTCCATCACCCGGACGCGCGCCGCGCTGCGCCCGGTCAGGCCCGCAGGCGCCTTCGCCAGGCTCGCAAGCGCCTCCACGCGGAAGCGTTCGATCCCGGGCGCCGGGATGCGCACCGTCCCCAGGCCGGCAGCGGGCGCGGGCCGCACCGGGATGGCTCCGGGCCGCAGGCGCCCCTCCTCGGCTACGAGCACGCCCCGGGAGAAGACCGCGTCCGCCCGGAACTCCTCCAGGTCGCTGACGAGCACCAGGTGCGCAACCAACCCGGGCGCGATCGCACCTCGATCGTAGAGCCGCATCCTCCGCGCCGGTGCCAGCGTGACCGCGCGGATGCCCTCCACCGGATCCAGTCCCATTCGGATCGCCTCGCGCAGCACCAGGTCCAAGTGCCCGCGTGCCAGCAGATCGTCGGGAAGGACGTCGTCGGTAACCAGGCACAGGTTGAGGGCGCGCGCCGCACCCTGGGAGGTAG
>JASEHJ010000156.1 GCA_030018905.1 bacterium | reverse complement strand
ACCGCGGCCGCGGAAGCGGTCGGCCACGCCTATTCGCCCTTCTGGTTTCTTGCGCCGCCGGCAACGGTGCGGGTGAAGGGCGTCGTGGTGGCGGCAGGCGCGTTTCTCGGCCTGGGCGCCCTGGGCGCGGTACCCTGGACGGCGCTGGCGGTTCCCGCGGCGGTGGCGCTTGTGGCGCTGGGAGTGCCGAGGGTCGCAGGGCGGCGATGGGGCTATCTCTCGCTGGCGACGGTGCTCGCCACGGCCAGCCTGCCGGCGACCCTGTGGGCGCTGGGAGGACGCGCGCCGTACCTGGCACTGGGCCTGGCGCTCGCGATCGTGAGTCTATGGAACCACAAGGAGCACCTGGCGCGGATAGCCGACGGCACAGAGCCCAGGATGGGCGAGCGCCTTCCGCTGCCGCAACTACCAGGCGATGAAGCCGTGTGCGCGTTCCTGGTCCACCCGATGACCGTTGACGATAACTGGGAGGCCGGCAGGTTCCGCTGGCTGATGCCCCTGCGCCGCCGCGGGATGATCTCCGACGCCGTTGTGCGCCGGGCCGCGCGCTTCGTGCGGCCCATGAAGGTTGACGATCTCCACCCGGTCATCACCGCAGACGGTCGGCGGGCGCGCGTCTACCTGATTGGGGTGCCGCTGCTGCCCGACCAGATTCGAGCGGATCCCCGTCTGGCGGTGCGCCGAGCGGTGCAGGCCGCCCACCTGGCTGAGAACCTGGGCGCCACGGTGCTGGGGTTGGGGGCCTACTGGTCAGTTGTCGGGAACAAGGGCGCCGAGGTTGCGGCAACATCCGGGATCGCGGTTACCAACGGCGGCGCCTACACCGCCGGCACCGTGAAGATGGCAGTCCCAGTGATCCTCGACCGGCTTCGCTCCCGCGGCGTGGATCCGGCAGATGCCACGATCGCGGTGGTTGGCGCAAACGGCGTGGTGGGCTTCGGAATCTGCCGTCAGGTGGTAGAGCATGTGGGGCGCCTGATCATGCTGGGGACCGATGCGTCACGGCTGGAGCGGTCGCGGGAGTTGCTGGCGCGCCGCCACCCCGGCGCGTGCATCGAGGCGACGACCGACTACGGGGTGCTGCGCGAGGCCGATGCCATCTTTACCGCCACCTCCTCACCGCGCCCGGTTATCTTCCCTGAACACGTGAGAGAGGGTTGCCTCATCATAGATCTGGGAAGGCCCTACGACGTGGACGATTCGGTCAAGGCAATGCCGGGAGCCGAGGTCATCCCAGGAGGAGTTGTGCGCCTGCCGGCGAATCCCAGGTGGAATATCAACCTGGGCTACGGTCCGGGCCTCGTGCCTGCCTGCCTGGCCGAGACAGTAATCATCGCGCTCGATGGGTGCACCCAGCGCGTCAGCCTGGGGGATCGCACCAAGACCGAGAACATCGAGTACCTGGTGGCACGGGCGGCCGAGATGGGGTTCGAGGTTCAGACCACGGCACTTCGGAGGAGCGGTGATGACGAAAGAACAGGTGCTTGAGCAGGCCCGCGAGTGGGGTGTGAGGTTTGTCCGCCTGCAATTCACGGACATCCTGGGCACCCTTAAGAACGTGGAGATCCCGGTAGAGCAGCTCGAGAGGGCGCTCGACAACGAGATCCTGTTTGACGGTTCCTCTATCGAGGGCTTCGTGCGCATCGAGGAATCGGACATGTATCTCATTCCGGATCGCGCCACATTTGCGCTTTTTCCGTGGAAGAACCGGGAGGGGGCCACAGCGCGCCTGATTTGCGATATCTATACCGCCGAGCGGGAGCCGTTCGCGGGCGATCCCCGCTCCGTGCTGCGGCGTGTCATCGCCACTGCCGCGCGCAGCGGGTTCAGCATGATGGCCGGGCCTGAGTGCGAGTTCTTCCTTTTTCCCACCGACGCCGACGGTCAGCCCAAGCTGACTACGCACGATCGGGCCGGCTACTTCGACATGGCGCCCGTGGACAAAGGTGAAGAGGCGCGGGCCGACATGGTGACCGCGCTCTCCGCCATGGGCTTCGAGGTCGAGGCCGGTCACCACGAGGTGGCCCCCGGCCAGCACGAGATTGACTTCAAGTACGCCGACGTGCTGCGCGCTGCCGACAACATCGCCACGTTCCGCCTGGTGGTGCGGACGATCGCCAGGCGCCACGGGCTTCACGCGACGTTCATGCCGAAGCCCATTACCGGCATCGCGGGGTCGGGGATGCACACCCACCAGTCGCTGTACCGCGAGGGAAAGAACGCTTTCTACGACGCCGAGGGCACCCACCAGCTCAGCACGACCTGCCTCCACTACATCGGCGGACTGCTGGCCCACGCGAGGGGCATGTGCGCGGTGACCAACCCCCTGGTCAACTCCTACAAGCGCCTGGTGCCGGGGTACGAGGCACCGGTCTACATCGCCTGGGCCGAGCGCAACCGGTCGCCGCTGGTGCGCGTCCCGGTGTCGCGCGGGGATGGCACGCGCGTGGAGCTGCGCATGCCGGACCCTTCCTGCAACCCCTACCTGGCCATGGCGGTGATGCTGGCCGCCGGCCTCGACGGCATCGCCAGAGGGCTGGACCCCGGCCCGCCGCTCAACCGGAACCTCTACGCGATGACCGAAGACGAGCTGGATCAGTTGGGCATCCGGGTGCTTCCCCGAAACCTCAACGAGGCGGTGGGGGAACTCCTGGCCGACGCGCTCATCTGCGAGACGCTCGGCGGCCACATCGTAGATCATCTTGTACGGGCCAAGCGACTGGAGTGGCGGGAGTACGTCACCCGCGTACACCCCTGGGAAGTTGACAGCTACCTTACGGCTTTCTAGACGGCCTTCTGGATGAGCAGGCCTTCGTGGGACACCTACTTCATGCGGATGGCTCAGCTCGCATCCAGCCGCTCCACCTGCCTGCGCCGCCAGGTGGGCGCGATCGTGGTCAAGGACCGGATGGTTCTCTCAACGGGATACAACGACACTCCCCGGGGGCTGCCCAACTGCGGGGACGGCGGCTGCAAGAGGTGCGCGGGCGACGCGCCCCCGGGCACGGGTCACGACACTTGTCTGTGCCTGCACGCCGAACAGAACACCATCATCCAGGCGGCCTACCACGGCGTCGCCATCGCGGGAGCCACGATCTACGTCACCCACCAGCCGTGCCTGACCTGCGCTAAGATGATCCTCAACTCTGGGCTGCGCCGAGTGGTATTCTCAGGGGAGTATCCGGACGAGGCGGCGCGTCGGGTTCTGGAGTTGGGAGGGGTTGAACTCGTGCGGGTAGTGTGATACAGTAAACCCAGTCGTCATAGTTGCGTCTTCCGAATCGGGCGATGTAACTGCTGAGTCGCCCGTTTCATGTGTCCGCGGAGTTTATCTCACCAGGGCTGGGTGGACCGGTGGGCACGCGCATGATGCCGGCTCAAACCCGGCCCGGGTTTCCCCCGGGTCAAATCAGGAGGTAAGTCTAATTTCCATTTCAACGCGCGAGACCGCGTTCGGCGGCCTCGTCCTGCGTCCGGAGACCATCCGGGCGATAGCCCGTCTTGGGTGGACCGAACCCACCCCGATTCAGTTGAAGGTGATCCCAGGGCTTGCCGCCGGGCACGATGTGGCCGGCCAGGCCCAGACCGGCTCCGGCAAGACCGGCGCCTACGTGATTCCCATGCTGGAGCGCCTCGACCGTAACGCCCGAGGGATCCAGGCGCTCATACTCTCACCCGTCCGCGAGCTGGCCCTGCAAATCGCGGACGCGGTGCGCGCACTGGGCGGACCCAAGCTCCGCGTTACCGCGCTGTACGGTGGGCAGCCCATCGAGCGGCAGCTCACCGCGCTGCGCGCCGGCGTTCAGGTGGCAGTAGCCACGCCGGGCCGTCTGCTCGACCACATCTCCCGGGGGTCCGTGAAGCTTGACGGCGTCCGGTTCCTGGTTCTGGACGAAGCCGACCGGATGCTGGACATGGGCTTCCTGCCCGACGTCGAGGAGATCCTCCGACGGACGCCGGCGGCGCGCCAGACCGCTCTGTTCTCAGCCACGCTGCCGGATGCGGTGTCTACGATCGCGGCGCGGCACATGCGCAACCCGGCGTGGGTTAGGGTTGCCGACAAGATGCCCACTGTGGATACGGTCACGCAGTACTACCTGGAAGTGGCCGAACAGGACAAGGTACGGGCACTGCGGCTGCTGCTGACCAGCGGCGAGGTGCCCTCTGCCCTTGTCTTCCGGCGGACCCGCCGGGGCGCCGATCGCCTTGCGAAGATCCTGCGCGAGCGGGGCCAGCCGGCCGAGGTGATTCACGGCGATATGACCCAGGGCGCGCGGGTGCGCGCGCTGACCGCCTTCGCCAAGGGCAAGGCCCAGGTGCTGGTGGCCACCAACGTGGCTGCCCGCGGGCTGGACATTCCCGACATCTCGCACGTGATCAACTTCGACATGCCCGAGGACGTGGATACCTACATTCACAGGATCGGCCGCACTGCCAGGGCCGGCCGTGCGGGCGAGGCGGTCACCTTCGTAGGTCAGTACGACATGGAGGTCTTCGACCTGCTGAAGCGGCGGATCGGTCCGGCGCTCCAGCCCCACCCGCTGCCGCTGTACAGGTAGGCTAGAACACCCGGCGCAGCAGCGTGGCGGCCGCCCAGGCGAACAGCGCGCAGGCGGGGAACGTCAGCACCCAGGCTGCTACGATCTCCAGGCCGACGCCCCAACGGACCGCGGAGAGGCGCCGCGTGGCGCCGACGCCCATGATCGCCGTGTTGATCGTGTGGGTCGTGCTCACGGGGATGCCGAGACGGCTGGCCAGCTCGATTGCAGAGGCGGCGGCCGTCTCGGCCGCAAATCCCTGGTAAGGCTCGAGCTTGGTCAGGCGCATCCCCATCGTGTGTACGATCCGCCATCCGCCCAGCGCCGTGCCGATCCCCATCGTGACCGCGCACAGGAGAATCACCCAGAAGTGGATCTGGAACTCGGGCAGGACCCCTCCCAGCACCAGGGTTAGCGTGAAGACCCCGATGAACTTCTGGCCGTCGTTGCTCCCGTGGCTGAACGCCATGAAGGCGGCGGAGAAGATCTGCAGGCGTCCGAACAAACGCCGGGCCAGGCCCAGCGGGGTTTTCCTGAACCACCAGGTGACCGCCAGCAGGAGCAGGAAGCCGCCCGAGAACCCGAGTACCGAGGAGAACCCCAGGCCGATAATCACCTTGCGCCAGCCGTCCCACAGCAGCACGCCAGGGCCGGCGGTGGCCAGTCCGGCCCCGGACAGCGCCGCCACCAGCGCGTGACTCTCGCTCGTGGGGAGCCCATGCCACCAGGCCAGCGTGCTCCACACCACGATGGCCAGCATCGCGGCGGCGATGGTGATCGGGTCAATGACCTCGGCGCGCACGATCCCCTTGCCGATTGTCGCGGCCACGGCGGTGCCGGCCATCGTACCTAGCCCATGTTTGACATCGACAGGGCTGAAACCCGCATGGTTGAGCCATTCCT
>JASEHJ010000155.1 GCA_030018905.1 bacterium | reverse complement strand
CCCGAATGTTCGCTACGCCGCCTGAGGTGTGAAACATTTTCCGCTCCCCGTAATAGCGGCATTGGGGTTGAGTGTCCGTCATGACCATCGAGCCTCGCCGTTTCGTCGGAGATACCCTCGCGCTAACGATCGCCAGCCTTGCCGGAGCCGCCCTGAACCTGGCCCAGGGAACGGTCGTCGCCCGGTGGCTCGGGCCCAAGACGTACGGGGCCGCTGCGCTCGTCATCGGCTTCCCCACACTTGTCCATACCGTTCTCGATACGCGCGCCGGGGAAGTTCTGGTCAGATACCTCAGCTCGCATCGCGAACGCAACGAGCCCGACAAAGGCTTGGCCGTGTGCAGGTTGGGCTATCTGCTCGATGTGGGGAGTGCCGCGGTCGCCATGCTCGCCGTGGCGGCCACGGCTCGGTGGGCGGCCATCCACATCATGCATGCCCCTCACGCAGCCGGACTCGTCATTCTCTACGCATCATCGCTGATTCCCGGGGCGCTATCCGGGAGTTCACAGGCGGTGCTCAGCAGTTTCGGCCGGTTTCACCTCATCGCCCTGATCGAAACGGTGACGACGGTGACTCGGGCAGTGCTGCTCGTCACCATGGTGCTCCTGGGGTGGGAGGTTCGTGGGATCGTCTGGAGCAACGCGATGGCACATCTCTTGGGAGGAATCCTCTATGGTTCGTGCGCGCATGCGGTGTTGAAGCACGCCTGGCGTCGCTCGTGGCTGCAGAGTGAAGGGAGGCTACCCGCAGCGCAGCGTCGGGAGCTGCTGCAGTTCATCGCCTACAATGGCCTCAACGCCACCCTGGGCACCATCCCCAAGCAGCTCGATCTCGTGGCGTTGGGCTATCTCCGCGGTCCGACCGAGACAGGCTACTACAAGCTCGCAAAGAGCTTTTCGGCGGCATTTGGATACCTCGTCAGACCCATGCAGATCGTTGTCTACCCGATGCTGGCGCAGCTCTCTGCGCGTCCGGGTCGCTCGGCCCTCGGGCCCCAGATCCGGTGGATCGTCCTCCGCATGGGTGCGCCGCTGGCCATGGCGGGCGCCCTCACGGTCCTCGCCGTCCCGGTCCTGATTCGAACCGTAGTCGGGTCGAGCTACAGCCCCGCAATCCTCGCCACCCAAATCCTGTTGATCGGATCGGTCGTTTGGCTCGCCTTCTTCTGGGTCAAACCCGCCTATTTCGCTCTCGGAAGAATATGGAAGTGGACGAGCATCAACCTCGTGATCGCTGTCCTCTCGCTGGCGGGCATCGCGATTTCCATTCCGGTGGGCGGGTACATCGGCCTGGCCATCTGGCAGGCGACGATGCACCTCCTCGGACACGCGCTCGCGGTCTTCGCGTTGAAGAAGGAGGGGCATACAATTGACAGCTCCCAGTGATGTCAAGGCCTTTTACGCATCGCGCGCGGAGACCAACTGGACGAAGCGGTACGCGTCTCCGCACGCCCTTCGTCGCTACTTCTCTCGCACGATGTGGAATCTCGTCGCCGACGCCGTCGAGGGGGTTCCGCTCCTGGCCGATGTGGGTTGTGGTGACGGTGTGCTCTCGGTGTTGCTCGCTCTTCGTGACCCAACACGACGTGTGCTCGCCATGGACATATCTCCCGTAAGTGTGCACAGGGCCCGTGAAGCCGCCGCGGCCTCCGGGGTCGCGGATCGCATCGCTTTCGTGGTTGGTGATGCCGAGCGGCTACCTTTCACTGATGGCAGCCTGCCGGCGGTGGTCAGTTGCCAGGTCCTCGAGCATCTGCCTGACTTCGACAAGGGCGTACGGGAACTTCAGCGGGTCCTCTCGCCCGGTGGCCGGGGTGTGGTTGCCATTCCCACATGTCTTAATCCCGGAGCGATGGTGCTCCTGGGCGGTGACAACTACTGGCGGATCGGCCGGGCGACCCCCTACGCCTTCCTCACGGGGCTCCTTCGAGTGGCGCTCGCCTGGATCCGCCGTGCGGAGGGCGTTCAGGAGGGGTACGGGGGGCACATGGAGATGCCTCATGTGCGTCGCTTCCCGTGGAAATCCATCGATCGCATCGAACGGAACGGAGTTGAGGTCACAGACTGGCATGCCGACAGCCTGCTGATTCCGTACCTCGCCTATCTCTTCCCGCCGCTTATCAGGATCCAGCAGCGGCTCGATGCACGGCTCCGGAGGCACCGGTTAGGGCGCCACTTCGGCATGGGCATCATCGTTCGCTTTCGGAAGCGCGAGCGCCAATGAAGGTCCTGCTCGCTCAGGAGACCTTTCTGCCAAAACTCGGGGGTGCCGAGGTCCATGTGTGGCAACTCTCCCGCGTTCTCCGGTCCCGCGGATGCGAGATCACGATTGCCACCGCCACGCCGGGGGAGACACAACACGACGGCATCCCCGTCTACCGTTTCCCCCTGCTCAGAAGTCAGGGGCCGAAAGCGATCGCCGCGCTTCCGATCTATCTCCCCAGGCTGGCAACGCTGGTTGCGTCACACGACGTCATTCACGGCCACTACACAGCGCTGCTATCGGCAGTGGTGGGGACGCTAGCCAGAATACTCGGCCGGCGTTTCGTCGTGACGCTCCATGGGTACGGCACGTTGGAATCTTCGGTCCGCGCCAGCCCGTGGCTTCGCATGTGGCGTCGGCTCGCATTCCGGGCAGCAGACACCGTCATCGCCACCAGCCCGGAAATCGCGGATGTCGCCCGCAATTTTGTGCAGCCATCACGCGTGGTGTTCATTCCAAACGGCGTAGACACCACGCAATTCGCGCCGACCCATGGCGATCCGCCACCGCCAGTTCGTGTCGTCTCCATTCGGCGGCTTGTGCCCAAGAATGGCGTCCAATACCTCGTTGACGCAATTCCGCAGGTCCTTGCGGGAAGTCCTGTCCCCGTGGAATTCTGGATCGTCGGAGACGGGCCGCTCCGGGACCGGCTTGTCGAACGCGCGCGAGGATTGGGCGTCGAGCATGCGGTGCGCTTCCTCGGGAGCCTCGAAAACCGCCAGGTCCGGGAGGTGCTGGCCAGGGCCCATATCGTGGTCTTTCCTTCGAGCGCCGAATCCATCAGCATTGCTGCGCTCGAGGCCATGAGCATGCGGAAGGCCGTCGTGGCGAGCTCTGTGGGCGGCTTTCCCGAGCTGCTTGGGAATGATGAGCGCGGCCTGCTGGTGCCGCTGTTCGACAGGGTCGCGTCCGACTATCAGGCGCCTCCGCATCTGCCGCCCGAACGCCTCCGCGCCCTGGCCGATGCGATACTCAGGCTGATCACGGATGAAGAACTGGCAAGGACGCTTGGGCGGCGGGCGCGAGCCTACGTGCAGGAGCAGATGGACTGGAGGATGATTGCGACACGGGTGATGGAGGTCTATGCGGCCCCCCAACGCCCCTCCTGACCCTTCGACGGCGGCGAACGCTCCCTCAGAAGGCTGCGCCATACCGCGGCGGCGTGACGCCACTGGAAGGATTGGCGCACGGGTGACGCGCCAGCTCGTGACGGACGTCCTTATTGACGATGGAATGGACCCCGCTGAAGCCCGCGGATGGGCCCGATGGCTGACCCATGTCTACCGAGGGGTCGACTTCCATGGCAAGACCGTGCTCGACGTTGGGGCCGGCAACGGCGTCCATGCCCTCCATGCGGCCGCCGCAGGGGCGGCGATGGTCGTCTGTCTCGAGCCGGGCGCTGCGGGGGGCAACCCCGCAGCTCTGCAGACGCTGCAGCGTCGGTCACGACTGGCTGCCGCGCACGGTCTGCCGTCCTTCGGTATCGAAACCATCCCCTTCGATGACTTCCCCTCCACCAGGCAATTCGACGTCATTCTGTGTTTCGCCGTGATCAACCACTTTGCCGAGGATCTCGTACCACGCCTGCCGACCGACAGCGTCGCAACTGCCTATTACACCGGGATCTTCGGGAAGCTCAGCCGTCATCTCACGAACCGCGGCCTGCTCGTCGTGTCAGACGTCTCGCCCCGGAACGCGCTTCGGCTCCTGGCCGAGTTCTTGGGCATCCCTCACCCGCTTGCCCCCACGATCAACTTGAGAAGCCATCAGCCTCCCGAGGTGTGGGTTGACCTCGCCCGAGCAGGCGGGCTCGCGGTCAGGGGCCTGCGGTGGATCATCCACCGCCGCCTGCTCCCTTTCGGAGGACGTCTCGTCTGGCTCATCGGCCGAGGCCTGCTCACATCGCACTTCACACTCTTCTTCGAGCGCACGCCCACGACATCGGGGGGCCCGGACAGAGCCGACGGGGATGCTCGAACGAACCCGCTGGAGCGGGGCCATTGACCCATGCGCCTCGCGTTCGTCGCAAGCTCGAGGATCCCCTCACGGTTCGCGAACACCATTCAGGTCTTGAACATGTGCCACGCGTTCTCGACCCTCGGATGGGACGTGACGCTGTTCGTACCCGGCCGGACGCCAGCGAATATTGACCGCGTGTTCGATGCCTACGGGCTTCCTCAAACGTTCGCGCTACGCGCCGTCTGGATTCCGGATGCCATGGAACGCGCTCGTGGAGTGCTGATGGCCCTGGCAGTCCGACGCGTCCTCCAAGAGTGGACGAAAGGCTCAACCGGGCTCTCGGTCGTGTACACGCGGCTCCCGTGGCTGGGGCTTGCGCTCTCCCATGACAGGATATTCTTCGAGTCGCACTACCTTCCCGACAGCACGAGTTCACTCACGTGGCAGGCCATCGTTCGGTGCGTCAAGACCAGCTTCGCCCGTGACATCACTAAGGCCATCTTCGCCATCTCGGAAGGACTGGCCGAGCGCTGGCAGGCGGCCGGAATTCCTCCCGAGCGCATCCATGTCCTGCACGATGCTGTCAGGATCGACCAGTTTGAACCGTTGCCCCAGGCGGACGCCAGGCGCTTCCTCTCTTTGCCCCAAGACCGAACCCTCGTGGTCTATGCCGGCCAGATGTTCCTGGATCGTGGACCAAGCACGATTCTTGAGACAGCTCCTCGCCTGCCCGAGGTCCTCTTTGTGCTCGTGGGTGGCTTGGAGCGGGACATTGCCTCCCTCAAGCGAACCGTCGTCTCTCGTGGCATCTCTAACGTTCTCGCCGTCGGCCACGTTCCCCACAAGGACGTGCCACGATACCTCGCTGCAGCCGATCTCCTGATTCTCCCGTATTCATCGCTGTGGCGATACGCGAACGTGGCGTCGCCCCTCAAGGTGTTCGAGTACATGGCGGCGGGGCGGCCCATCATCGGATCAGATCTTCCCGCGGTAGCGGGAATCATCGAGCACAACCGCACGGGTATCCTGGTGCCCCCAGACCACTCGGAGGCACTAGCGGGCGCGATCCGGATGTTACTCTCCGACCCAGAGCGTCGCGGGCGTCTCGCCTCGGCCGCTCACCAGAAGGCCTTAGATCACACCTGGGATGCACGGGCGAGGAGAGCGACTGACATCATCCGCTCACACTGCGAGACCCGCACGCTTCATGGCCCCAGTGACGCTGATGGCTGAATACGCATTGCCCA
>JASEHJ010000154.1 GCA_030018905.1 bacterium | reverse complement strand
CAACGGACCGTAGCAGGAACCGCTCGCCCGTTGTCTTCTGAGCTCTTGACGATGGACCTAAGGAAGCCCGCGTTGTTCGCGGTCTTGCGCAGCCGGTCGAGGATCAGCTCGGTCACCGCCACCGTATCGAGCTGCTCCAGGCTCTTGCGCAGCACCCAGACCTTGCGCAGCTCCTCGTCGGTCAGCAGCAGCTCCTCGCGCCGCGTGCCCGACATCTTGATGTCTATCGCCGGGAAGGTGCGCCGCTCCTGGAGCTTTCGGTTTAGGTGCAGCTCCATGTTGCCCGTGCCCTTGAACTCCTCGTAGATCACGTCGTCCATCCGGCTGCCCGTGTCCACCAGGGCTGTGGCGATGATGGTCAGGCTGCCGCCCTCCTCGATCTTGCGCGCGGCGCCGAAGAACCGCTTGGGCCGGTGCAGGGCCGCGGGGTCGAGTCCGCCCGAAAGCGTGCGGCCCGACGGCGGGATGACCAGGTTGTTCGCGCGGGAGAACCGGGTCAGGCTGTCGAGCAGGATCACGACGTCCCGGCCTCCTTCCACGATCCGCTTCGCGCGCTCCAAGACCAGGTCGGCCACCTGGATGTGCTCCTCGGGCGCCCGGTCGAACGTGCTGGCCACGACCTCGGCCTCCACGGAGCGCCGCATGTCGGTGACCTCTTCGGGGCGCTCGTCGAGCAGCAGCACCATGAGGTAGATCTCGCTGTGGTTCTGCACGACGGACTGTCCGATCTTCTTGAGTAGGGTTGTCTTTCCGGCCTTAGGCGGCGAGACAATCATGCCGCGCTGCCCCTTGCCGATGGGCGAGAACAGGTCCACCACCCGGACGGTCAGGTCGGACTCAGGCAGCTCCAGCCGGATCCGCTCAAGCGGGAAGATCGGCGTCAGGTGCTCGAACGAGGGGCGTGATCGCGCCTGCTCCGGGTCGAGGCCGTTGACCGCCTCCACGCGTAGGAGCGCGAAGTACTTCTCGTTGTCCTTCGGCGGCCGGACCTGACCCAGGACCTCGTCGCCCACGCGCAGCCCGAACCTCTTGATCTGCGAGGGCGACACGTAGATGTCCTCGCTCCCGGGCAGGTAGCCGCTGGTCCGCAGGAAGCCGTAACCCTCCGGCATTATCTCCAGTATCCCGGCGCGAATCAGCAGGCCCGCGTCCTCGGTCTGCTTCTGGAGCACGCGCATGATCAGTTCCTGCTTCCGATAGCGCCGGTAGTTGGCGATGTTGAGCTCACGGGCCATGTCCTGGAGCTCCGCGAGGGTCTTGGCTTCGAGTTCGGCTATCGGCACGGCTGGATCACCTCTCGTGTTCGGTCCCCACCGCGGCGAGGGCTCAACCGCGCGTGGTGCGGCGGGCCCCAAGTTCGGCCTGAAGCCGCCGGGCATCCGCCAGGAACTTCTCGAGCCCGATGTCGGTCATCGGGTGGTTGAAGAGCTGTTCCATGACCCTAAACGGCATCGTGGCCACGTGGCAGCCGGCCAGCGCGGACTGGATCACGTGGACCGGGTGCCGAAGGCTGGCGGCCAACACCTTCGTCTCGAACCCGTAGTTCCGGTACGCGTCGCATATGTCGCGCACGAGCTCCATGCCGTCGGCGCCCGCGTCGTCCAGGCGCCCGACGAACGGACTTACATAGGTCCCGCCCGCCTTCGCGGCTATCAGCGCCTGCGCCAGCGAGAACACCAGCGTCACGTTGCACCGAATGCCCTTCGCGCGCAGCGCCCGCAGCGCCCGGATGCCCTCGGGCGTAATCGGAACCTTCACGACCACGTTGGGGGCCCAGGTGGCGAACTCCTCGCCCTCCCGAATCATCCCCTCGGCATCCGCCACCGTCGTCTCGACGCTTACAGGACCCGGGCAGATCGAGCAGATCTCCTGGATCAGACTCTTGTGCTCGCGGCCTTCCTTGGCGACATGGGTAGGGTTTGTGGTGACCCCGTCGAGGATGCCCCACGACTGCGCGGCCCGGATCTCCTCGATGCTGGCGGTGTCGACGAAGAACTCCATTGCCGCTACCTTCCGGTGGCTTCGATGTACATGACCTCGGCGGCCTCGGTCGGGCGCAGCATCTTGAGCGTGTCCCCGGGCCGCAACTGCATCAGCAACACCGGCTGATCGTTCCGGTAGATGGCGCTGACAACCGCCACCCGGTGCGATCGGACCTGGCGGTTCGCGTCCTCGACAACCACAACCGGAGGCGGCCCGCCGCGGACCTCGCGCAGCGTTGCGGTCACGAAGTCATAGCGGCCCATCGCCTCCATCAGGACGTTGAGGGCAAAGATCGCCTCGCCGCGGTTGGCGGTCCGCGCCGGCCGGAAGGTGTTGTCGGCCAAGGGAAGGACGATCTTGCGGTCAATGGCCACCACCACGCTCCCGCGCATCTCGGCAGGGATATCGCGCGCGTCGGCCACCACCAACGTATCGTTGGCGCGGCGCAGCGCCTCCCCCTCCAGGCCCATGGCGCGCACGATGAACGCCGCCAGTTCGGCCCTTGTCACCGGCAGCCTGGGCCTGAACGTGTTGTCGGGATACGCCGAGATGAGCCCGCGCTGGAACGCGATCAAGATCGTTGTAGGGTTCTCCTTGGTCGTGTGCACGGCGACCAGCTCGTAGCGGCCCGGCCGGACCGGCTGGGAGTTTTGGTCGAGCTGCTTCCACCGCGACGCGAACTTCATTGACTGGTTGGCGGCCAGAGGCACGGGCCGTTCCACGGGAATGAACGGCCGGTTCAGTGAATGGCGCGCAACCTCGTTTCCTTCCGCATCGCGGATCACGAAGTCGTGGAACTGTGAGGTCGTGTACTCAAACGCGACATCCTGCAGCAGGAACACCTTGAGCCCCGGCTTTACTTGGACGGCGCCCTCGTCGTAGAGCTCCAGAGTCGAGCCGTCCGCACGCGCCTCCAGTACCCGGAACCTCGCGACCTTCTCGCGCGTCACTCCGGCCGCGGTACGGGTCTCGGTGTACAGCTCGCCCTCGACCCCTGCCTTCAACCCGTCGCGTTCGCTCATCTTGACGCGCGTCCGGCCTCGATCCTGGGACATGAACTCGGTCTCACGGCCCGGACCATCGTTGGCGATCGTGAAGGTAATCTCGATCTCCTCGTCGGGGCCGTACGTGGTCTTGTTTACCGTCAGGGCGTACCGGACGGTACCCTTCCTGACCTCGGTTCTCGTGGCCGAGACCGTACCCATGATGGAGGCCGCGGCGACGATCACCCGATCTGCTGCCGGAATCTGGTCCACGTCGCGGAAGTCGGGCGGGCGAACACCGCCCGTGGGTATGCCGAGCGCGCGGGCCAGGAACAGCGCCATGTCCAGCCGGGTGACAGGTTCCTCAGGGGCCAGCCGGCCGTCAGGCAGGCGAATCGCCAATCCCTTCGCTACCATCCGCTCCGCGGCCCGCCGCGAAGGGTGCGTGCTCATGTCCGTGAAGATCTGGGCAGTGGCCGGAGCCGCGGCCAGGGCAATCAGGACGAACACCGCGGCCAAGCGTGTGCGAATCGTCATCACAGGTGCGCCTCCCTCGGGATTACCGATGGCGTGCAGGTCTATCAGAACTGTTCACCGCGTGATTTGTGGTTCGAACATCGTCTGGGACACAACCCCGGAAGTTTCGTTTGGGCCGGAGATTGATAGCGGCAAGCGGCGACCGCGCACCTGCCGCCGTTAGGTCTTGAGATATTCGTATCACACAGACCGATGCCATTGCAATAGCAACCCCGGCCGAATCGAACCGGTGCCGATCAGGTGGGCCTCCGATCACATGCTTTCGGGGGTTGAAACCCCCAGCAGCCCCAGCGTGCGCCGCAGCACTATCCGGGCAGCCTCGACCAGGGCCAGCCGCGCGGCGGTCAGGTCAGGATCGTCGGTCAGAACGCGGCAGTGGGCGTAGAAGAGATGGAACGCCTCGGCAACCTCGCGGGCATAGACGCAGAGACGATGGGGCTCACGCCGCAGACCTGCCAGTCGGATAACCTCGGGAAGTTCGCCCAGGGCGTGGATCAGAGCGGCCTCGCGTTCGTCGGTCAGGCGGTCCAGAGAGCGGTCCAGCGATGAGCAGGCGCCTCCGCCACCTGCCTTCCCGGTTGCCTCGCGCAGGATGCCGGCGATGCGCGCATGGGCGTACTGCACGTAGTACACGGGGTTGTCCTGCGAGGGCTGAAGCGCCAACGCGACGTCGAAGTCCATGGGAACCGCGGGTGAGGTCATCGCGAAGAAGTACCTTGCGGCGTCCACCCCAACGGCGTCCATCAGGTCCCGCAGGGCCACGAACTCGCCGCTGCTCTTGGACATGCGCAGGGACTCACCCGCGTTCTTCAATCGCACGTGCTGGTAGATGAGGATCTCCAGGGCCTCGGGCGGGACGCCCAGCGCGGCCAGCCCGCCCTTGACGCGGGCCACGTCGCCGATGTGATCAATGGCCCAGACGTTAATCATCAGATCGAAGCCGCGCGCCAGCTTGTCGAGATGGTAGGCAGTGTCGCTGCCGAAGTAGGTCCACTCGCCGGTGGGCTTGACGATCACCCGGTCCTTGTCGTCGCCAAAGCAGGACGAGCGGAACCAAGTCTTGCCATCGGCCTCGTAGATGTAGTCGCGGGCCCGAAGCTCGGCGAGCACCCGGTCCACCGCCCCTGAACGAATCAGCCCGCGCTCGCTGAACCAAGTGTCGAACCTCACCCCAAACCGCTCGAGCACCTCTCTGATGTCCGCAACGACCGCTGTCACGCTCACGTCTCGGAAGTGGTCGAGGCGCTCGTCCTCACAGACCCGCAACCATCTGTCACCGTCGTCCGTAGCGATCCGGCCTGCCAGGTCCTTGACGTACTCGCCGGGGTAGCCCCCCTCGGGAAACGGCGTGGGCTGCCCGAGCATGTTCAGGTAGTGGGCCTCAACCGAGCGCGCCAGGTTGTGTACCTTCTGGCCGGCATCGTTCATGTAGTACTCGCGTGAGATCGAGAACCCAAGAGCCCCCAGCAGGTTGGCCAGCACGTCGCCTATAACCGCGTTGCGGCCGGCACCGACGTGGAGCGGGCCGGTGGGATTGGCGCTAACGAACTCGACGTTCACGCGCCGACCGGCGCCGATCGTCTGCAGGCCGTAGCCGTCCCCGAGCCGGCAGATAGTCGCAACCAAGTCGCGCTTCCAGGGCCAGGCAACCGTCAGGTTGACAAACCCGGGGCCGGCGACCTCGAGACGCTCGATGCGATCAGGGGGAGGCGCGTAGGCCTCGATCAGGCGTTGCGCGATCTCGCGGGGCTTCCCGCCGACGTGCTTGGCCAGCAGCAAGGCGGCGTTGGTCGCATAGTCGCCGTGCCGGCGATCCCTGGGAACCTCCACATCGAACGGCGGCACATCACCCGAGGGAATCGCGCCGGATTCCATGGCGCGGGTGATGGCGTCTCCGATCTCTCGTCTCAGGACCTCGCGAAACATCGCCTTACTATACCACCTACGCCGTGCGGGATACCGGCGCGCGGGATACCGGCGCGCCGGGTGCAGGCGCGAGG
>JASEHJ010000153.1 GCA_030018905.1 bacterium | reverse complement strand
CGGTCCCGTATCCAGCTGTGGCAGAGCGGCCGCCGCGGACATTGACGGCAGCGGAAGAACGGGCGTTCATGGCGGAGGTGGAGCGGGCCAGCGCGGAGGTGGAGCTCCTGGTCCGACTGTTGAGGCGGACGGGGTTGCGGGTTGGGGAGATAGTCGGGCATCATCGGGAGGGCAGGCTGCCGGGCCTACGGATCGCGGACGTGGATCTGGAGCGGCGGCTGTTGATGGTCGAGGGGAAGGGTGGTCGGACATTGCCGGCACTGCTAGATGAGCGGTCGTGCGGGCTGTTGCGGAAGCGCCTGCGCCGGCTACGGGATCAGCGGCCCGGGGCGCCAGTCTTCCAGCGGCCGTCGGGAAAGGCGCGGGGAGTGCGGTGGGCGCGAGGCGTGATCCGGCGGCTGGGGGAGCGGGCCGGAATCCAGCGGCGGATAACCCCACACATGATGCGGCATACGTTCGCCACGGGGCTGCTAGAGGCCGGGGCAAACCTGCGGGCGGTGCAGCGGCTGCTGCGGCACAAGAAGCTGGAGACCACCTTGGTCTATACGGATTACATCAATAGTGACGCGCTGCGCCACGAGTTCGAGAGGCATGGAAGGTGATCGTGGCCCCTACGGCCACCTCGACGGGCCCCACGCTCTGCCACGCGCCGGGGGCGGCAGGACACCGTGCGGTCCACCGTGAAGGACTTGTCGGAGCTGGTGCGGGAAGCGGTGGATCAGCTCCTCGCCAAGAAGCCGCGGTGAGAGGAGGGAATCCCGATGGACGAGGTGGTGCGCTGGCTGCGGATTGTAGCTCTTCTGCTGGCCGTTCTGGTGGTGCAGGTGGGGTGGGTCGGGGTGCAGTTGCTCATTCGTCCGGCGTCCGCACAGAGTAGGCCGGTACCGGTACCTGTGTACATCGTCAACGGCCCCTATGCAGAGGCGCATGCGTGGGCGCGTGTTTCTGGCAGTGCCCTTCTGGTAGAACTGCGGCCGCGGTAGGTCGCCCCGCGGCGATACCTCTACCCCTCGCCGCTCCCGGAGAACGGCTCTACGTTCGTCCTGCGAGGCGGTTTTCCGGGCATCGGCCCGTTCAGGCCGGCTTCCCCAGGATTGCCGGCTGCTGGGCCTCCGTGGATTCCACTTCCCCATAGCGGTAGATCCGCCCCCGGTAAACCGGCCCTCGGGTCAGGATGCGGCCTACCTGGGTATGCGCCCACCGCTTGCCCTCACGGGTCGGGATGCCTTCGCCATTCAGGCGGGCGGCGATGGCGTACCTGGTCAGGCCGCTCCGTCGCAGGTTGAACACCTGGCGCACCACCGCGGCCTCCTCGGGGTGGACGGTGAGCTGCTTCCCTCCGCGGGTGGCCTGGTAGCCGAAGGGGGGCAATCCGCCGGCGTAGCCGCCCTGCCGGGCCTTCTGCACCCGGCCCCGCCGCAGGCGCATGGTGATGGTCAGACGTTCGTACTCGTCCAGCAGTTCGAGCATCCCGTTCACCAGCACGTCGGAGGGGTCCTTGACGGTCAGGCTGTAGGTCGGCTGCGTAGTGGATCGCACGTCCACCCCGTGGCGGCGCAGCTCGCGGCGGATCAGCACCTTCGCGGTGTCGGATCGCCACAGGCGCGAGGTGTCGATCACCACGATGTAGGCCGGGTGCTGCTCCTTCAGGCCGGCCAGGAGATCCAGCAGGCCAGGCCGGTTGACGGTCAGGGCGTCCTCGTCCACCGCGGCGCCGGAGATCACGTCCTGATAGATGCCGAGGAGCTGCCAGTCCTGCTGCTGGCAGTAGCGGCGGATCGCGTCCTTCTGCGCCGGCAGGCCGTGGCCGTGGTCGGCCTGGCCCTCGGTTGAAACCCTCGCGTAGCCGACTACTCGGGCCGGTTCCCCGTTGACCTTCGCCCCGCGTCCCATCTAGGTTTCCTCCCTTCGATGCGTACAGAGATTGAAGTTTCTGTCCCTACCCTACCAGGGGAGGGGTGACTTGTCAACATCACAACAAGGCAGCCTGTCACGGTATCAACGCAGGAGCCGGTGCGCTATCATGGGGCCGGTGATGAAGAATGGCTCAGATCAGTGAGACAGCAGCGAAGAGGAAACCCAGGCGGCATGGTCCCGGTCGTCCCTGGCAGCCCGGCCAGTCAGGCAACCCCGGCGGTCGGCCGAAGGCCGTGGTGGCCGTCGCGGAGCTTGCCAGGCAACACACGGAGGAGGCCGTGGCGACGTTGGCGGCCATCATGCGCGCCGAGGTGCGGGGCGTCCGCCCCGGTGATATGGTGCGTGCGGCGGAGGCCCTCCTGGCGAGAGGGTGGGGCCAGCCGACGCAACCGCTGGAACACGCGGCGGGCGAGCAGCGCGTCGTCATCGAGTATGTGAACGATTGGCGCGGCGATGCCCACGGTGCGGCGATGCCGAAGGCGTCGAGGGGGCCCTAAAGCCGCGCTGCACCCGTAGAACCCAACCTGGTGCATCCTGGTGCATCCTGTGCGTTCCTGGAAGACCAGTCACGGCGCTGGTAACGGAGCCGGCCCCTGGCGCACCCCCAGCCTGGCCCTGGCGGCCTCGGGCGAGGTTCCAGATGGGGTACATAGCCCAGCCCGGGCCGGCACAGTCCTGCCCCCGGCCCGTCACGGCCCCTGAAAAGCCCCGTTTCAGGGCGGGGGTACAACCAGGTCGCCCCCAGGGCGTCGCGCCCGTCCTGGTGCGTCCTGTACGTTCCTGGGGGCTTCTACGCAGGGGCACGGGGGACGATCCCCATGGCTCAGCTCCAGGGGACGATACCCCATAGTCCGTGTTCTACAGGGGTTTCTGCACGTCAGCGGGGCTTCTAGAAGGCGTCCGGGAGATGGCGGCCTGGTCGGAGGACGCCGGCGACGGGGGGAGGGCGTCCCGCGACACCCCCCCGGCATGAATACGTACCTTCACTCTGGCACCAGCATGGCCCTGGGGGGGATGCGGTATCTGGCGCTGCTGTTATCCGCCGGGGTTTCGCCAGCCGCCTCGGGCGTAGGGGCCTCTGGCTGTGGCACGAGCGCGTTGGTCCCAAGGGGTTCCACCGTGCGCGTCGTGTGGTATGTCCAGGGACGCCGGCGGCGGGTGATCCGGCTCCTGCGGTGGGGGGAACTTTTTCTGGCACCATCGGGAGGCTGCTACGGGGTGTTGCTAGATAAATCGGGTTTATGTACAATCAGGGCAACGTGGCGTGCGCGGAGGTGGGCCCGATGGCACGAAGCGTGAAGGAACGGGGGTTCACGACGCCCCAGGTGATCGCCTGCCTTGAGGCGCTGGAGGGCGTGCGGCTTTCGCAGCCGCGGCTCGCCTACTGGATCCACGTCGGCCTGGCGTACCCGTCGGTGCGGAAGGCACGAGGCACCGGCACCCGGCACCTGTGGTCCCCGGAGGACATCGTGGCGCTGCGGTGGCTCTTGCGGCTACGGAAGCAGGGTGTCCCCCTGCAGCGGTACCGCAGGGCGCTGGCGACGCTATGGCGGCAGCTCCCCGAACTGCTGGCGCAGGATGGTGAGCTGTTCTTCGTGGCCGTGGGCAAGGAGGTGGCGGTGCGCCGGCCCGAGGAGCTGGCGACGCTGCTCACTCCGCAGCCTGGCCAGATGATCCTGGACCTGTGGCCGGCAAAGCGGTCAGCCAGGGAGGTGCGCCGCGAGCTGGCGGCGGCGCGGTGAAAGGCAACACAGGTTAGGAGGCGACACCTAGCAGACGACACAACACGCGGGCCATAAAGACCACTGCCGGAGACCTCCCATCCCCGGCAGTGGTGGCCCCCATCACTAGAGGCTTTCGGTGACGCGACCTTCTGGACGCAGTATACGAACATTCGTTCATCCCCGCAAGGTTCCTGCTCCGTCTTCGTCAGGAACAGGTATCCTGGCCGCGGCCCTGGTCTACTGGCAGGCCGGCTTCAACGTCATCCCGTTGAAGGCCGACAAGACGCCGGCGCTGCGGCGGTGGCGGCACTGGCAGAACCGGCGGCAGCGGCCCGAGGACGTGGCGCAGCTCTTCGCCGGTGATCCCCCTGGTGTCGGCATCGTCACCGGCACCTTCGGCAGCATGGTGGCGCTGGACGTTGACAGTCCCGCGGCCGAGGTCCTGCTGATAGCCCACGGGATCACCCTGCCGATCGCCCCGGAGGTACTAACGCACCGAGGACGGCACCTGTGGTTTCGCGCCACCAGGCCGGAGGATCTGGCCCCGATCAATCGTACGGCCTACGGCCTCGAGCTGAAGGGCCGTGGCCAGTACGTTGTCGCCCCCCCGTCACCGCACCCCAAGGGGCGCCGGTACACCTGGCGCAGGGGCCGATCCCTCGCGGATGTTCTCCTGGCACCGATCCCTGCGGCGCTGGTGGACTTCCTTCGCGGCCTTCCTGCGAGGACGCCGGCGAAGGGGCGGAAGCAGCTCTCGGATCAACAGCGGGCGGCTCCCGCGGGATTCTCTAGCCCCTGGGATCTGTGGCTGCACCGAATCCCCGAGAGGCGGCGGCACTTCGCCCGGCAATCCATCGCCGGGAGCTGCTTCGCGGCGGGCTACTCCCTGGAGGACGCGCAGCAGATTGTCCTTCGCGTCAACCGGCTCCAGTGTGATCCCCCCGAGGAAGAGCGGGCGGTTTGCGCTGACGTGGCGGATACCTACCGATGGGCGCAGCAGCAGGAGGTGAATCGCCTCGCCAGGACGTCGGGGCCGCAGATCATCACCTGGCGCACCTGGCGGCAGATCCTTCGGCAGAAGAACGTGAGCCCTGGTGCCGAGGCCCTGGCGGGGGCGCTGATGGATTGCGCCAATGCCGAAGGGCGCTGCTACCCAGGGGATCACTTCTTGCGGGGGCTGCTTCGGGTGGGCTACCGGAAGATCGCGCAGTGGCGAGCGGAGTTGGTGAGGGGCGGCCTGGTGGCGGTGCAGATCCGCCTCCGGCACCCCACGATCTACCGGCTCCGCTTCCTGGTCAGGTGAAGAAGCTGGGGGTGTCTGGTGGAACCACTGTGGTTCTAGAACTGTAGTGCACTGGTCTTGGGAGAGGGGTCGCAGGGGGGTTCTTCGCTGGCGGTAGGTGCTTCGTTCTTCGCCGTAGCTTCGGTGTGAGCTGTTGGGGCGCAGTGTTCGGGTTATAGCGGAGGGGTGCCGGGGAGGTTTTCTGTTGTCGGCGCCGCGGCGGTTTGCGGCGAACCGGGCCACCGGCTGCGCGGCCGGGGATGCCCCCCCTCGCCTGGTCGCCGGGAAGCACTGGGGCATCGCCGGCAAAAATCGCCTGTGGAACCCGACCTCGGGGGTGAGTCCCGGATGACGCGCTTCGTGTGCAGCGTCCACGCGCTGCGGATCGACCTGCCGACCCGCCGGTACTGCTTCCGGCGAGGCGTGCTGGAGCTTGACCACGAGCGGGACATTGCGGCCCTCCTGCGGCACCCCTGGTATGGGACGCGCATCTGGGCGGTGTGGGCCCCCACCACCGGGCCAGGCTTCCCCGTGGAGTGCGCGAGCTGCTCGCATACCTTCACGGCTCGCAGACGCGAGGCGAGGACGTGTTCCTCCCGG
>JASEHJ010000152.1 GCA_030018905.1 bacterium | reverse complement strand
GGTGCGGCGTGGCAGTCTGCGAGCCCGGGAAGGTCCACGCGAGGGCGGTGGTCTCGCGTGAGGCGCTGCCGGCGCTGGTACGGGACTGGCAGTCGCGGTACGCGGTGACCGAGGTGGTCGTAGGCAACCGCACCGCATCGGCGACGGTGATCGCACTGCTCGCGGGCGCGGGCGTGACCCAGGTGTCGGTCGTCGAGGAGGCGGGCAGCACGCTGCGGGCCAGGTCACGGTACTTCGACGAACATCCTGCCCGCGGGTGGAGGCGGTTGGTGCCGCGCACTCTCCAGACGCCGCCTGAGCCCTACGACGACTACGCGGCTGTGCTGCTGGCCGAGGCGGTGCTGGCCGGGTCAGCGGCGGGGACAGATGAAGGAGCGGGCGGTGGCGCCTTGATGTAGAATAGGCGGGTAATACCGGCCAGCCGGCGCAGGAGCACCGGTCGGCCCATCCGGCCGTCAAGGCTCAACATGCGAGGTTAAGAGATGATCGGTTCAGGCAGTCGAACGCGCGCGATAGCGGTCTCATGTGCGGTTGGTCACAAGTGGAATGTCTCTCGGCTGGTCGCGTCGGTCGCGCTGGGCGCGTTCGTGGCGCTCGGCTCACTGCCGCTGGCGGCCCAGCCCGCGGCGCCGCCGCTCTGGGCCTTCGGCGGGTACAACCTCCAGCGCACGAACTTCACGCCCAGGCCCGGAGGCCTGATCGCCCCGCACGTCGCGTGGAGGCTGGCCTTCGAGACCACCGCATCCCCGGCGTCGGTCTCCCCCCCGGCCGCGGCGGACCTCGACGGCGATGGCCAAGTTGAGCTGATCTACGGTGAGGGCGTCCGGATCCTGGTGCTGGAGCGGCCGTTCCCGCGACGGCGCTGGGAGTTCTCGGTGATGGGCCTGAACGGCATCGTTTTGATGACCCCGGCCGTGGTGGATGTTGACGGCGACAGGCGGCCGGAGGTCTTCTTCGCGCCCTACCAGTCCGGGGGCTTCTCGACCTTCCACCGCCTGGACTGGAGGGGGCAGGTGGTCTGGACCTTCCAGTCCAGGGCCTACACCAGCTATGCCAGCCCGGCAGTGGCCGACCTGGACGGCGACGGCCGCTTCGAGGTCATCTTCGCCGACAACCAGGGTCATGTGTACTGTCTGGACGCCGCCACCGGGCGGGCCAGGTGGACCTACACCATGGGCGGGAACGCCGACATGAACGCGCCGGCCGTCGTTGACCTGGACAGGGACGGGAAGCGGGAGGTCGTGATCGGCAACCACGGCAACGGCGCGATCCACGCGATTGACCACGAGGGCCGGCAGCGGTGGGTCTACCAGACAGGCGGCTCGGTCTACGGGATCACGGTGGATGACGCGGACGGGGACGGGGCGCTGGAGATCTACGCCGCCGACTGGGCCGGCGCAGTGCACTCCCTGACTGCCCAGGGCCGGCTGCGATGGACGGTGCGCACGCGGGGTCCTGTCACCAGTTACAACGGACTCGCGGTCGCCGACCTGGACCGCGACGGCACGAAGGAGATCGTCGCGGGGGTGCAGGACGGCACGGTGCTCTGCCTGTCGCCGGCCGGCCGTACACTCTGGCAGTTCCAGCGGCGGGGCCACATCAGCGGGTCCGTGGCCGCCGGCGACCTCGACCGGGACGGCCAGATCGAGGTCTTCGCGGGCAGCCACAATGGGTTCGTCTACCTGATCGGGCCGCGGGGCGACCTCAAGTGGGAGCACCGCCTGGGCGGCCGCCTGGCCTACATGGGGATAGCGGCGGAGGACCTCGACGGCGACGGCCTGGTCGAGGTCCTCGTGAACAACGACGAGAGCCTGTTCGGCTTCTCGAGGCCTCCAGGCCGCTAGGTGGGGAAGGCCCGGTCGCGCATCAGGGTGATGGCCGCAGCCACGAGCGCCACGTAGATGGCGGCGATCGCAGCGTACTGCACGGGCCGCGGGGCGGCGAACAGCCGGGCCCAGAGTCTTGTCAGGGCGCGGGGGAAGAACGGGATGATGAACGGAACTCGCTCGCGGTAGGCGTGGTAGGCCGCGCCGAACCGCCGGTCGTTCTCGCCCTCCTCATGGACCATCAGCGCCAGGTAGGAGCAGACTGCGGTAACCCATGCGATGACGGCGATGGGTCTGGCACCCAGCAGCGTGAAGCCGGTCAGGCCGGCAAAGATCCCCAGGTACTGGGGGTGCCGCACCAGCGCGTAGGGCCCCCCTGTCACAAGGCCCACATGCTTCCTAATCGAGTAGAAGTATATGTACGATACGAGGAAGACAACCAGGCCGAGCACGATCAGCACCCAGCCAGTGTCCGCCAGCAACCCGCGCAGTTCACGGGACATCCAGATGGTGTGGGTGACCAGCCACTTGGTCTGGGGAAACCAGACGAACGGCGTCCAGGGGGAGTAGATGGCCACGAACACCCCTACGGGCAGGAACATCCCGCCCTGGATGGCCAGGACGAGTACGGGCGATGCAAGGATGACGGGAAATGCGACGAGCACAGCGCGCAGGGCCTTCTTGAATGTCATGGAGGTTCTCACCTGGTCCTCAATAGAGTTAGAGTTCTGCCTTCCGATTCTGGCGACCACAGGGTCCTTCTATTCGGTATGCAGGAGGGCAATCCTGCCCGCCCGGCGGCGCGCCCGCCCCTGCCGGAGCCGAGACGACCGCCGGCGGATTCCGGAGGTCCGGGCAGGAGGATTTTGGTCCAGGGCGGCGAACCTACAAACTGTTGGTGCTGTCTGCGCCGTCCGTGCACGGAGTATTGCGCCGGACTGGGCAGGATGATAGTGTGTTTGCAGAGGACTGAAGGGCGTTATCCGCAGCCGCGGCCGAAGAGGCATCGCGGCGCCCACCCGCAGAGGAGGGCCGGGAAGAGGGTAGGGCACCGAGGCGGCGGGACGAAGGGCCCAAGGAACAGGCCGGGAGGTTGAGGAAACACGCTCACTCCATCCCCCGCGCCGTGTGCCGGAAGGCCCGACACACGCAACACACCTGAAGGGGGAAGAAACCAACGATGAAGCACATTGCTGTCGTTCTAGCAGCTCTGCTGTCTCTCACGCTGGTCGCCCCCGCCATGGCGCAGCCGTTCGCGGACGTGCCCACCGATCACTGGGCATACGACGCGATCGCTGAGCTGGCGGCCAAGGGTCTCATCGAGGGTTATCCCGATGGGGCTTTCCGCGGCGACCGGGCGATGACCCGCTACGAGATGGCCATGGTAGTTGCGCGCGTTCTGGCGCGCATCGAGGCCATCAAGATCCCTCCGATGCCCCCGGACCTGGTCCGCCGGGCGGAATTGACCAAGACCGACGCGGCTACCCGCGCGGCGCTCACCGCCACCATTACCGCGACTGACAAGCGCCTCACTGCCAGCATCACGACCCTGAACCGCCTCGTGGCGGAGTTCCGGGCTGAGCTGGCCGCCCTCGGCGTGCGGGTAACCGCGGTCGAGGAAGAGCTCGCGGCTCTCCGGGCCCGGATGGACAACACCAAGGTCACCGGCGACGCACGCTTCCGCTACAACGTATTTCCGGCAGGCCCCAGCGGCCCAGGCAACAAGCACCCGGACGGTCGGATGCGGACCCGCCTGACCTTCACCGGCACCATAGCCCCCAACGCAACGGCCGTCATCCGGCTGGCTGCTAACAACCAGGCCAACAACAGCGGCATCGGCTATGACGTCCGCTTCGGCCACAACTACGCCTTCAACAACGTCACCTTTGACATGCTCTACCTCGACCTCCGGAATACCTACGGCGCGAGCCTCTGGAGGGTCGGCCGCCAGTTCTACTCCCTGGCCCCTGGTGGCCCCTACGGCGTGGGCCTGCTCTACGATCCTGCCAGCAGCTCCGCGGGCGGCGTGACCCACGCTTCCTTCTCGGCTGCGTTCCCGAATGCCCTTCCTTTGGCCACGACGACCACCGGGACCTCGGACGGTATCCTGTCGCGGTGGGTGCTGGGTCCGCTGAACATTGACCTGGCGATCTTCCGCGATCAGGTTATCGGCGTCGGCACCGGCACGGGCGGAAGCCAGACGATCCGCGACAACCGGATTGTGCGCGCAACATCCAGTGCGATCCTGCCTGGCTGGACGCTTGGCGGGAGCTACTTCCAGGAGTATGTGCTGCCGACTGCTCCGGCCTATGCTAGCGGCGGATCGGGCTGGGGCGTTGACGCTGTAGGCACCCTGGTTCCGGGCATTAGGATGTACTTCGACTACGCCTCGTGGAAGAGCAATTTGGTAACCACCACCACGAAGGCCTGGCGCGTGGGCGGTAACCTGGACCTGGCCCGGCTGATCGGGTTCTCGACCTGGAGGCCGACCCTGGACCTCGAGTACCACGACTACGGTCCGCTAGACGGCAGCTGCACAATCGCGAGCACTGCTGGGACACCGTTCGCGGCATGCCAGCCGCTCAACAGCTACGCCACGACCATCATGTCTCAGGCGTACGTATTCAACATGAAGGGCTATCTGGCCAGGTTGAACCTGACCTTCTCCCCGGCCTGGTCCGGGAGCATCCTGTACGAGGCCGGCACCACCTACTGGCCCTCGACGGACAACGCCTACAGCGAGTGGTGGTTCCGCCTGGCGCACACGCTGGCGCCGCGCACAACCATCTCGTTCAACTACTTCCTGGCAAAGGGACCGACGTTCACGTTCGTTCCCACCTACTACACCAACCAGGAGTTTGTGAAGTTCTACCGCGCAGAGCTGACCTACTCCTGGTAACAGGGTAGCGGCTCCTTCTATCGTCCCCCGGGGAGAGTCTCCTCCCCGGGGGACTTGTTCTGCCGGCACCCCACGCGACCGAGCGGGAGCGAACCGAACCGCCGATTGCGGCGGCGGCGATTTGGTGTAGAATGAGGACGATGCCGCGAAGGTGACGGAGGATGATGGGCAATGATCAAGGTGATGGCGATCGTCGCACTCATGGCCGTGGCGCAGATCCTGCCCTCCTGCGGGGGCCAGTCGTCTCCCGCGGGAGGCTCAGGGGTCAGTTCTCAGGCGGAGATCATCGGATGGGTCGATGAAAAGCGCTCGCGCATCTGGGAGCAAACCCCATACATGGTTGTGATCAACGCGCAGGAGTACGGCGTTCCCTACGAGTTCTGGATGGCGGTCGGGGTCGGCGACCTGGTGAAGTTCCAGGGCGGGAAGTGGACGATCGTGCGCAAGGCCCGGACCTAGGGGCCCGGTCTGGGTCGGGCAGGGGCCGTTCCGTTGGAGCGTAGCAAGGACTGGATGGATTCGGCCCTCGATGATCTCGAGCACGCCCGTAGTGACCGCGCGCACGGGTTTCACAACTGGGCGTGCTTCTCCGCACAGCAGGCAGCCGAGAAGGCCGTCAAGGCCGTCTTCCAAAGAATGGGGGCTGAGGCCTGGGGCCACTCCGTGGCTGACCTCCTTGTTCAGCTCGGGGCACGCCACGGCGTGCCGCAAGCCCTGATTGACGACGCTCTGGACCTGGACAAGGCGTACATCCCAAGCCGCTATCCAAACGCGCATCCCACTGGCTCGCCAGCCAGCCGGTACACCGC
>JASEHJ010000151.1 GCA_030018905.1 bacterium | reverse complement strand
CCGGCGAGGAGGCCGCACGAGATCGCCGCCGTCGCGGCGGCGGCGGCGCCTGGGAGCACCAGAGCGGTGCGCCCTCGCGCGGCCTGCTGGGTGGCGCCGGAGGCCATCGCGGCAGCGGTCAGCGCGAGCACAAACACGGCCGTGCGGGTGACGCCATCGGCCTGAAAGGGAGCCGCTCTGCCAAGCGCGAGCGCTACGGCGGACGCCAGGGGGACCGCGGCGGCGAGCCAAGGCTGCGGGAGTCTCGGAGGGCGTGGCGGAGTAGAGAAGGGAGGGGGACTCACCGGAGAGCGCCGGCGGGCTGCCGGGAAAGAAGGAAAGCGGCGACCTCGCCGTGGCTGGAGAGGACGGGGGCAGGCGGCAGCGCCCGCATGAAAGACCTGCCGTAGTTCTTCGTCTGGACGCGCCCATCGAGGATGGCGACGACTCCGCGGTCGGTTTGCGAGCGGATGAGCCGGCCCACGCCCTGGCGCAGCTTGATGATGGCGTCCGGGACGACGATGGTGGCAAACGGCTGCTCTCCTCTCGCCTTGGCGGCTTCGTAGCGCGCGCGGGCGAGCGGATGGCTCGGGACGTCGAACGGGAGTCGCACCACAGCCAGGACCGACAGCGCCTCGCCCTGAATATCGACGCCTTCCCACAGGCGGGCGGTGCCGAGCAGGACGGAATGCACGTCCCGGCGGAACTCCTCGACGATAGCGGTTGTGCTGCCCTCGTCCTGCACGAGCATCCGGTAGGGCAGTCGCCCGCGCAGCGCAGAGGCGACGTCGCGCAGTTGCTTGTAGCTGGTGAACAGAACGAGCGCGCGCCCCTGGCTGGCCCGCAGGAGACCGCGGAGCTCATTGGTGACCAGCGCAGTGAACTCGGGCGCGTTTGGGTCGAGCGGCGAGGCGGGAAGATAGTAGCGCGTCTGCGCCTGGTAATCGAACGAAGATGGCAGCACGATCTCGTCGCAGTCGGGGAGAGAAAGCCGCGCCTTGACGTGCGCGAAGCTGCCGCCGGCGGCGAGAGTCGCGCTCATCAGGATGCGCGCGGGCCCCTCTGGTCGGAAGACCCCCCCCAGCGCTCCACCGACATCGATGGGCGCGCTGCAGACGACCAGCGAGACCTCCTTGCCGCGCGCAGGCTCGACCCAGCTGGCGACGCCGGAGGGAGGCCGGAGGGCGCCCTCGACGTTGGCGCGGTACGACTCCAGCATACGGACGGCGATCGCGGCGCGGTCATTGGGGCTGCTGCCGGTCTTATCGCGGAAGATCTCCCAGGGCCGAGCGCAGATGAGGGCGCGGAGATGGTCGATCGTGCTGATATAGGCGGCGAGGTGCTCCGCCGTCACGGCCGGCAGGGAGACGGGCTCGTCTCCAGAGGGTTTCAATTGCGCCATGAGCGCGTTGTGGACATAGAGGGCGCCTGCGATCTCGCCATGAAGAGGGTCCCTTCCGTCCGGGGCCAGGCCGTGAAGGCGGTTGGCCAGCGCTCGGAAGGTATGATCGGTGAAGCTGGTGCCGTAGATCTCGCTGGCGATCTCCGCCACGTGGTGGGCTTCGTCGAGGACTATGGGGGCGTCTTCGGCCAGAAAGCGGCTGTTGTAGCGCAGGTAGAGGAGCAGGAGATGGTGGTTGACGGCCAGCAGCGGGGCGCTACGCGCTCGCTCTCTGGCGCGCAGAGCGGAACAGGCGAGCTGGTGCGCGCAGGCGGGGCCCAGGCAGTCGCGGGAATCCGCGGCGACATCACTCCACCAAGGCGGGACTTCGGGAAGCTCGTTCTGGTCGCCTGTCTGTGTGCGCACGGCCCACTCATTGAAGGTTTTGAGGGCTTCCGCTCCGGCGATCTGGGCGAGGTGTGAGAAGCTCATGGTCCACTTGAGCACGCACAGATAGCGGCCCATCCCCTTGAGCAGGGCGGCTTGCGGGCCGCCGAAAGCGGTCTGGATGGTTGGGATGTCCTTGGAGATGAGCTGTTCCTGGAGGGTGATGGTAGCGGTGGAGTAGGCGGCCCGGGAGCAGTCTTTAGCGAGCAGGGCGAGAGTAATCGGGACGAGCGCGGACAGGCTCTTGCCGGCGCCGGTTGGCAGCTCGGCCAGGAGCGTGCGTTTGGTGACGACCGCGCGCGCGACGGCGATCGCCATCGCGACCTGGGAGGGCCGCGCGGTGAACCCGGGGAGGGCTTTCGGGATGGGGCCACCGGGGGCGAAGGCGTCCCGGACGCGGTTCTCAAGGCTCATCCTACAACCCGATGGTGCGCAGGACGAGGCCGATCAGGGTCTGCAACAATGTCCAGCCGACCCTGGCGAGGGCGCGCAGGGCGGGCAGGGCGGTCGCACCGACCTGCTGAACCAGGGACCAGGGCTCGCTCGGGTTGAGCAGGTAACTGAGCAGCAGGAGAGTTGCGACAATCGCAAGCGCGGCGCGAACGAGCCTCGAGACGGCCAGCGCCGCGCCGTAGAGCAGGAGGGCAAGCAGCACCCACGCGAGGGATGACGCCTGGAGCTCAGGCAGGGTGGGCCCCCTCCAGGAGCGTGCGGGCGACCCTAATCGCGGCGGGGATGAGCGCCGGGTCGAACTGCGTGCCGGCTCCCCGCCGGAGCTCGTCAAGAACGGCCGGCTGCTTGGGACGATAGGCGCGGGGCTCAGTCATTGCGGCGATCGCGTCGGCGAGCGCGAGCAGCCGCGCGTCGGCGGGGATGGCTTCTCCGGCCAGACCGTCAGGATAGCCGGTGCCGTCCCAGCGCTCGTGGTGAGCGCGCACGATGCGGGCGGCCTCAGGCTGGTTGGCCTGCTCCAGGAACTGGGCGCTGAGAAGGGGGTGGCGCCGGATGGCAGCCCACTCCTGCTCTGTGAGAGAGGCGTCGGACTCGACCAACTGGAGCATTGCGACTTTTCCGGTGTCGTGATAGTACGCGGCGATACTCAGCGCCGCCGACGGCGCTCTACCCAACTGCGCGCACAGCAGATCGAGAAGGTCGCCGACCCGGTGCTGGTGTCCGGAGAGCACCGACATTGTGTGTCCCACGCGACGGTCGGCTTGGGAGAGGAGACTAGACGGCAGCATCTTTGGCCCCTCCGTTGACCGTCGGGTTGGGTTTGGCGCTGAGTTCGGCTTCGTGGCGTGCGGCTTCTCGCCCAGCTTCCTCAACGACTCTCACCGGCAGACCGGTGCGATCCGCAAGGTGCTGGAGGTGCACCTGGCGGCTGATGGGATCGAGTCGCTGGATATCGGCCAAGAGGCCGGTGGCGTGGCTGTAGAGGTCGAAGAGGTCTCCTGTCTGGAGAACATTGATCCGGACCTGATACCCGGTGGGGGCCGCCTTGAGAAGGCGCTCAATCTCCGCTCGGAAGCCGTCGGATCCGCGGCTGACGAGGAGGTCGTTGAGGTCCCCCTTGGGGCCGAGATCGTCGGGCAGGAGCAGAACGCGGCCGCGGACGCCGAACGAGCAGGCGACTTCGGCCCCGCGCAGGGTTGCGTCGCGGTCGTAGGCGACGTAGATGCGCTGGCAGCGCCGGAACTTAGGGACGAAACCGTCCCGGAAGGCGCGGGTGCCGAAGCTTGCGGCGGCGGGAATGCCGGCGACTTCAGCGCTGAGCGCGTCGGGAACGCCCTCACACAACACGACCCAGGGGCCGGCGAGATGATCTTCGCCGAAGAGGTGCAACCGTTCTCCGGGGAGGTTGAGGTACTTGGGTTTACCCGGCGCTTCGGGCCAGGCGCGTCCTTGGAGATCGACCACCTTGGGCCCACGCCGCACGGGGAACACCAGGTAGCCTCCGCCGGCGGTTGCGAACGCATCGCGCGCGGACTGCCCGCTGCTGGTGCGCACGACGAGGCCGCAGGCGGCCGCCGCTTGCAGCGACAGGCCGTTGGCCCGGAGGTAGCCGGCCAAGAACGCTTTCGGCCGTTCCGGCGCGTAGCCGATCTGCTTGGCGCGGACGAACGCTTCCGGAAAGCCGCGCCCGGCGAGATACTGCACGGCCTGGGGGGTGAGCAGTCCGGCGTAGGCCTCCATGGCGGCGGCAAACAGCGGTCCCGTCGGATCCGGCGCGGCGACGCGGTCCGGCACGAACACACCGGCCCGCTCCGCCGCCGCCCTCAGCGCGTCGACAAACGAGGGGTGCTCATCGATTCCCTTGACCAGATCGACGACGTCCCCTTTCGCTCCGCACCCGAAGCAGTAGAAGCGCCGGTCGTCGTAGACAACGAGGCTGGGGTCGGAGTCGGCGTGGAAGGGGCAGAGGGCGCGCAGGCGCTGCGGACCGAGGCGATGAACCGGAAGCCCCGCGTCCGCGAGCACCTGCGAGACGGGAAGTCGCGTCTTGACCTCAGCCAACGCCGCGGCGAGCACGGGATCATTGAGGTTGAAGCGGTCAGTGGACACTGGGTAGGGTCTCCTGTCCTTCGGCATCATTGGTGTCAGAGGACGGGGCGGCGACGGTGACGCTATCCTGCCGCCTACGCTTGGAGATTCTGATGCCGGCCTTCTCACGCCGCCGGGTATCGGCGATGAGGCTGGCGGGAAGAGAGCCGCTGCTCACGAGGTCCGCCACCTTGCTGGTGGAGATCTCGAGAACGTCCTGGAGGCGTCCCAGGGAGCGAAGCTGGACGGCAAGCGCTTCGAGGTCCCACTCGGTGCGGGTTGACAGGCGGGCGAACGCAACGGGGAGTTCGATGCTGCCCACTCGCTCGACGATCCGCTCGAGGTCGGTGCGCAGGGCCTTGACGCTCTTGGTCGTCGCGCTGCCGATCTCCTCAAGGTTGACGATTTCGGTCAAGAGCTTCTCGCCTTCCACGCGCAGCGCGGCGGCCTGTTCATCAGAGAGGCCCTCCTGCTGCAGCGTCTCGATGGGGCGGGGCGAGCCGGGCCCGAGCTCGCGGCAGGTCGTAAGGTAAGAGCAGAAGGAACAGGGGAAGTTGGTGGTTTCCGTGTCAAACTCAGCATCGGGCAACTCGCCCGCGCGCAGCACGAGATAGACGCTGCGGACCCACTCGGCAATCTCGCCGAATGCGCTCTCGGAGTAGAAGACCGGGGCGATCTCGCGGATGTTGCTGGCCTTATCGTGGTAGACCACAAGCGCAAGCGGCACGCGCAGGCTGTGCATGTAGCAGGTGACCTCCGCCTCATCGGTCCTGAGGGGACGCCCGGTCTCAGCCACCTGCCGGGCGGTATAGGGGGAGGCCGACTTGACATCCAGCAGAAAGGGGATGATCTCGTCGGGGGGAACGCCTTCGGGCAGGGAGACGTTGAGAACTGCCGCGACCTCCGCTGCTCGGATCTCACCGAGGACGTCAAAGCGACCGCGCAGCGGGGTGTTGACCCCGGGGATGGCGATGGAGATCTTCTGCTCGGTTGCGATCACGCGGAGGTTCGGGACGCACAGCAGCCGCTCGTAGTATTGCTTGTGAAAGACGTTACCCCAGTAGCGGGCTTCCTTGACACGCGGGGCGACCGAGTCCAGGGAAACCTCTCGGAAACCAAGCGCGACCTTGCGCCGGCAGCTGAACAGGTCGGACGGCCAGAAGGAGGTCCGGATCAACCGAGGCCGCTGCCGATCCTTCTCATCGAGTTGGGTCTTGAGGGCTTGATCG
>JASEHJ010000150.1 GCA_030018905.1 bacterium | reverse complement strand
TCTATGGAGGCCGGGTTGCGGTGGTCGTCGGCGTCGTGGCCGTCTCCATCGGCGCCGGAGCCGGGACGAGCATTGGCCTATTCTCGGGGTACCGGGCCGGCCGGGTGGATGCCATCCTCATGCGGGTCATAGACGGTCTGATGGCCTTTCCATCCCTGCTGCTGGCAATCATGGTTGTGGCCGTGCTGGGGCCCGGGCACATCCAGACCATGATTGCGATCGGCGTGGTTCTGATTCCCGTGTTCGCGCGCCTGTCCCGCGCGCAGACGCTGGCGGTGCGCGGCCAGGAGTTCGTCCTGGCCGCCAGAGCGCTGGGCGCGAAGGACGTTTTCATAGTGACATCCCACATCCTGCCCAACATCGCCGGGCCGCTGCTCATCCAGGCCACGGTCGCGTTCTCGGGCGCCGTGCTGGCCGAGGCGGCGCTTTCTTACCTGGGCCTGGGGACGCAGCCGCCGACCCCCAGCTGGGGCGGAATGCTGCTGGAGGCGCGCGACGTGCTCTTCGTCAGGCCATGGATGGCAGTCTGGCCGGGCGTTGCGATCGCCTCCACGGTTCTTGGATGGAACCTGATGGGCGACGGCCTGCGCGACCTGCTCGACCCCCGCCTGCGGCAGGGGCAGCCGTAGTGGAGACCGTGCCGCCGCGCTCCGGCTCCGCCAACGTCCTGGCCGGGAAGGCGGCCGCAGCGGTGAACGCTGACGAGGTCGTGCGGCTCACGCGCGAACTCGTCAGAATCCCCAGCGTGTACCGTCCCGATGATCCGGCGGGCAACGAGACGGCGGTGGCGGCGTACCTGGCCGGGCATCTCTCCCGCCTCGGGCTTCGGGTCTCGGTGCACGAGGCGGCCCCGGGCCGCCCCAATGTTGTTGCCGACTGGACCTCTGGCCGGCGGGGCCGGGGCCTCATCCTGGAAGGGCACACCGATGTCGTAACCGAGGGCGACCGCAGCGCATGGTCGCATCCGCCCTTCGATGCCGAGGTCTCGGGCGGCCGCATCTATGGCCGCGGGGCCGCGGACATGAAGGGAGGGCTCGCCGCCGCAGCGTGCGCCCTCGACGCGGTGCGCAGAGCGGCACCCGACCTGCCCGGCCGCGTTCGGATTGCCGCGGTGGCCGACGAGGAAGGCATGATGCTGGGGATCAAATCCTTCATCCGCGACGGGCACGCGCAGGGGTTCGACGGCGCGATCGTCTGTGAGCCGGAGGAGAACGAGATCTGCCTGCGGCAGAAGGGCGCTATGCGCGTGCTGGTTTCCTTCACCGGCAAGATGGCCCACGGCGCGATGCCTTATGCCGGCGTCAATCCCATTCCGGCGGCCGCAAGGTTCGTCACCCTGCTGGCGGAGGAGGACCGCCGTCAGCAGGAGGGTCATGAACGCGATCCCCACCTGGGCCTGCCCCACATCACGCCGACGACGATCCGCGCGCCCGCGCACGGAGAGCCGCAGTTCAACGTGATGGCCGGCGAGGCGCGCGTGACGGTGGATGTGCGGACGATCCCAGGCCAGAATCACGCCGACCTGCACCGCGCCATCTGCGAGCTCGCGAACGCCGCGCAGGCCGACGACCCGTGCGTGCGGGTAACCGTGGAGCTGGTCGAAGACCGCCCCTGGACGGAGACCCCTCCGTGGGATCCCCTTGTGCGGGCCATCGAGCGGGCCTTTCTGGAGTCGATGGGCCGGGAGCCCCGGTACGGAGGCGTCCCTGGCTCGACCGACGGGACGTTTCTGCATGCGTGGGCCCGTATCCCCGTTGTGACCATCGGCCCCGGCAACCGGCAGATCCCGCATCAGGCTGACGAATACGTGGAGGTCGGCGAGCTGGTGGAGGCGGCCCGGCTGTACGCCGCCGCGATCGTGTACTTCCTGGGGGAGGAAGCGGCTCCAAATGGAGCGAGGAGGTGCTGGCGTGGAGACGCCGCGGAAGAAGAAGGGCACGATTCCTGACTTCCTGGAGCGGAAGCGCTCAGGCCGCAGGATCACAATGGTAACGTCGTACGACTACGCCTTCGCGTCGCTCGTTGACTCGGTGGACATTGACATGATCCTTGTGGGCGATTCGGGCGCGATGACGACCTTGGGCTACAAGAACACCGTCCCGGTGACCATGGTAGAGATGCTGATCATGGCGCGGGCCGTGTCGATAGGCGCCCAGAACACGTTCCTTGTGGGAGACATGCCGTTCCTCTCGTACGAGGTGTCCGGCGAAAGGGCGGTTGAAAACGCCGGCCGCTTCCTGAAAGAGGCGGGGATGGACGCCGTGAAGCTGGAGGGCGGCAGGCGCACCGCGCCGGCTGTTCAGGCAATCGTGCGGGCCGGAATCCCGGTGATGGGCCACATCGGGTTGACGCCGCAGAGCGCTTCTCAGCTTGGAGGGTTTCGGGTGCAGGGGAAGACCATGGATTCCGCGCAGGCCGTGGTGGAGGACGCGCTTGCCCTGCAGGAGGCCGGTGTCTTCGCCATAGTGGTGGAGGCGGTTCCCGCCCCGGTCGGGAAGATGATCACAGAGGCCGTAGGCGTTCCCACCATAGGCATCGGTGCCGGTCCGGATTGTGACGGACAGGTGCTCGTCCTTCACGACATGCTGGGGCTGTTCGAGCGGTTCGTCCCGAAGTTCGTCAAACGGTACGCTAATCTTGGCGCGGCCTGCCGCGAATCACTGGCTCAGTTTGCCGTGGAGGTCCGGGAAGGGGCTTTTCCAGCTTCCGAGCACTGCTACCCCATGGATGCCGAACAGGCCAGGGAGTTGAGGGAAGGGCTTGTGCGCGCCGGCCTCTTGAGGTGACACGCTGCCCCTGAGTGAGGCGGTTGGGAATCTGGTGATTGCGATGGAGGCAGGAGGGGCGCGGCAGCTCAAGGTGTGCGTGATCGGCGCAGGAGCCATGGGGTCCCTGTTCGGGGGATATCTGTCGGCCGCCGGACACGAGGTCTGGCTCGTGGACACAGCAACCGGGCACGCGGACGCCATCGCGCGCCAGGGGCTGCGTATCGTGGAGCCCAACGGCGAGGAACGGGTCGTGCGGCCGCGGGCCGTCACCGATCCCCGATCCGTCGGCCCGTGCGACCTGGTGCTGGTGTTCGTGAAGTCCTACCACACGAGGCAGGCCGCCGCCTCGCTTGCCCCGCTCCTCGCTCCGAGCACGGTGGTCCTGACTCTCCAGAACGGGCTCGGGAACGTTGACGCCCTTGCTGAGGAGGTGCCCAGGAGCCATCTCATGGCAGGGACCACGGGTCAGGGGGCCAATGTGCTCGGGGCCGGACGCATCCACCATGCCGGCTCAGGTGAGACCCTGATCGGGGAACTGGACGGCGCGCCCACGGATCGGCTGCGATGCCTCGTGGAGGCGTTTACGGACGCCGGGCTCCATGCGTCTGCCAGCAACAACGTGCAGGGCGTGATATGGGCGAAGCTGCTCGTCAACATCGCCATCAACCCGCTGACCGCCATTCTGCGCGTGCGGAATGGGCGGCTGCTGGAGATGCCCGAAGCGGTCGAGATCATGAAAGAGGCGGTGGATGAAGGCCTCGCCGTGGCCAGCCGGGCCGGCGTGCGGGTGCCGCTGGAGGATCCCTGGGCGCACGTCCGGGATGTGGCCCGTCGGACCGGCGACAACAGGTCCTCGATGCTGCAGGATGTGGAGATGGGACGTCAGACCGAGATCGACGTGATCAACGGTGCCGTCGTCAGGGAAGGATCCCGGCTTGGAGTTGCGACGCCGGTGAACCTCGCGCTGATGCACCTGGTGAAGTGCTTGGAACAAATCCCGCTCATCTCTTGCCTACGGGCATGATGTACAGCGGGTGCTCGCCGTCCGGCATTCCTACGATCCTCCGGACCCGCTCGTCGTCAAACGCTCCGACGACGACCGTGCCCATCCCCAGGGAGACCGCCTGCAGATACACGTTCTGAGCTGCGTGCCCGACCTCCATGTGGACGTACCGTATGCCCCGCTCGCCGTACTTCGCGGTCGTGCGTGCGTACACCGCAGAGAAGACCAGGGAGGCCGCGCCCCGCTCGACGCAGGACTGCCCCAGCGCGGCGGCCGCCAGCTCCTTGCGCACGTCGCCGTCCCTGATCCTCGTGATCTCGTGGTCCAGGGGCCTGTACTTGTAGATGCCTTTCGGTAATCCCGCGATGTTACCGCTGACGAGATAGAGTTCGAGCGGATAGGTAGCACCCGCGGAGGGCGCCGCCCTGCGCGATTCCCGAGGTTCGGTGATCCCCTGCGCGGCCCAGAGGAGCTGCGAGATCTCGGCGACTGACAGCGGCGCGTCCCGGTACTCCCTGACCGACCTCCTGCGCTGCAGCGCCTGTTCGACCGAGGTGTCGCCGTCTGTGCGCGGCGCGGGCAGCTTCACCCGCTCGCCGGACGGCCCGGCCGCTCCCGACTCATCCTGCCAAGGGTTCAATGCCATCAACCACACTCCCAGCCCCAGGATTGCTACCGCGGTGGCGAAGGTGAGGACGCGAGACCTGCTCATGGCTCCATTCCCCCGCCCCAAGGAGTTCTCGCCGACGCGCCGCGGCCCCTTCGGTCCGCGGCAGGAGGCCGTCCACCAGGGCTTCGGGGCGCGCCCTATCCGATGAGGTGCCGGATCAGTCCCAGACTGACCACGGCGATCAGCACCGAGGCGAAGAGGCCGATGTAGAACGGCCGGAGGCCGATCTCGCGCATCCGCCGGAGATCGGCGCTTAGGCCCACGGCGGCCATCACCATGACAACGAGGAACTTCGCCAGCAGGCCTGCCAGGCGTACCGTCCCCGGACCAAACAGCCCTAGGGTGTTCAGGCCCGCGGCCAGCACGAACCACAGGACGAACCATGGGAAGATCCTGGCGACACTGACGCTGCGGTAGCGGTGCGCGATGACGCCGAAGACAAGCGCCAGGGGGACCAGCATCAAGGTGCGCGTGAGCTTGACGACCAAGGCCGCCCTTCCGGCGGGTTCACTGTAGGCCAGCGAGGCGGCCATCACCGACGACGTGTCGTGAATTGCCGCGCCGGCCCAGACCCCGAAGGTGGCGTCCGGGAGGGCCAGGAGGTGTCCCAGCAGCGGATAGACGACGACCGCTGCCATGTTGAAGAGGAAGATCGTGGTCACCGCGAAGGCGATCTCTTCTTTCTTTGCCTCGATGATCGGCCCGACGGTCAGGACGGCCGTGGCACCGCAGATGGCCGTGCCCGCGCCGATCAGGCTCACCAGTCCGGGGGGCGCCTGCACCCACCTGCCGAAGAGGCCGGTGAGCCCCAGGGCGAGGACGACGGTGACACAGATGACAAGGAAGGAGGCGCCGCCCAGCGAGACTATCTCGGCAAAACTCAGTGTGGTGCCGAAGAGGACGATTGCCAGCCGCAGCAGCCGACTGAGCGTGAACTCCACCCCAGGGGCAAGCGCCTGGGGTGTCCCAATGGTGTTGCGGACGACCGCGCCTGCGAAGAGCGCGATCACCGACGCTCCGACCAGCGGTACGAGCCCGCCGAGGAACCACGCGGCGGCGGCCATGAGAACAAGGACCAATACTCCGTTAGTGGGCATGCTCTCGACTTCGCCCCACTCCATCCGGCCTCCTGGCCGGACTCTCTAGTGTAGTGCGTCATAAATAACTATACATGGACGGCGG
>JASEHJ010000014.1 GCA_030018905.1 bacterium | reverse complement strand
GCTGCGACCGCGGCCAGCCGCGGGCCGGTAGGGGGGACCTGCTTGCGTCGCACGAGCTCCGCGAGGATCAGCAGGCGTGCGTGCCGCAGCCGCATCGCCCACCTGCCGTTCTCGGTCAGGCACGCGTTGCGGTCAAGGTATCCCAACGACTGCAGCACCCCGGCCCGCAGCAGGAACTCGGTGCTCAAGCCGTCGCGCGCCCGGGCGGCCGCCTCCGCGATCTCTCCGTCGGGCAGCTTTCGCGGCAGCCGCATCCGGCGGCCCAGCAGGCCCTGGTAGGCGGCGAACGACCTGCCGATCTCGGCGAGCGCGGTGCGGAGGTCCCTCCGCGACAGCAGGTTCAGCACCTGCGAGTAGGTGGGGGTGAACGCGGAGGTCACCGGCTCGGCTTCTGCTCCAGACAGGGCCAGGCCGAGCTGAGCCTCGCCGCGGTCGGATGCCGGGATAACCACCACGCCTACGCGGTCGCGACCCCTGCGGCCAGCCCGGCCGGACATCTGCTGGAACTCGGTAGCCGAGAGCGAGACCGGTCCTTCCGGGCTGTTGCGTACAAGGGTGGACAACGCCACGGTGCGCGCCGGCACATCCAGCCCGCTCGCCAGCGTCGTCGTGGCGGCGACCGCGCGCACCAGGCCGAGGCCCAGCAGGTCCTCGACCGCCAGGCGCCAGGCCATCAGGTGCCCTGCGTGGTGGGGCGCGATCCCGCACTGGATCAACGTGTGCCGGTAGGCATGGCCCAGCAGCGTGGGGTACTCCGACTCCCACCTGCCCAGCGCCCTGGCGCGCTCTTCCGCGCCGGGCAGCCGCAGCGCGGACAGTTCGCGGACCGCTACGTCGCACTCGCGGCGTGATGGGAAGAAGAGGATCGCGGGCAGCAGGTTGCCGGCATCGAGCTGGCGCACCAGTTCGGTCAGCCAGCCCCGGCGACGCTCCTGGCGCCGTACCTTTCCGGCCAGCGCGGGCGGGAGGAGGCCGCCGCCACCGTCGGCCAGGAGCAGCCGCAGTGGAACCGGACGCTGATCCTCCAGCACGACCGCCGGCGGCCGGCCGCGGATCTCGCTCATCCACCCGGCCAGCTCGTCCACGTTGGGAATCGAGGCGGACAGCAGCAGGAGCCGTGCATTGGGAGGTGAGAGGAGCAGGATCTCCTCCCAGGCCGTGCCGCGCTCCGTATCTCCGATGTAGTGTGCCTCGTCGAGGACGATGAACGCGATGTCACCTCCCCCGGCATAGAGGATGTTGCGAAGGATCTCGGTGGTGCCCACGATGACGGGCGCGCGGGGGTTGATGCGCCGCTCCCCGGTCACCAGGCCGACCGCCTCTTCCCCAAACAGCCGCTGGAACTGGCGGAACTTCTGGTTCGAGAGCGCCTTCAGCGGCGTGGTGTACCAACTCTGGCCCCCGGACGTCAGCCAGGCGCGGATCGCCTCCTGCGCGATCCAGGTCTTGCCGCTGCCGGTCGGCGCCGAGACCAGGACGTCTCGCGATCCCAGAGCGGCCAGGGCCTCCTGCTGGAACCGGGCAGGGATGAACTCGCCCGGGGGCGCCTCGCCCACCTCGGCCAGGGTGGGGCGGATGCCTGGATGCAGGGTGACTTGGCTCACCGTGTCAGTATAGCGCAGCCAGCATAGCGCAGGACGCCACGGGGTTCCCCACCGAACTCCCCATCCACAATGCGCACGCGGGCGACCCGGATTCTGGATGCCCTGGGCATCCACTACGACCTGTTGGAGTTCGAGGCCGAGGAACACACCGCCGCGGAGGCGGTGGAGCGGCTCGGGATCTCGCCCGACCAGCTCTTCAAGACACTGGTTGTCCGCTCCAGCGAGGGCGCGATCCTGCTGGCGTGCGTCCCGGCCAGTTGCGAACTCAATCTCCGCGCCCTCGCCCACCTCGCGGGTGCCCGCCGCGCCGAGTTAGTGGATTCGGGCGAGTTGATGCGGCTGGTCGGCTACGTGAAGGGGGGCGTATCGCCCCTGGCGACACGGCGATCCTGCCCGACGTTCATTGACGCCTCCGCCCTGCAACACCCGCGGATAAGCATCAGTGCGGGAGTGCGGGGACTGCAGATCTGGATTGACCCGCGCGACCTGGTGTGGGCTACGGGTGCCCGGGTGGAGGCGATTGCGGGAACGTGACGAACCCGTCTTCGTTCCAACGGCAGGGCGCCAAGGCACTGGCCCGCCGGGCGTAGTTCGTCGAGCGCGGTTCAACAACGCAGGCCGCGACTCAGACGTACAGAAGCTGGTTCTTCAGGTCTTCAGCGGCTGGTCGGGTGAGCAGTCGCCCGACTCTTGCAGCCAGATCCCCGGGTGGACGCCGCCGGGCAATGACGATGCCAGCGTGGGGTCTATCGGCCCCCAACCACTCTCCGTGCAACCGCTCGAAGTCAACCCGGCTATGGGTGAGAAGCACGCGTCCGGCCTCGGCCCCGAAGGCCAGTTGCTGGTGTCCTAGGCATCCGTCCGCGCAGCCGGATGCGTCAGGTCGTCGGGAACTTCGTTGCGGACGATGTAGGCCTGGATCTCGGCCTGGTGGTCCACATAGTAGCTCAACGCGTCAAACACCTGCGCAAGCGTGAGATGGGGGAGATGCACAGGAATCTCTTCTGGTGTGACCCCTAGGCGCCACAGTTCCACGATGGCGCGCACCGAAGTCCGAGTGCCTCCGACGATGGGCTCCCCCTGGAGGATGTTGCCGTCCCGAACAATGTAGTGGTGCTCGGTTGCGATGGTCATTGCGTCCCCTCCCGAAGAGGTAGGCCCCGTTGCACCCCGGCCATCAATGCCTTTGACACATTATACCCGAATGGCCCCAGAGGTGCGGCGCCTCCCCTTGATATCTGGCACCAACACCTGAACGTAGTCGTCAGCCGACATCCCGCAGGGATGATCGGCCGCCAGCCCCGTCTCCTTCGGCTCATGGAGGCGCGCCGACGCGGTCCAGAGCAGGAACCCGAAGACGGCGTTGCTGGCGTTGGCGGCCATCAGATAGAGGAAGTCCGCGTGCGGGCTCGCACGCGACGGGAGCGTCTCCTCCACTTCCGCCCGGCTGCCCGCTTTCATCTCCACATATACGGATGCACGAGCGCGCCTGGCCAGCCTGATGAGTCGCGCCGTTGGGGATCGGGAGACGGTGATCATCACCCGGCGGGGCAATCCGAAAGTGGCGCACATCGCGGCGGAGGAACTCGCCGGGCTGCAGGAGACCGCACATTTGCTCCGGTCGCCTAAGAATGCCGAGCGGCTGTTGAGAGCGCTGGGGCGGGCCACCGCGCACAGGCAGGCCGCGGACAGTCGAGGCCCTGCGGAAAGATCCGGGACTTGAGCGGAAGTAGCCGTCGGGATCCGGGGAGACGCCGGGCCCGCGACACCGTTTTCCACCCCGAGTTCATTGAGGATCTCCGCCATTGGGTCGAGACGGACCGCAGGGTGGCGCTGCGAGCGCTTGAGCTCAGTCGGGCAATTGTGAGAGATCCGTTCGCCGGGATCGGCAAACCGGAACCCCTCAAGTACCTGGCGCCCGGTGTCTGGTCACGCCGGCTGACCCAGGAGAACCGAATCGTCTACCGCGCAAGTGAGAATCGGATCGACTTCCTTCAGGCGCGGTACCACCACTAACATCCGAACGTAGAACCAGCCCCAGCGCAGAAGCGTCTGCCGCCCATCTTGACGTGTTGACACGTTCCTGTGGGTCACCATGGAACAAATGCACGGCCAGATCGGTTGAAAGGACAGAGGAGGCGCCGGGGGAATCTCTCTCCGGACAACCTTCGGGAGCTGCTTGAGAGACTGATTGATGAGGAGGGTTTCGTCATGAGTGCAGGTTGTTGCGGTTTGAGGGTTGGGCAGAATGTGCCGAACTTCCGGCTTGAAACCTTTGAGCCGTCCAAGAGCGATTTCGGAGAGGTCACCCTCGAGGCGCTGCGCGCCGGCGGGAAGTGGACGGTCCTGTTCTTCTACCCTGCCGACTTCACCTTTGTCTGAGCAACCGAATTCGCTGCTCTGGCAGAGCAGCATGAGGCGTTCAAGAGGCTGGGAGCCGAGGTCATCACCGTTAGCACAGACACGAAGTACGTGCATCTCGCGTGGCAGCGGAACGAGAAGATGCTGAAAGACGTCAAGTATTCGATGGGGGCGGACCCCACCGGCAACGTCTCGAGGCTGTTCGGTGTCTACGATGAGGACACAGGGCTAGCGTTGAGGGGGACGTTTATCATCAGCCCCGACGGGATACTCCTCAACTCAGAGGTCAACAATTACAACTTGGGCAGGAATGTCGAAGAGTTGCTCAGGAAGCTCAAGGCCAACCTGCGCCTGGCCAAGCACGCCGATGAGGGGATTCCCTCAAAGTGGAAGGAAGAGGGGGACAAGACGCTCAAGCCCTCGGCGAAGATGGTGGGCAAAGTATCTGAAGAGTACGCCGACGAGGGATAGGGGGGCAGGCTTGAGCGCCAAGTAGTAGTCTAGCTGGGGTCGGGCTGGTGGAGACGAGGGGATTCGAACCCCTGACCCCCTGCGTGCAAAGCAGGTGCTCTCCCACTGAGCTACGTCCCCGCGTGGGTTGCGCTTCCCATGATAGCGGTTCATGCAGGGGGGTCGCAACCGGCATGCCCTGTCCCCGGATATGCCGCCGCCAACCCCTACGCGCGAGGAAGACCGAACGCCGGCCGCGTTCAGATCGGCCGGCGTTCAGGTCGAGCATCCCCGCGAATGAGTCAGTGTGCCCCTACCGGCGAGTTGACAACCCGAGGAACCACCCTGACCAGCGCACGTCCTGGTTGGAAGCACCCGTGTCTCCGCTGGTGATCGCAGTGACATTGAACCCACCGGATCGCCACCCAAGCTCAACGTTGAAGGGCCTGTTGGGCATCTGGTAGCCCAGGGCGAGCGAGTACACACTCGTGCTGGCCGTCCCCTCGGCTCTTGGAGTGGTTGATGGCGGGTTGTCGTACGTGTACTTGAGCCCGGAGCCAAACGTCGTGGAGGCGGTCGCATACCATGCCCCACTCAGCGGGAGCATCAAATCGGCTCCGAAGACTATGCCGCCGGCGTCCTGGGTGGATATCACGGTGCCGCCGAAGCTCGCCTTCCACGAGTGATTGCCGTACCCGGCGAACAGAAGCATAGATCCCCTACCCAGGGCGAGCGGGAGCCCCAGGCCGATGTCGTAGTATCGCCATGTACCGCCGTCGTAAGAGGTCAAGGGAGACCAGGACCCGAGCGATCCGGAGTCGATGTTGAACCTCAACCCCACCCCGTACCCCGGAGGCCGGATGAAGGCCGTTCCCCCGAGCATGGTCGTGTTGAAGGTGTATGGAAGGTCACCCCAGATCGGAGGGGTCTGCTTCCAATTGGCGTTTGCCGGATTGAAGCGAAACTGGAACCACGACTGGGCCGAAGCCGGAACGCTTGCGGCCATCACTAGAACTGCAACCACCGCCAGCGCGATGAGTGATCTACGCATACAACACCTCCAGATGATGTGCTTGGTCTCGTGCGCGGGCGGCGGTGTCCGAGTTGTCCGCCGTCACCGTGCTATTCTACCTTCACATGAAGCCTATTCGCAAGAGGTCGGCCAATTCCTGCTTCCTCTAGCCCCGCGGCGCCAGGGCGAGGTGCCTGGCCGTCACCGGCAGCGAGGTGGGCCGCACTCCCGTCGCATCCGCGATCGCGTTCACGATCGCCGCCGCGCCTGGGATCACCGGCGGCTCTCCCACGCCCTTGGCGCCGAACGGCCCCTCGTCCGAGGGGAGCTCGATCAGCACCACGTCCACCGGCGGCACCACGGACGGCCTGGGCAGCGCGTAGTCGGCGAGTGTCCCGGTCAGCAGGCCGCCGTACTCGTCGTAGACGACCTGTTCCAGCAGCGCCCATCCGATTCCCTGCGCCACCGCCCCGTGGATCTGGCCTTCCACCTCCGGCGGGTTGATCGCGAACCCTACGTCCTGCGCGACCACGTAGTCCAGGATCGTGACCGCTCCGGTCTCACGGTCCACGCGCACGCGCACGAGATGCCCGGCGAATCCCGGGGCCTGCCGGGTTATCGCGGTGGAGCCCTGTCCGAAGACCGGAGGGTACTTGGCGCCGAACTTCATGCTGAGCGCGGCGATCTCAGCCAGCGAGAGGGCTGCCGTGGGAGAGCCCTTGACCCGGACACGACCCTCGGCGATCTCTAGGTCCTCGAGGCGGGCCTCCAGGTGGTCGGAGGCGATCGCCAGGATCTGGCGGCGCGCGTCATCGGCAGCGCGCCGGACGGCTTCCCCGACCGTGTAGGTGATCTTGCTGCCGCCCGACATCCCAGCATAGGGCGCCTGATTGGTATCGGCTGTGACCACCTGTACCTTGCCCGGTTCAACTCCCAGGATCTCCGCTGCGATCAGGCCCATTGTGGTGGCCGTGCCCGTGATATCCACCGCGCCCGTGACGATCTGGAAGGTGCCGTCGGTGCTCGCGCGCACGCAGGCCGTAGCCGATTCGAGCCCGCCGGGCCAGCCGCCGATTGCCACGCCTATGCCCTCGCCCGCCCGCCGAGGACGCCGCCGCACTGGGTGGGCGTCCAGCGCCTCGAGCACCTGCCGAAGCCCCATGTTGGGCCATGGGCGGCCGTGGGGCATCGGGTCCCCCGGAGCAGAGGCGTGGCGCAACCTGAACGCGATCGGATCCACACCCAGCAGCAGAGCCATCTCGCTCATTGCCGACTCGATGGCGAAGGTTGCCTGCGGCACACCCGGCGCGCGGTAGGCGCCTGCCGCGGGCTTGTTGGTGAGAACGTCCACGGCTTCCACCGCCAGGTTGGGGATGCGGTAGTATCCACCCAGCATGAGACTGGCGACCGTTAGCGGCGCGCCGGGTTCGCACCCGGAGTCGAACTCGATCCTGGCCCGCAGGGCGGTCAGGACACCTTCCCGCGTGGCCCCCAGCTCAATTGTGATGCGGCTGGCCGGGGCGGGCTCCGTTGCCAGAAAGTCCTCGTTTCGAGTGAGGACTATGCGCACCGGCCGGCGCGTTAGCATCGCCAGCGCGGCGGCCAGTGGCTGGAAGTTCACGATCTTGCCGCCGAACGCCCCGCCCACGGTCATCGGGACGATCCTGACCTGCTGCTGGGGCAGGCCGAGCCGCTTGGCGGTCTCCGCGCGGAGGTAGAACTGGCCCTGCGTGGAGGTGTAGATCGTCACCTCGCCGGTTACCGGGTCCACGAAGGCAACCGCGGCCTGCGGCTCCAAATAGCCCTGGTGGATGCGCGAGGTGGTATAGGTCCGGCGCACGACCACCTCGGCCTGCCGGAGGCCGTCCTCGATGCTGCCGCGCGTGAACGCCACCCGGTTGGCCACGTTGCTGGGACGCTCGGCTTTCTTCTCCTGCAAGACCACCGTCGCGTGCGCCTCAGCGTCATCCTCCTCGGTCTGGGCCGACTCGCGCACCAGGGGGGCGTCCTCGCGCAACGCTTCGTCTATGGTCAGCACCGCGGTCAGCGACTCGAACTCCACCGACGCACGGAGTGCATCGAGCCCGTCGGATGCGGCCGTCTCGCTCTCACCCAGCACCACCGCGACCGGCTCGCCGGTGTACCTGGTAAAGGGCCCCGCGAGCAGGCGGGAGGCGCCGTTCCCCAGCCGGGCCAGGTCGTCCGCGGTCACTACGGCAGCGACGCCGGGCGTCGCCAGTGCCGGGCTGCGGTCCAGCCGCACGATGCGCGCCCGCGGGTAGGGGCTGAGCAGCAGCCGCGCGTGCAGCATCCCTGGCAGGCGCAGGTCCTCGGTGTACCTGGCCGCACCCGTGATCTTCTCGAGGCCGTCGGTGCGCCTGTGCGCCTTCCCAACTACCGGCATCCCCGTACCTCCGTTGTTGTTGCGGTGCTCTTCGTCGTCATCCGCCCGGATGCCTTGCACGTGGGCTGCATTGCCGGCTGCGCTGCCTTGCGGCCTGGGAGCCGCCGCGCGTATGATTCAGGCCAGGGAGGAGGGGCGCATGGATCAAGGGGGCTACGAGCGCATCAACCCCGGTCTGCTGGAGACCTTCCCCTACGAGTACCCTGGCAGCGACGCCGTCGTGGAGATAGCGACCGACGAGTTCACGGCGGTCTGCCCGTGGTCCGGCCTGCCCGACTTCGGCCGGCTGACGGTGCGCTACGTTCCACGCGAGCGCGTGCTGGAGCTAAAGTCGTTCAAGTACTACCTGCACTCCTACCGCAATGTCGGCATCTACCAGGAGCACGCGGCCAATCGCATCCTGGCGGACCTGGTGGCCGCTGCCGCTCCGAAGTGGATGGAGCTGGTGCTCGACTACAACGTCCGCGGCGGGGTCCACACGACCGTCCGGGCCTGCTGGCCGCAGGAGAGCGCCGGTTCGGGGCAGGCGGCTGGGGCAGGACAGGCGGCCGGCGGCCCGCAGGGGTAGTCCGGGGTGGCGTCGCGGCCTGGCAGCCAGCGGATCCTTGCCGAGGTGTGCGTCATTGCCGCCGCATACGCGGCGCTGACCGTGGCGTTAGGCCCGATCAGCTACGGTCCGGTTCAGTTCCGCGTTCCCGAGGCGCTGAAGTCGCTGGTAATCTGGCGGCCTCACATGGTGGCGGCGTTCGTCCTCGGCAACTTCCTCAGCAACATCACCAGCCCGCAGGCAGGCATCTGGGAACTCGGGTTTATGCCGCTGGCCAACTTGGCCGGCGCGTGGCTGTGCATTGCGATTGGCCGGCGATCCGCGTGGGCCGGAGCCGCTGCCTACGCAGTGGTGATCGCCGCGGCCGTGGGCCTGATGCTGTCGGTGCTGCTGGCCGTGCCGTTTGCCGTGTTGTTTCCGCCGCTCCTGCTGAGCGAGGTCGTGCTCATCGTCGGCGGTGTGCCGGTCATGGCCCGCATACACCGGGCGGTCGAGGAGCGCGAGCGGCGCACGGAACTCCTACCGTAGCGTGCTGCTCCAGCCGCTGCCTGTGCGAGCAGCGAGCCACCGCGGCAGGATGTCGCAGAACACCGTGGGCCGCAGGTTGGCTGCGGCGAGGCGGTCTAAGGGCTGCCAGACGAACTCGAGGTGCGGTTCCGCCGACCGAACCGGGGCCGGTTTGTCGAGCCCGGGCCAGGTAGCCTCGAAGACCAGGTTCAGCTCATGGTTCGGCCCCTGCGGATCGTCCCAGGCGTGCTCGACCGCCCCCAGGAACCTGCCGATTTCCGCCACGATCCCCAGCTCCTCCTGAAGCTCCCGGGCCAGCGCGGTCTCGGCCGGCTCGCCGAACTCCACGTGCCCTCCGGGCAGGAAGGTGTGCGCGGCGCCCTTCTTGCGGGCCAGCAGGATGTGCCGCTCTGCGGTTATCGCGGCCCTGGCGATGATCTCGATCGTTGCGGTCATCTGCGTTCCCCAGGGTTCGCTTCCCAGGATTCCGGCCTGCGGCTCTAGCGCCCCAGCCGCTTCACCGCTTCCTGCTGGAACCTCCGGTCCACCATCTGCTCGATCGGGATCGCCACCGCGTAATCGGCCAGCGCGGCCTCACGGAAGGCCTTCTCCATGTCCACGATCGTGGGCGTGACTATGCGCAGGTCGGGGTAGTAGAGCAGCGGCGGCTCCCCTTGTAGTACCTCGTCACGCACGCCGGTGTACTTCTTGTAGGCGGCGACGTTCTCCGGATCGAGGTACTGCTCGCCCTGCATGGCACGCGACGCCGTCATCAGGGCCATCAGAAAGCGCGTTGCGACTTCGGGCCGGGTGCGCATGAACCCGCCCGAGAACGCGAACACAGTCGTAGAGGTGCCGGGCGCGAAGTTCTCGAGCAGCGGCCGCGCCAGGAACTGGGCGAGCGCCGCCGAGGAGAACGGCGAGCCGGTCAGGGAGGCGTCCACGCGGCCGGCGCGCAGCGCCGGGCCGTGGTCCGGGTTGGGCAGGTTCACCAGCTCGAAGTCGCGCGGCCCGATGCCGCCGCGGCGCGCGCCGATGAGGAAGAGGTAGTGCCCGGCTGATCCCGCGCCGCCGGCGACTGCCACGCGCCGCCCCCGCAGGTCGCGCACCGAACGTATCTCGCCCGAGTCGAAGAGGTCCATGCGCGCCAGAATCCGTGTACCGTGGCGCTGCCCCCAGGAAGAAGTGCTGGCGACGACGCGCATCTCCAATCCTCGGTTGAAGGCGTTGAAGATCGAGGCTGCCAGTCCGATCGCGCCAACGTCGAGGCGGTCCTGGGCCAGGAAGGCCACCGCCTCGGTGCCCGAGGCCACCCGCTGCAGCTCGATCTCGATGCCCTGATCGCGCAGGAAGCCGCGCTCCATCGCCACGTAGAGCGTAGCGAAGTTGATCAGCGGCACGTGCGCCACGACGACCCTCTCGACGCGCGGTGCGACAGGAGCCGCGGCGCCCGGGGCCGTGACGGCTACAACCAGCGCGACGGCGGCCAGCCCGGCGTAGAATCGGCTTCGGTTACCCATGATCTTCTCTCCCCCCTCGTGGACGATCGTCTTCCAGCCACGGCATCACCCGATGGCCGATCCGGCGTACTGCTTCATACGACAGCATTCCCAATGCACCGATGACGATGAAGCCCGCGAACATCTCCTCGGGTCGCAGCGTGTTCCAGGCGAACCATATGAAGTAGCCGATGCCGTCCTTGGCGGCGACGAACTCGGCGGCGATGATTACGATCAGCGCGGTGCCCAGCGCCAGGCGCATGCCGGTGAAGATCGCCGGCAGCGCGCCTGGCAGGATGATGTGCGCGAACATCTGCAGGCGCCGCGCGCCAAACGCCCTGCCCGCCTCGATGTAGAGCGGCTCGACACCGACCACCGCCGCGGTCGTGTTGATGACCACGATGAAGAAGGTCGCGATGGCGATGATGGCGATCTTCGAGGCCTCGCCCAGGCCGAAGATCAGCATGACCAGCGGCAGAATCGCCACCTTTGGGATCACGTAGAGCGCGGAGATGGTCGGTTCGAGCGCCACGCGCAGCGAGCGGATCGTGCCCATCGCCAGGCCCGCCGCCAGTCCTGCCGCGGCGCCGATCGCGAAGCCCGCGAGCACGCGCGTGACGCTGGCCGCGGTGTGCGCCGCCAGGGTGCCGTCGGCGAGCAGGCGCCAGAACGTGAGGACGACCAGCGACGGCGGTGGGAAGAACCGCGCATCGAGCACGCCGGTCCGGATCGCCACTTCCCACAGGCCGACCAGGAAGGCGGGCGCGCCCAGCGCCAGCATGCGGTCGCGGCGCGGGTCACTCATGCCCGCGTCCCCATCGCCGCGATCGCCTCGTCGCGCAGCGCCTCCCAGATCTGGTAAGACAGGCCGGCGAACGCCGGATCGCCCATCACCTCGATCCCGCGCGGACGGGCGAAGGGCACCGCGAACTCGGCCTTCAGTCTCCCGGGCCGGGCGGTCATGAGCACGACCCGGTCGCCCAGCAGGATCGCCTCCTCGATGTCGTGGGTGACGTACACCACGGTCTTGCGGTCGGTTTCCCACAGGCGCAGCAACTCGTCCATGAGAATCAGCCGGGTCTGCGCGTCGAGCGCGCCCAGCGGCTCGTCCATCAGCAGGACCTCGGGATCGTTGGCGAAGGCCCGCGCTATGCCGACCCGCTGGCGCATTCCGCCGGAGAGCTGACGCGGATAGGCGTCGGTAAAATCGCCGAGGCCCACCCGGCCGATCCACTCGCGGGCCGTGGCCTCGCGCTGGGGCCGGGCCACGCCCCGCATCTGCAGTCCGAAGGCCACGTTCTGCAGCACCGTCTTCCAGGGGAATATCGCGTACTCCTGAAAGACCAGGCTGTGCAACGGCTTGCCCCGGCGGCCGCCGGCGATCGCAACCGACCCGGAGGAGCAGGGAACGAGGCCCGCCAGGATGCGCAGCAGCGTGGACTTTCCGCAGCCGGAGGGTCCCACGACGCAGACGAACTCCCCCTCGGGCACCTGGAGGGAGACCCGATCGAGCGCCACCAGGGGGCGGCCCTGCCCCGGGTAGATCTTGGTCACATCGGATATGAGGATCTTCGCAGACATCAAACTGTTCCATTCTGCATCTGCGCGCCCCACTCCTCGGAGGGTGCGGAACACGGCAGGACGGGCTCCGGCGGCCAGAGAAGCATCCTGGGGGGAAGCACAAGGAGGCGAGGACCGTGAGAAGGTTGATTGCTCTCATTAGCGTCGTACTGCTGTCCATGATGATTCCCGGCGGCCTCTCGGCATCGCAGGTCTGGCCGGAAGCCCGGCCGGTAAGCATCGTAGTGCCCTTCGCCGCGGGCGGAGGAACCGACATCATAGCCCGTCAGATTCAGCGGGCCATACAGCGGTTCACTGAAGCACCGATCGTTATCCGGAACATGCCCGGCGCGGGCAGCGGCATTGGCACAAACGAGGTGCTGCGTGCCAAGCCGGACGGTCACACGTTGTTGCTCTCCGGAACGCACACCGTCACGGCGACGCTGCAGGGCCTGACCGCCGGATCGATCATCCAGCTCGACCACATCGCCAGCCTGAACTGGGACCCGTTCGTGATCGCCGTCCTGGACGCGGCTCCCTACAAGACGCTCCAGGAACTGGTGGATGCGGGCAGGCAGGCCCCCGGCAAGATCACGATCGGCCACGCCGGCGTCGGCGCGTTGACGCACCTGACTGCCGAGGCGCTCAACAAGGCAGCCGGAGGGCCGTGGACGGTGGTGCCTTTTGAGGGCGGCGCCCGTTTGATCGCCGGGGTGTTGGGGAACGTCGTGACCAGCGGCGTCTTCTCGCAGTCCGAGGTACAGGCGCAGGCCGGCCGGCTTCGGCCTCTGGCGGTTACGAGCCTGCGGCGGACCACGCTGTTTCCGGCTACGCCCACCACGACCGAGCTTGGGTTCACGAACATTCCCCAGGGAAGCTTCCGCGCGATCAGCGGGCCAAAGGGGATTCCCATGGAGGTGCGCAGGGCAATCGCGTCCTCCGTGGCGCGGGCAATGAACGATCCCCACTGGATCCAGTACGCGCGCGAGAGCGGGCTGGTCAAGACCTACATGGCCAATGAGGAACTGGAGCGGTACTTCGCGGTGCTCACGCTGGACCTATCGAAGCTGCTGCGCCAGGTCGGCCTCATGAAGTGAGAAGATGACGCGGTCCTCGCGGTTGGCGGTTGCCGCGTTCATCGCCGCCTTCGCGCTCCTGGCGCTCCTGCTGGCCGGCCAGATTCCGAGCCGGCACGTCAAGGGAGATCCAGGCCCCCAGGCCCTTCCCATCGCCGTCGCGGCCCTGGTTCTGATCGGGGCCGTAGCGGCGATGATTGGGGAGACGCGCCCGCGTTCTTCCGGAGCGGAGCCATGGCAGCAGGCCCTTGGGATCGGCGCGGGCACGGTTGCGTTCCTCCTGCTCTTGCCGGTGCTGGGCTTTGTGATCTCCGCCGCGCTCTTCCTCATAGGCGCCTCGCTCTACCTTGACAGCAGGCGGCGCATCGGACCGGCTACCCGGCTACTGACAGGGGTAGGGTTTCCGCTGGCCCTCTGGTGGATCTTCAGCCGGTTGCTCGACGTCTCCCTCCCGCGCGGGCTCATGGGATTCTGACGCATGGAACCCCTGCTGCAGGGCCTGGCCTTTGTCCTCCAGCCGACCACGCTCTTGTGGATTGTCGTCGGCGACATCGTCGGGATCTTCATCGGCGCGCTGCCCGGCCTAACGGCCACGATGGGACTCGCGCTGTTCCTGCCCGTTACGATTCAGATTGACAGCCTCACCGCCATAAGCCTGCTGCTGGGCCTCTACTTTGGGGCGGTGACCGGAGCGTCCATCCCGGCGGTGCTCTTCGGGATACCCGGCAACCCCAACGCCATCGCCACCGTCTTCGATGGGCTGCCGATGGCGCGCAAGGGGCAGGCAGGGATCGCGCTGGGCGGCGCGGTGATCGCGTCGTTCATCGGCGGGCTGATGAGCACCGCGGCGCTGCTGGCGGCCTCACCGGCGCTGGCCCGCTTCTCGCTGCTGTTTGGGCCCGCGGAGTACTTTTCGCTGGCGGTCGCCAGCCTGACGATCATAGCCAGCGTTTCGGGTTCCTCGCTGCTCCGGGGCGTGGTGATGGGTGCGATAGGCGTGCTGCTCGCGACCGTCGGAATCGACACCATGACCGGCGTCCGACGGTTCACGTTCGACAACCCCTTCCTGGCCAGCGGTATCGGGCTTGTTCCCGTGCTGATAGGCATGTTTGGGATCACCCAGGCGCTTGACGACGCGGCCCGGAGCAGGGATCTACACCAAATCGTCACGCAGCAGCTCGGCCGGCTCTTCCCCAGTCTGCGGCAGCTTCTCGGCATGTGGCGCATCATTCTGGAGTCGAGCTGGATAGGGACCTTCATCGGCCTGCTGCCCGGGGCCGGCGCCAGCGTGGCCGTGGTCCTGGCGTACGAGCGGGCGAAGCAGATCTCTCCGCGCCCCGAGGAGTTCGGCACCGGCAGGCTCGAAGGGGTGATAGCGCCGGAGGTGGCCAACAACGCCTGCATCGGCGGAGGGCTGATACCCACCTTCACGCTCGCGCTGCCCGCGGAGGCGGCCGCGGTGCCCATTCTTGCCGCGCTGGTCATCCACGGCGTCACGCCCGGACCGCTCCTGTTCACCTCCCAGCCGCACTTCATATACGCCATTATCTTCGCCATGATCGTGGCGAACGTGACCACCTGCATCTTTCAGCTCGGCGGCATCCGTGTGTTCATCAAGGCGCTCAGCGTGCCGCCGACCTTGATGCCCCCTTTGGTGATCTTGCTGTCAGTGCTGGGCGCGTACGCCCTCAACGGCTGGATGTATGACGCCGTCGTGGCAGTGGCGGCCGGGATCCTGGGGTTCATCCTCAAACGCGCCGGTTATCCGCTGATCCCGCTGATCCTGGGATTGGTCCTGGGGCCGATGATGGAGTCGGAGTTTCGGAGGATGATGATCATCACGGGCGGGGACATGACGGTCTTCGTCACGCGACCGCTGAGCCTACTACTGCTGGCAGCCGGCGCCGGTTCGTTGATTCGCCAGCTCGTCCATCAGAGGCGGCTGGCCCAGAGGGGAGCAGTATCACCATGAGCAATCTGGCTGAGAGCCAATACATCCCCGCTGTCGAGAACCCCCCGGGGTTCCGCTCGGTGGCGTCGCCGGCGAACAGCCCGCTGACGCATCTGGAGTTCGGGCTCATCACCCTGGCCGGCGGGGGAGCGCCCTTTTCCTGGGAGTCACGCGACCGTGAGGCCATCTTCTACTTGATCGAGGGAGGCTGCGGGGTAGATGCCTCGGGAGGTGCAGGGGCGCTCTCCGGGGCCCTCGGCCCGCGTGCATCGGTCTTCGACGGTCCGCCGTCCGCGCTGTTCGTGCCGGCTGGATCGCACGTCGGCCTGAGCGCCTCGTCGGACGGAGTTCGTCTGGCGTTCTTCTCCGCGCCTCCATCCGCCGCCCGCTCTCCCCGGATCATCGGACCGGATCAGGTCACCGTCAGGAACGTGGGCGCTGATGCCTGGTCGCGTCGCGTCACCAGCGTTGCCGACCAGAGCGTGACCAGCCGGATGCTCGTGGGCGAGACCCATAACCCCGCGGGCCACTGGTCGAGCTATCCGCCGCACAAGCACGACACGCGCCGCACCGTCGGAGACGGCCGGGGCGAGGCGCCGATGGAGGAGGTCTACCACTATTTCGTGCGGCCGCCGGACGGGTTCGGCCTGCAGATGGTCTACACTCCGCCCGACGCCCCGGCGCCGTTTGAGAGGATCTACCGGGTGCGCGGGGGCGATACCGTCGTGATACCGCGCGGCTACCACCCGATCGTGGCAGCCGGAGGTTACGAGCTGGTCTACCTCTGGGCAATCTCAGGCGAGCAGGTGGAGTACGCGGCCTGGGCGGACGATCCGGCGCACGCCTGGATCAACCGTCCAAGGTAAGGAGAGACGATGCGCCCGGTTATCGTTTTCGACTTCGACGGTACGCTGGTGGACGCGTACGAGATCAAGCGCGAGTCGTACTGGCGGGCGGTGTCCGAAGTGCTGGGATTGGGTCCTGGCCACCGGGCTACGGTGGACGCCTCCTATGCCCGCACCAGCGGCGCCCATCGGTTCGTTCAACTGACCGATACCGCTGCCGCCCTGGGCCGGACGGTCTCCGACGCGGAGCGCGAGGAGTTCTCGCGCCGCTACTCCGGCTACAACGAGGCCGAGAAAGACCGCATGCGGCAGTTCCCCTCGGCGCGGACGGTGCTGGAGGCGCTTAGGGCGGACCACGATCTGGTGTTGGCCAGCGGCCTGCCGCACTCCAACCTCGTGGCAGAGGCCGCGCGCCACGACCTGGCGGAGTTCTTCGTCGAGATCGAGGGCGGCGACAAGGGCCGCACGCTGGACCGGCTGCGCGCCGCGGGGCGCACGGTCGTGCTATTCGTCGGCGACACCCCGCACGACGAGGAGGTATCCGCCTCTCGTGGCGTCCCGTTCTACAAGATAGGCGGCGACGCAGATCTGGCGAGACTCCCGGAGGTGATGTCGTGAGCGCGTCGTTGGTGGTCCTGGGATCCAGCGGCGCGGTGCAGACCGCGCACCGCGACAACGCGGCGCTGGCCTTCCGGATGGGGGAATCGTCCGTCCTGGTTGACTGTCCGGGCAGCCCCTTCCTTAAACTGCGGAAGGCAGGGCTCGACCCGATGCTGCTTCGGGCGATTGTGATCACGCACGCGCATCCCGATCACATCTACGGGCTGCCGTCGCTGGTCCACCATCTCTGGATGCTTGCCCGCCAGGAACCCCTGCCCCTGTTCGCGCCGGAGCTGGACAAGTTGCGGGGCCTCCTGGACGTGTTCGACCTGAGATCGCGCGCCGGGTTTCTTGAGATGCACCCGCTGACCGCCGGCGCATCTTCACCGACCGGCGACACGGCTAGCCCATTCTGGGAGCACGCGGGGCACCGGCTCTCTGCGCTGCCGTCGGACCACGGCCCGCCCGCCTTCGCCATCCGCTGGGATACACCCTTGGGCGCGAGGGTTGTCTACTCTTCTGACACGCGGCCGGTGGAGGCAATGGTTTCGTTCGGGCGCGAGGCCGCGCTGTTTGTTCACGAGGCCACCTTCCTTGAGGCCGAGGCTCTGCGGGCGGCGGAGGGGGGTCACTCGACGGCTGCGCAGGCCGCCCGCCTGGCCGCGCTTGCCCGCGCGCGACGGCTTCTTCTTGTGCACCTGGATTACCGAGCTGATGCGGCGCAATGCGTAGAGGAGGCCAGGGGCGAGTTCGCCGGGCCGGTAGAGGTGCCGGACGACGGCGCGATCTACGCCGTGGAGTGATCCCGGCGGCGCAGGGTGATCTCGCCGCCACAGGGTGATCCCGTCGGCGCGATCTAGGTGAGGGCGCGGCCGGCGCCGGTGGTCCCGCCGTCTACCGCGATTGTCTGACCGGTGATGTATCCTGCCCCGCGGCCGGCCAGGAACACCACGAGGGCTGCAACTTCCTCCGCGGTGCCCATTCTGCCCATCGGAATCACCTCGAGCAATCTACGGCGCAGATCCTCGGGCAGCGAGGCGACGATGCCCGCGTCAATTGCGCCCGGTGCGACCGCGTTGACGGTGACACCGTGTGGAGCCAGTTCCCGTGCAAGCACCTCGGTCAACCCGATCAGGCCGGCCTTGGCGGCCGAGTAGTTGGCCTGGCCGGCGCTGCCGGCGACCCCCGCGATCGAGGCCATGTTGATGATTCGGCCCCGGCTGCTTGCCAGCAGGTGGGGCAGGGCATGGCGGCAGCAGCGCACCGCGCCTGACAGGTTGGTGTTGAGGACCGCGTTCCAGTCGGACGGTTGCATGCGCAACACGAGCGTGTCACGGGTGATGCCCGCGTTGTTGACCAAGATGTCGAGGCCCCCGAACCGCGCTACCGTCTCAGATACGCACCTTGCCGCATCAGCGTCTGAGTCCACATCGGCCTGGATGGTGAGAACCTCAGCAGGGGGAGACAGCTCGCGGACCAGCGCCTCGGCGCCGGCCGCATTGGAGCGATAGGTGAATGCGACGCGCTCCCCGGCCCGGGCCAGCGCGATCACTATGGCGCGTCCGATTCCGGACGATCCGCCGGTGACCAGCGCGGAAGCGGAATCGAGCATCAGGGGCGTCGGGCGACCACCTGCATCCAGATCCGCGGGACCGTCTGCAGTTTGAGGTCCTCAAAGGTCTGGCGGGCTCCGGCCTTGAGCGCTTCCATGCCGATCTCGAGGGGGACGCCGGGCAGCGCGCCCTCGATGAACATCGAGAACTCGCTGATGTCCTCATAGGCCTGGCAGGGAAGCTGCTTCTCCTGGAACTCGACCTCGGGCTCGGCGAACCCACTGTCCGCGAGCAGGCGGCGGTATTCCTCGGGGGTAAGCCACTGCATCGCGGTGGTCTTCGCGTCGCGGACAACTGCTTGTCCCTTCTCACGCAGCAGGCGCATCGCCCGCAGACCCCAGTGCTTGTAGAACCGCAGGCTGTCGCCGGCGTAGGCGCCCTCGAAGAAGGTGGTATTGAACGCCAACACGCCGCCGGGCCGCAGCACCTTGCTGATCCCCTCGATCACCTGGGCCTTGTCCGGGACGAGGTGGATCGCGTTGCAGAAGATCACCGTGTCCACCTGCGGCACCAGGCTGCCCAGGCGCTCCGCGGTTCCCTGGATGAAGCGCACGACGGCAGATTGGATCCGCTGCGCCGCCAGCACCAGCGCGGAGGCGGAGGGGTCTATGGCGAAGACGTGGCCCAGCGGCGGCACGCCCATCCGTTGCAGGATCAGCTCGGTGATGGCGCCCGGGCCGCAGCCCAGGTCAACGACGTCGGTACCGGGCCTGATGCCCGCCCGCGCCACCAACCAGGTGTTCACTTCCCTGAAGAACGGGTGGGCCGCGAACTTGGCAAACGAGAACCGCTCGTCCGGGGTCTCCATGACTGGATTATACCTCATGCGCTAGCGCCATCCCTCTCGGTGCATCACTTCATGGGTCAATCCGCGGGAGCGGGCTGCACCCTCTCCTGCAGGCGAAACCAGCAGGATGCCTCCGCGCCCTTCGACCCGTCCTTCTGCGAGCACAACGCGCCCTCTGGCCAATGACCATCTGGCGCGCCCTGCTTCGAGATCCACGACCGTTACGTCGGCATCGGCGCCCACGCCGAGGTGTCCTTTGGTCGGAATGCCCAGCACGCGGGCAGGGTTCAGGCTGGACTTGACGACGAAGTCGCGCAGGGTCCAGGCACCCATCTGGACGAGCATGAGCCCGTGGCGGACCAGGAAGTTGCGCGGGATCGCGCCGCCGTCGGTGCTGAGGGCGTTGATTGCAAACGGACCCCCCACATGCGAACCGCCCACAAGCGGGCCGCTGCGCCGCGCGGTCGCAAGCAGGATCGCAGACGGGATGTGGTTGACCGGAAACGAGATCCCTGCGTCGGTGCCCAGTGCGCGCCAGGTCTCGATCCCGTCAGCAGGGGAGGCCAGCACGATCTCCCCGGCGGCCTGGCGGTGGATACGCGCATAGCCGGCTCGGATCGCGGCCTCCAGGCCTCTCTCGGTCTGCTCGTAGCCTCCCAGCCGAAGGCAGGTCTTCGTCACGGCGCTTGCAGGGATGCCGTCGAGGCACCGTGCCGAGGTGCCGTTGTATATCGAGAGGTACGACTCGCTGACCGCGGAGGGATGCGCGGCCAGGAGGTCGAGCGCGCGCCGCGCCTCGGCCACCGGATCGCCGGTAACCTGGCCGCGGCAGTACGAGTTGACGTGGGCGATGTGGATGGGGCGGCCCGCGGCCAGATCCAGCGCCTCTTCGAGGCCGCGGATGTCCGAGCCGGTCGCGGTAGTTCCAACGTGGAAGGCGACATAACACCGCCGCACCGCCGCCGCCTCCACCACCTGTGCCGTGGCCTCAGGTGTCAGGGGGTAGTGACCGCCCAGCAATTTGACCCCGATCGCGCCGCCGGTCAGTGCCCGGTCTACCGCACCGGCGACCTCTTCCTCCGTCGGGGCGGACGACGGCAGCGTTGCTCCGGGAACCAGCGGATGGAGGTAGGCGATGTTGAGTCCGGCGCCGCCCGCCAGGTCTCGGGCCAGGTCTTCGATCTCGCCGGCCATATCGAGCGCGGTCACGACGCCGGTCGCGGCCACCATACGGTGCCCCTCGGCCGAACCGAAGTGGCGCGAGAGGTGGGTGTGGCTGTCGATTATTCCAGGGAGGACATAATGCCCGGCGACCTCAATCGTTCTCCGCGCGCCGGTGGTTACTCGGCCGACCTCGCTGATCCGCCCCTCGCGGATGCCCAGTTCGGCAGGCCCATCGGTGTTGTTTGCGGGATCAAGCAGGTGCCCGCCCGTCAGTACGAGATCGTGCACTGTGCACCCTCCCCTTCCAGGGGGATTGGCCGGAAAGGACGGATTCCCTTTGCTATAATCAGCGCCGGAGAGGTGGCTGAGCCTGGCCGAAGGCGGCGGACTTGAAATCCGTTAGGGTGAAAGCCCTCGTGGGTTCGAATCCCACCCTCTCCGCCAGTCAGGAAGTATCCGTGGAGGCGTAATCATGTTCGGATGGACGGGTAATATCCTCAGGGTCGACCTGACGCAGAAGACATTCAGAAAAGAGACGTTCAGCGAGGAGTTCGCCCACAAGTGGGTGGGCGGTCGGGGATTCGCCTTGAAGACTCTCTGGGACGAACTCGAGCCGGGCATAGATCCCCTGGGACCGAAGAACAAGTTCATCGTCGCTCTCGGCCCGATCGCCGGCATCCCCGCGCCCAACACGGGCAAGACCGTAGTGGCCGCCAAGTCGCCCCTGACCGGCGGCTACGGAGACGGCAACCTGGGCACCCGGGTCACGGAGCAGCTCCGGAAGGCCGGGTACGACATGCTCATCGTAGAGGGCGCCGCCTCCGAACCGACCCTGCTCTATATCGAGGACGACAAGGTGAAGTTCCTGCCCGCCGCCGAGGTCTGGGGCAAGGGGACATATGCGACAAACGACTGGATCTACGAACGTTACGGAAGAAAAGCCGGCGTTCTCAACATCGGGCAGGGAGGGGAGAACCTCAATCTATACGCGACGGTCCGGAGCCTCGAGGGACGCTCCGGCGGCCGGCCCGGAATGGGCGCCGTCATGGGATCGAAGAAGCTGAAGGCCATCGTGGTCAAGGGGAGCAAACCCATCCCCCAGGCCGATCCAGACAAGATGAAGAAGCTCGGCGCGGCCGACCTGCGCACGGTCCATGAAATGGACAAGAAATCCGGTTGGTCTATTCAGGCCACGACAGGCATTCTCGCCTGGTGCAACGAAGTGGCTGCGCTCCCGGTCCGGAACATGAGGAAGACCCGGCATTCCGACGCCTGGAAGATTGACGGCGAAAGGCTGGACGACGCACGGATAGCCACCTACGGCTGTCCGACCTGCACCATGCACTGCGGCATTGCGATCCGCGACCATGAGGGCCGAGAGTCCGAACTCGACTACGAGAACATCGGCATGCTGGGCAGCAACCTAGAAGTCTTCGAACTCGACCAAGTCGGATCGTTGAACTATCTCTGCGACGACTACGGCCTGGACACGATCTCCGCGGGCGGCGTTCTCGGGTTCTACGCCGACGCGATCGACCGCGGGCACGTCGCCGGAGATTTCCGGTTCGGCGATGGTGAGAGGGCCAAGGAACTCCTCCGGCTTGCCGCGCTCAGGGAGGGGGACGTGGGAAACATGCTGGCCGACGGGTCGATGCGCATGGCCCGGAAGATCGGCCGGGGGTCCGAAGCCTACGCCATGCACGTCAAGGGCCTGGAGGTTTCCGCGTACAACTGCAAGCTCTGTCCCGGCATGGCCCTCTCCTTCGGAACGAGCCCCATCGGCGCCCACCACAAGGAAGCCTGGGTCATCACCTTCGAACTCAACCAGACGGTCCGCGATTCCTACGGGCGGGACAAGGCGGAGAAGGTAATCGAACTGCAGAGGATCCGGGGAGGGCTGTTTGAGTACATTATCGCCTGCCGATTCCCATGGGTCGAGGTTGGCTGGGAACTAGAACACTACCCGATCTACTTCAATACCATTACCGGCCTCCACTGGACGCTGGATGACTTCTGGAAGGTCGGCGACAGGATTTACGCGCTGATGAAGTTCTTCTGGCTCAGGGAGATGCCGGATTGGAGCCGGAAGATGGACTACCCGCCCATGGCCTGGTTCGATTCAGCCAACGCCGATACCGACGGCCCGATCGCCGGCAAGGTCCTCGATCTCGAGAAGTATGACGGCCTTCTTGACCACTACTACGACCTGCGCGGCTGGGACAAGCGGGGCATACCCACCCGAAGAACCGCCACCGCCTTGGGTCTAGATGATGAAGCCCGCCAAGCGGAGGCCTTCGGCAGGCTGGAGGACTAGCCCGGAGGGCCAACCCGGAGGATCTTGCAATGAAGGTCACGGTCAAGATGATCGGCGCTTTCGTTCATGCCGCCGGATTCAGCGAGCGGACTTTCGATCTCGCTTTGGGTACGACGACCGACGAGCTCCTGGAAATAGTAAAGATCGAGAAGTCCCGGCCGATGATCGTGGCCCGCAACGGCCAGGCCGTCACCCCTGGAGAGAAACTTGAGGATGGCGACCGCGTCGTAGTTGCGCCCACCTTCTCAGGCGGATAGGCAACACCCGGACCGCCACGTTTGCATGGGCTGGAGGCGGCTCCGGAAGCAAGGCCGGTTCATAGATGACCCGCACTTCGCTGGCGCCGCGGATGCGCTCGACGAAGTGCGGCCCCACCCTATGAAGCGTACTTCTTCGCCCAGTCGCTGACGATCGGGATTGTGAACTCCTTGCCGTTGTACGCCTGGGCCGCATAGTAGATAGAAAGGATCAGCCAGACGATCCAAAGGATCGGGCCGGCGACCAGGAACAAGATCCAGCCCAGGAACGGGATGTTCCCCAGGATCATCAACGCTACGTACAGCACGAACCACGCGACTCCCCAGAACAGCGCGGTCCATCCGTGGCGTTTCATGAACGGGTCCTTCTTCATGTCGGTAAGGACTATGACGAGGGCGATTATCCAGATCGGGTACGCGAGCGCGGCCAGTAGCCGGTTCGACTGGTCCGCCGAGGTGGGCTGTGTGCTCATCTAGCACCTCCCATGTCACTACGATTCAGTGTATATTCAGCAAGCCCGCCAGGAATTCCTTCCGTGGTGTCCTGCGCCATCCACGCCCGTCTATAATAGGCCTATCATGCGCATCCCGACGGCGGGGTCCGGCCTGGCCGGGGGCCTCATCAATGAGATCCGCGAGGTAGCCGCGGGCGCGCCGGTTGCGGTGGCCTTCAGCGGCGGCCTGGACTCGTCCGTTGTCGCCGCGCTCGCCCGCGACGCGCTGGGCGCGGCCAACGTGCTGCTGGTCACGGTCAACATGGGCCAGTACGCCTATCGCCGGGGCAACGCCATTGTGCTGGAGATGGCGGAGCAACTCGGCCTGCAGCAGCGCTGCCTGCTGGGCCAGGCAAGGCAGCACGCGGTCCAGCGGGGCGGTCCTGCATGCAACCGCTGCGCCCGCGAGATCAAGCTGGGCATGGTCAAAGCCGCGGCGCAGGGCCGGCAGGTGCTTACCGGTTCGAACCGCAGCGACACCTGGGGACAGAGGGGCCTCCGGATCCATGACGGTTACTACTCACCTCTCCTGGACCTGGACAAGCCCCAGATCCGGGAGATGGCCGGCGAGCTGGGGCTGGAGATCCCGCGCATAGGCGAACACTGGGGACGCGAGGGGTGCAAGCTTAAGCACCTGCTGAAGCCGCTGATCAACCCCAACTACCACGGCAGGGCCGTCGCAGAGGCGAACGAGGTTCTGCTGGAAGTGCTGGCCGGGATGGGTTTCGACGCGGAGCTGGCCAACGTCAAGATCGTCGGGCCCCTGCGTCGAAACGTCGCCTTGGTGAACGTCCTGCCTGAGCCGCCGCCCTCGCTCAAGTCCGCCGTCCTGCGGGCACTGGGCGGGCTGGCAGACCTCGACGAGGTGCGGTTCGTCGAGGGGCCGGTGCGTCTCGTGGTGAAGGCCGGTCCCTCACTGGCCGGGGACGCGGCAGGCCGCTACTGGGTTGAGCACGGACGTCTGGCGCCCGACTTCGCCCACCCTATCGAGGTGGAGTGGAAGCCCAGCGCGGACGGGCGGCTCCGCACGTTCCATGTCCTCGACGCGATCCCGCTCTGACTCGGTGCGCCGGGAACGCGCCTCCGGCAGGATTCCCTTCGTGTGCGCCCGAACCAGCGTGGCGATGATCCGGCGGCTTCTCGCGTTGGTTCTTGCGCTGATCTGTGCGCTGGCCCTGGCGCTGACCTTGGCGCTGCTCCCCTCCCAAGTCCGCGGGGGGCCCTCGGTCACGCTCGAGTTCTGGACGATCTCGCTCCAGCCGTTCTTCAACGACTACGTCAACGGGCTCATCGCCGCCTATGAGCGGTCGAACCCCGGGGTGAAGGTCCGTTGGGTGGACGTGCAGTTCGCGGCGGTCGAGCAAAAGCTGCTGGCCGCACTGGCAGGAGGCGTGCCGCCGGACGTCGTCAACCTCAACACCGAGACCACCGCCCGGCTGGCCGAGCGCAACGCGCTGGTGGACATGGACGAGGCAGTTCCCGCCCAGGTCCGTGCCCGCTACTTCGAGGGCCTCTGGCGCTCCGGCCAGGTGCGCGGCCGGACCTACGCGCTGCCCTGGTACGTTGTGCCCAACGTGATCGCGTACAACACGGCCATCTACCGGCGCGCCGGCCTTAACCCCTCGGAGCCGCCCCAGACCGAGGAGGAGATGATCCAGCACGCGCGTACCATCAAGGACCGCGCCAAGGTCTACGGCTTCATGCCCAACCTGGACGGCGTACGCCTGCTGCATCGGTTCCAGGAGAACGGCCTGCCGATTCTGAGCGCCGACGGGAAGCGGGCCGTGTTCAACTCGTCCGAGCACGTGCGCTACCTGACCCGCTACGTGGACCTTCTCAAGGAAGACTATTTCCCCGAGGACACGCTGCGCCGCGGATACCTGGGCGCAACCGAGCGGTACAGCGCCGGACAACTGGGGATGCTGATCACCGGCCCGCAGTTCCTGCTCAGGGTGAAGAACGACAACCCCGAGGTCTACGCGCAGACGTTCGTGGCGGCCTACCCCAGGGGAAAGGGCAACACACTGCACCTGGCTACCATGACCATGGCGGTGCCCAAGTCGAGCCGCAACGCCGCATCAGCCGTGGACTTCGCGCTGTTCGTCACCAACGACGAGAACCAGCTCGCGTTCAGCAAGCAGGTTGTCGTCTTCCCTTCGACCCGGCAGGCCGCCGCGGATCCGTTCTTCCGCCGGGGCGGCGCCGGGCCCGAGGACGTCGCCCGCAAGGTGGCCGCCGCCGACCTGCCCTACGCGCGCGACCTCAGCGTGATCGTCCCCAACGCCGGTGACCTCTTCCGCATCTTCAGGGAGGCCGTGGAGAGCGCGTTCTACGGCAAGCGGACGCCGAAGGACGCGCTCGACTGGGTGGTCAGGCAGTGGAATGCGCGGCTCTGAAGGCGCGACCCCCCGGCTGAGCCGTTGGCCGAACCGTCGGAGGCGAGCCCTTCCGGGGCTGCTTGCCGCCGCCCTTGGGATTGCAATCGCGGCCCAGCCCGCGCCCTCGCAGCCCTGGGCGGCCGGCGCGTGGCCCGACGCCTACGTCACGCCGCCCCGCGACGCCCGCATAATCCCGCTCCCGAAGTCGCTGCGGCGGTTGGACGCGCCCTTTGAGATCACCCCGGCGACCCGGATCGTTGTCGGCGATGCCGCCGGCCCAGAGGACCTGTACGCTGCGCGGGAACTGAACGAGGAGATCGCGGCATGGGGCGCGCCGCTGCTGGCGGTCGTGCGGGCCTCTGCCGCCGGCGATCAGGCACGCCTCGGAGGCGGCCTGGGCTCCGGCGGGTGGGGCTCCGGCGGCGTCATCCTTCTAGGCGAGCCAGCGCTCAATCCCCTGGCAGATGCGGCGCTTGCGGAGCACCGGATCAGCGTGGATTTGCGTGACCTCGGGCCTGAGGGCTACGCGCTGCGGGTGGGGCCGGGCGTGGTCGTCGCCAGTGGCGCCGATCGCCGCGGTACCTTCTATGCCGTCCAAACCCTGCGCCAGTTGGTTGAGCGGGACCCCCGCAATCCGGGCCGCCTGATTATCCGCGGGGCCTCGGTCCGCGACTGGCCCGATCATCCCATCCGCGCGGTGCACGTAGTGCTCGACAGCCACTCTGACGTCTTCCACACCGCGCTCATAGACCGCATCTTCAGCCGCTACAAGTTCAACGTGCTGATCGCGGAGTCCGAGTACGTTCGGTGGGAGAGCGCGCCCAACATATGGCATCCCGGAGGCGCCACCACGGCGCAGGCGGCGGCGGTGATCGCCGCGGCACGCGAACACCTGATCGAGCCGATCCCGCTCATTCAGACGCTCGGGCATGTCGGGTGGCTGTTCCACAACGATCAGAACCTAGACCTGATGGAGATGCCGCCGGAACTGGCGCCGGCGCGGTTTGCCTACGACCCGCTCAACCCGCGGGTCTACGAGGTGGTGCTGCCGGTGCTGGACGAGGCGATCGCGCTGTTCCGGCCGCGCCTCCTCCACATCGGCCACGACGAGGTGCGCAACGTGGTGCCGTTCCCATGGTCGGAGGAGGGCCGGCGCCTGGGGTTCGGCGAGCTGTTCGTACGCGATACCCTGCGTCTGTACGATCACCTGAAGGCCCGGGGCGTCGGCACGATGATGTGGGGCGACGTGTTGCTTACCAACGAGTTCGCTCCTGAGATGTCGCGCCTGCCGCGCGACATCGTGATGGTGGACTGGCAGTATCACGCTGCGGCGCGCTACCCGAGTTTGGACCGCTTCCGCGCATGGGGATTCCCGGTGCTGGCCGCGACCTGGTACCGCCACGACAACATCGCCTCGCTGTCACGCGACGCCAGGCGCGCCGGTGTATCCGGCATGGTCCGGACCACTTGGACCGGGTACTTCGGCAACCGGGGCGCGCTTGTCTCGTCCTACCAGCAGATCTACGGCTACCTGCCGGCAGCGGATCATTTCTGGAACGCAGGGCGCGACGGCCCGTCCCTGGACGCGGTGGAGGCGGCCTCGCGATTCCGGGAGGAGTGGCGCGCTGCCCGCGTGGAGCCGCAGACCATCCCCGGCCGGGCGCTCGACATCAGGGCCGTCGCCAACCGCAGCCATATCGACCGCGGCCACATTGACGGCGGTCCAGACGATGACGGCGCCGGATGGCTGGGGAAGGGACCGGACTACGATCTCCGGAATCTCCCGGTGGGGCAGGCGCGCTTCGCCGGCGTGTTGTTCAACGTGGTGGATCCCGCGGATCGTGGCGGCCGCAGCATCGTGCTGCTCCGCGGCGCCCGCGAGCCTTTCCTCGCGATGCCCGAACGCGTCACTATCGGCGCCGGGTTTCCCGCGGGCGCGCTGTGCTTCCTGCACGCTCTTCCCTACCCGGCCTCGCGTTTCGGCGAGACGGTGGCGACCTACCGCGTGCGGTTTGGCGACGGCGGCGCCGCGGAGATCCCGATCCGGTACCGGGTGAACATAGGGACCTGGCTGGATGAACCCATCGCGTTCGAGCACGAGATCGGCTGGGCCGGCAGCACCCGGTCAGGGGTGGACGTGCGGATCTCGCTGTTCTGCTGGACCAATCCCGACGCAGGGCGCCCGATCGTTGCCGTTGACCTGCAGGCCGCCGGTGCCGGGATCGCGCCTGCCGTCTTCGCCATCACAGCGCTTGACCGCGCCCGTGGGGCGGCGGGCAGGTAGGGAGGAACCGCCATGGCCCTGAACGGCCGCGTCACAATCGAGCAGGTGGAAAGCCGGGCGCTTCTCGGTAATCCCCTGGGCGATCCCCACGTCCGGGAGATCCCGGTCTACCTGCCGCCCGGCTACGACGGAGCGGCCGTGCCGTACCCGGTGATCTACTGGCTGCACGGCTTCACCGGGATCGGCCTCTCGGCGACCAACGCCGGCCCGTGGGTGCCGTCGCTCCCCGAGTGCATGGACCGCGTGATCGCCGCAGGCGCGCCGCCGGCGATCCTGGTCATGGCTGACGGGTTCACGAGGTTCGGCGGCAGCCAGTACCTCAACTCCGAGGCCACCGGCCGCTACGAGGATTTCATTGTTTCGGAGCTGGTCGCGTACACCGACCGCCGCTTCCGAACGCTCGCATCGCCGGCCCACCGCGGCATCGTTGGGAAGTCCAGCGGAGGCTACGGCGCGCTCGTGCTGGCGATGCGCCATCCCGACGTCTTCGGCGCGGCCGCGTCCCACAGCGGGGACATGTACTTCGAGGTCTGCTACCAGAGCGACTTCTGGAAGTTCTGCAACATCGTGACCAGACACGGCGGGGTCGAACCTTTTCTCAAGGCGTTCCTCGAGATGCCGAAGAAGACCAACGACGCGATAACCGCTGTGAACATCGCGGCGATGGCGATGGCCTACTCGCCGAACCCCACGCGGCCGCCATGGTACTTCGACCTGCCGTTCGACCCACACACCGGCGAGATGGACGAGGGAGTGTGGGCTAAGTGGCTCGCCTGGGATCCGGTCCACATGGCGGCACGGCACGCCGAAGCCCTGCGGTCGCTCCGGCTGCTCTACTTCGAGTGCGGCTCCCGTGACCAGTTCAACCTGCACCTCGGCGCGCGCCTGTTCCACCGCCGGCTCGAGGCGCTGGGCATCCGGCACGAGTACCAGGAGTTCGACGACGACCACACGGGCATCAACTACCGGTACGTCGAGTCCCTCCGGCGTCTCTGCGAGGCGCTGGCAGGCCCGCATGGCGGCTGACATCCGGGTGCGATCCGACCGGGCCCGCAGAGAGGCCAATCTCTTCGGGCTCAGTCGCCGGCAGTGGCGGGCGACGATCACCGCCTACCTATTTCTCGGCCCGGCGTTGCTGCTGTTGGGCGTTTTCACCTTCTACCCCGTGGCGTTCGGGACCGTGCTCAGCCTGTTCGACTATGACGTCATCTCCCCGCCGCGCTTCGTGGGGCTGGAGCACTTCCGGGAGCTGTGGGAGGATCGCTTCCTCTGGATCGCCCTCGCCAACTCGACCAAGTTCCTCCTGGTGGTGCCGGTGCTGCAGGCGCTCTCGATCGGGCTGGCGGTCGCGGTCAACGTGCCGCTGCGGGGCATCCGGTGGTTTCGCGCCGCCTACTACCTGCCGGTGGTCACCTCGATGGTCGTGGTCGGCTTGATGTGGCGGTGGCTGCTGGAACAGGACGGGGTGGTGAACTACGCGCTCCGGACGATCGGGCTGATGGACCGTCCGATTCCCTGGCTGGGGCACCCCGATCTGGCGCTCTACGCCGTGATGTTCGTGACGCTCTGGAAGGGCCTGGGGTACTACATGGTGATATACCTGGCCGGCCTCCAGGCGATATCGCCGGAGTACGAGGAGGCCGCGATTACCGACGGGGCCTCGCGGTGGCAGGTGTTCCGCTGGGTGACGCTCCCGCTGCTGCGTCCCTCGATCCTGCTGGCGTCCACGATCTCGGCGATCGCGGCGCTGAAGGTCTTCGAGGAGGTCTACGTGATGACCGGCGGAGGCCCGATGTTCCGAACCTACACGATGTTCTTCTACATCTTTGACAAGGGCTTTCAGCAGCTCGACCTAGGATACGCCGCGGCCCTGGCGGTGGTGCTGGCCGTCCTGGTGATGGCGCTGTCGGCGGCCAACTTCCTCCTATTCCGGCAGGGAGGGTGGAGCTATTACTAACGCGGCGCGGTATGCCGGGCTCACAGCCCTGGCCCTGTTCACCACCTTCCCGCTGCTCTGGCTGCTCTCGATCGCGCTGCGCACCGCCGGCGGCGTTTTCGGCTTCCCCCCACAACTGCTGCCCTGGCCCGCGTCGCTGGATAACTTCATTACCGTATGGAAGACGATGCCGCTCCCGCGGTTCTTCCTCAACACGATCGTGCTGGCCGGCGCCGCGGTGGCGCTCAACCTGGTGCTGTGCTCGCTGGCGGCGTATCCCCTGGCCCGCATGGAGTTTCCGGGCCGGCGGGTGGTGTTCGCGCTGCTGCTGAGCACGCTGATGCTGCCCGGGCACGTGGGCCTGATAGTCAACTTCGTCACGCTGCTGCGGCTGCGCCTGGTGGATACTTATGCAGGCGTGCTGCTGCCCGGAGCGGTCAGCGTGTTTGGAATCTTCCTCCTGCGGCAGTCGTTCCTGACCGTGCCCAAGGAGATGGAAGATGCCGCGCGCATGGACGGCGCCTCTGAATGGACGATCTGGTGGCGGGTCATGCTGCCGGTGATCTCCCCGGCGCTGGGGGTGCTGGCGCTCTTCGAGTTCGTGGCGGTGTGGAACTCCTTCCTGTGGCCGCTAATCGTGCTCAAGACCCCTGATAAGTACCCGCTGGCGGTCGGGCTGCTCTACCTCTCGGGCCTGTTCGCGCACAACACCCGCGCGGTCGCCGCGGGCGCGGTGATGATGACCGTGCCGATCATCGCCGTCTTCCTCTTCACGCAGCGATTCTTCATGCGCGGCCTCACCGTTGGGGCGATTCGGTGAAGCGCCTCCTGTTCGTGCCGCTCGACGACCGGCCGGCTACGCGGGAGACGGTGCTGGACCTGCTGCCGTTGCTGGGCGCGGGATGGTCCACGCCGCCCCGGGACCTGCTGGGCCACCGCCGCCGCCCGGCCGACCTGGACGCGTTGTTCCGGTGGGTGGAGCGGGAGGCGGCTACCGCCGACGCGATGATTGCCTCGGCCGAGGTCCTACTCCACGGCGGCCTGGTGCCCTCTCGTCTGAGCGCGGACCCGATGGAGGTGCTGTGGCGCCGGTTGGATCGGCTGGCGCGGCTGGCGGCCCGCGTACCAACGTACCTGAGCGCGATCACACCCCGGATCCCCACCGGAGGCGCCGCCGAGGAGCCGTCCTACTGGGAACTGTACGGCGACCTGTTGCGGACGTACTCGGCCTGTCTGGATGCCGGTGAGCAGACCGGCAACGAGATCAGATTCCGGCGGGCAATGGAAGCGCTGGAGGGCGTTCCGGCCGCGGTGGTGGATGACCTGCTCCGCCGGCGCCGCCGCCATCTCCTGGTGAACCTGGAGCTGCTGCTCCTTGCCGGGCAGGGCGGGCTCAGAGCGCTGCTGATTGGACAGGACGATGCCGAGCCGCACGGTCTTGCCCGCGCCGACCTGGCGGTACTACGCCGGTTCTGCTGGCGCATCGGTGGGGGCCGCGCCCAAGTCTCGATCGGTGCCGACGAACTCGGCGCCAGGCTGCTGGCCCGCCTCGCCAACGACGCGGCCGGCCGCGCGCCGCGCGTCTGCGTCCGGTACACTTTCCCCGAGGCACGGCGCAGCGTGCCGCGTTACGAACCCGCGCCATTGGAGGAGACCGTCGCAGAACACCTGGCCGCATCCGGCTGCACGGTCGTGGACGGCGAGCCGGAGGTGCTGCTGTGGGTGCACAACTTCTCGGGCGCGCAGCAGCGCGAGGCGGTTGACCAGCGGGGCG
>JASEHJ010000149.1 GCA_030018905.1 bacterium | reverse complement strand
GGTATAAGGCAGGCCTTCCAGGCAGCGCTTGACATGGAGCCGATCATGCGGGGAGTCTACGGCCCGCGCCAGTTCTGGCGTCTGGATCCCGGCCTGATTCCGAAGGAACACCCCATGTGGACAGACGCGGGCAAGGAGTTCTACAACCAGAAGAACCCGGAGCGGGCCCGACAGTTGCTCGCGGAGGCCGGCTACAAGGGTGAGCCGATCCGCTGGCTGGTCACCACTGAGATCATGCCCCATTTCATTTCGGTCAACATCGCCAAGCCCCAACTGGAGCGCGCGGGGTTCGTAATCGATCTCCAGGTAACCGACTGGGCCACGGTGGTAGCGCGGCGGGTACGGCCCGAGCTCTATGAGGTGCACACCACACGGCTCGGGTTTGTGCCCGATCCGACGCAGCTTCTGGTCATGTTGCCCACATGGCCAGGGTGGTACGATAGTCGCGATATACAGGGGATGATGACGCTGCTGCGACGCCACCCTGATCTCCGTGTCCGCAAGGAGATCTGGGCTCGCGCACAGCGTCTTTTCTACGAGGATGCGGCCACCATCAAGCTGGGTGACTACTTCACGCTGCACCTGCTGCGGGAAGAGGTGAAGGGGTTCACGGGCGTCCCAGGCACCCATCACTGGAATGTCTGGCTGGAGGGACGATAGCCGACTGTAGGAGTCCGGCTGCCCTGGCCAGCGCCTCGTCGCGGCAGGGGTCGAGGCGCGCCCGAGACAGGAATAACGCGCAGGGCTGCGTAGTTATAAGGTCAAGATCCGGCAGGGGGTTCTCACATGCGTAGCTCATCTGTCCGCCTTTTTGCGATCGCCGTCTCCCTTCTTGTGCTGGCTACCGCGGCCGTCGCGCAGCAGCAAGAAGTCAGGCCGCCAATTGCGCAGTTGTGGGTTGATGTGGCAACCAACACTTTTGCCCTTCCCGGTATGCCGGCGGGGGCAATCGGTCTGGGCCAGAACGAGTTCGGCAACACGCGCAATGGGATTGGGCGCTTCATGGACGTGGCGCTCCAGAACCGCGCGCGCCCCCAGGGCACGCAGGCCTCCCAAGCCATCCCCAGCGCGATGCGCATGGGGGCCAGCCTGCCGCTGGAGCCGGTCAGGGCCGAGCCGACGACCGGCGGGCCTGGGTCCCGCGATCCGGGCGAGATGGAGCAGCCCAAGGGCCGCTTGCTGTTCTACTGGGGCTGCGGCGCGGAGGTGCGCGCCGGACAGCCTCGCGTGCTGGATTTCGCCAGGGCAACGCCTCAGGATTGGGCGGCGATCTGGCAGGGCCGCTTCGCGCCTGAGCGGGGCGCCCGCGCGCAGCCCGGCTACTCGATCTGGCCCAACGAGCGCGACCGCCGGATGCTGCCCGACGGAGCGTCGCTGCAGGGCGACCATGCGGTGACCGGCGAGGGCGTTCCGGCGGGACTGCGATTCGCGCTCGGGCCGAACCAGGATCTGATGCCCGCGATCGCCCTGTCCGCGCAAGGCGATCCGCAGGCGAGCATCCCCCTGCGGTGGGGGCAGATTCAGACTGCCCGCGCCTACTTCATCAACGCGTTCGGCGCCAAGGGCAACGATTTCATCATCTGGAGTTCGTCCGAGGTACCTGAGGCGGGGATGGGCCTGTTCGACTACCTGTCACCCGCGAACATCGAGCGATGGACAACTGAAAGGGTGCTCCTGCCTGCCTCCGCGACGCAATGCGCGGTGCCCAGGGGCATCTTTGCGGGCGCGGACGGCGCGATGGTGCGCATGATCGCGTACGGGCAGGAGTTGAACCTCGTGCACCCGCCCCGGCCGGCCGACCCGAGGGTGGCGTGGGAACAGGAGTGGACCGTACGCGTGCGGGTGAAGGGCACGGTGATGACTCTCCTGGGCGCGGGGCGGTAGGCGCGAGAGGGCCGAGCCCTCACAGGGCGCGATCCGCGAAGAATTCGTCCTCCTGCGGCATGCACGCTCCATGCTCCGGTTGACGCCCAGGCCGGTCGAGGACATAGAGCCACAGGCCATAATCGTTTTCGTTCAATCCGCCCGCGGGTTCCGGTCTTCCACCTCAGTCTGAACCCGAGTGTCGGACACAAAGCCTCTTACGACTCAGCGCCACCTAACGGTTTTCCGGATGAGCCGCGCGCGAAGCGCGTCTACTCCATCCCGTGGTCAGCCCAACCTCTCCTTCAAGAAGACCAACGTTCGGTCCCAGGCAAGAGCTGCCTCCTCCGCGTCGAAGGCATCGGCGCGATCCTGTTCGAAGAACCAGTGGCCTGTCCCCGGATATGTGTGGAAGAACGCCGTACTGCCGGCTGCTGCCAGGCTCTTCTTGAGCTTCCTGACGCTGGCCGCGGAAACCCACTCGTCGGTCTCGGCGAAGTGAACCAGGAAGTCCGAGGAACTCCGCGCGTAGTCGCCGTTGCGCGCAGCGTAGAAGGTCACCGTGGCTGCGATCGGCAGCTCGGGGCGTTGCGCGAGCCAGTAGGCCCAGTGCCCACCCATCGAGAAGCCGACAACCCCGATGCCGGATCCCGGAACCGAAACCTCGTCCGAGAGCACCCCGATCATCCGGATCAGGTACCTGTAGACGGGCTCCTTGCGGGTCGCAGTCGTCTTCGCCCGCAGCTCTTTGGCTTGCGGGATCGTGGCGGCGACCTCGCCGTCATACAGATCCGGCGCGAGGGCGACGAAGCCGCGGTCGGCGAGTCGGTCGCAGAAGCCGCTGAAGAACTCGCTGAGCCCCCACCAGGAATGAAGCACGAGGACTCCGGGCCCCGATCCGGTCTTCGGTTTAGCGAGGTACAAGCTCGTCTCCTTGGTTTGAGCTAACGTTGTTGGCAGCACCTGCAACCGCGAAGCTGGTGTCAGGTGATGCCGTGGCTAAGTGGCCCGGAGGATTCCTGAGCCCATGTTCCGCCTCTCCAAGGTTCTTGACGATCTCACGGTAGCGGCCAGTGGCCAACTCGGACGGGCGCCCCGCGGCGCAGAACGAGAGCTCGGCGAGCTTGCGGTTCGGGCGCTCGACCACCACTCGGCCGTTCGCATCGAGCTTGGATTCGAGAAGGCGGAGCGCCTCCAAGTAGCGCTGGTCGTCTCTGGCTCGGGCATAGAACGACAGGATGTAGACGTAGTAGAACAGGTTGTAGCGCAGGAACGGGTACTCGACCTGCATGAAGAGCGTGCCTATTCCGAAGTGACAGGGTCCGATCGGGCGTCTGACCACCCAATGGTCCAGGAGCGATTCCACGGCCGCGTCGAGACGCGGATCCCTATTGACGTGCTCCGTGAAGCGAAAGACGTCCAACACAGGTAGCGTGACACCGGGGTTGGAGAACTCCGTTTCCGGCCCTCGCCCGTACGAGAACTTGCTGCAGCGCCAGCCACCGTCATCGTGCTGTGTCTCAAGCAGATGAGCGAGCGTCCGCTGCAGCCTTCGGTCTCTCGCGTAGCCGAAGCGGCACAGCGTCCTCGCCGCCGCAGCTGTGTAGCACGGATAGAGGGTTCCACTCGGCGCCAGACGATACCGGCCATCGTCCCGCCACGCTCCCAGGATGAGCTGGAGGGCTCCGCGAACCGCCTCATGAGTGCGCGCCACCTTCAGTTCGTGGAGAATCAGCAGCGACGTGAGGGTGCTGAATGGGTCGCCGACGCCGAGCCGGCCGTCGGCACTGGCCCAGTAGTCCCCGCCGTTATCATGCCGTCTGGCGAGCACGGCCTCCGCGTCGGGGGTGCATTTCTTGCTCACCACTACGAACCCTCATCCTGCAAGTTGGTGCCACCTAACGGTCAGGCAATAAGCCGCGGCGGGGCCGCCCTGGTAACCCCGAAATACTGCGCTCATTAGCGATCAGCCGCGCCGCCGGCTTCATTGCCTCGTTAGACACCAACCCGCCGCACCTCGCCCGGCTGGATGCCGGATAGTGTCACCAAGATGTCGGGCACCAGTGGGAGGACGTGAATCAGGCGGTTCGAGGGTGCCCGGACGAGGACCACCCCGAGCGTGGCAGCCACCAGGTTCTGCTGAAAGGGCAGGTTCTGGTCCATCGTGACCAGGGCATCAACAGGGCATCAAACTGTCCGCTCGCCCGGCGCAACAGCTCACTGTTGGTGACGCCGTTCCACCCAAGACCACTGATCGTCTCAACCTCGTGCCCGGTCAGCTCTGGCGCGAGGTCGACCGGCATGTTCTCATCAAGTAGAATGCGCACCGGCGAGCAACGACTCGCGCGCCAGCTCGAGGGCCGCTAGGGCCTGCTCGCGGCTGACCGTGGGAAACTGGTGCAGGAATTCGCTGAGGGTCTCGCCACCTTCGAGATAGTCAAACAGTGATTGCACCGGCACACGAGTCCCGACAAAGACTGGCGTGCCCCCGAGGATCCCGGGATCGCTATGAACCACCGCGCTCTTAGGAATCATGACTCAGACTCCCTACGTCTCCCCAAGTATATGCTGACGCCGAGGCGTGTGTCTAACGCCAAGCTCACCCGCCGGCCCGCCAACCAAGCCCTTTGCCTTGCACCCACGCTGTGGCAGGCCAGTCGGGTGCAAGGGATGTTAGCCGTGTTGGTCGGCAAAGGCCCGGACATCCACTGGTTCGCCCCAAGGCAGGGCATGCGCCGAGCTAGACCGTGTACCGCTTGTTCCAACTGTCCGGGAAGGTAAGCCCATTCCCATAAACAAAGCGAATGAGTTGCCCGTGGTGCTGGACCTCGTGTTCAAGGAGTCCGAACGCCAGATCAACCTGGGCATCGGTCAAGTCCGCGAAGTTGATCTCGCCCAGGCGCTTATGCGTCGCTTCCAAAGCGGCAAGCACAGACTGCTTCAGGCGGGGCGCTGTCAGGCTGCATGAGAATCCCTTCCAGCCGTCCGTCTCAATCGCCTTGGTGTAGCTTTCGCGCGCGCCGACGATACACCAGAGCTGACCCGAGATTCGGTTGGATGGCAGGTTTGGCAAATCCAAGCCGAGGGATTCCTCATCGAGATGAGCCACGAGGTCCTGCTGGATGCCCGGCTGCGCCTCCCGGCGCTTCAGGCGCTATTCGAACGGTACCTCCGGGTCGGGGGATTCCCGGCCGCCGTGGAGTGGGAGGCGGCCGGCGGCGGCCTGCAGGATGAGACCATTGAGATGTTATGGGACATGATCTCGGCCGAGGTCGCTCGGCAGGGGCGCGAGCCCGCGCGGGCGTTCCGGATGCTGGAGCAGGTCGTGCGCAGTCTGGGAAGCCGCACGAACTGGACCGCCCTGGGGCAGGTCATGGACGCCAGCCGCGCCGCGGCCGAAGATTATGCCACCCTGCTCGCCCGGACGTTCACCATCGTGATCGTCTACAGATACCTACTGGATCGCGGCGGGCCGAATCCCAGCGCGGAGAAGAAGATATACTGCGTTGACCCGGCTTTCGCCTACCTGCCGGGACGGGTACGGCGCGTCGGGCTGATCCCGGACGTACCGGGCCTCGTGGAGAACGCGGTCATGATGGCGCTGTTTCGGACCGAGGAGCGCCCTCTCGCCGAGCAGTTCGCACTGCCCCATGCCCTCTTCTGCTGGCGCTCGGCGTCCGGCGGGGAGGTTGACGCCCTGGCCGGGGAGGGCGCCATCAAGCGCCGTGTTCCTGAAGAGGTGAAGTACTAGCCGATGTTTGACAAGATTGGGGGCTTTTTGAGCCGCTCGGATACCTCTGGG
>JASEHJ010000148.1 GCA_030018905.1 bacterium | reverse complement strand
CGCGAAAACGGCGCCGCGCGTCCCGACCGCCAGCGCCTGCCGCGCGCCCATCGCGCTCCGCCAGGCGCCCAGCCGGGCCGCCGCCGGCAGATCTCCGCGCGACAGCACGGGTTCCAGACCCGCGTCGTGTGCGGCCCGGGCGAACTCGGATGCGGCATCCACGGATGCAAACGCCGCCACGGTGGACCACCCTGCCGCGCGCGTACACCGGATAGCCGCGAGGTACGCGGGGGTCCTGTTCCATCCGGCGACCAAGATCTGGCGCGGCCCGCCACTCATCGCCTCGCGAACCGCGACGCACAGACCGCCTCCGCCCTGCGCCTGTACCGCGCCTGCCGGCTGCACCGCGCCTGCCGGCTGCACCGCGCCCGCCGGCTGTACCCCACCCGCTGGCTGCGCCGCCTCAACCTCGGAAGCACTTCCCTTGGCACCAGGCCAGATCGCCTTCAGGACACGGCTCTCCGCGATGGGCCCCAGGGTCTCCCACACCGGTGCTAGCAGACGGGCCGCACGCGCCAGCGATACCGGCTTCCGTACCATGGCCTCCAGCGCGGCCCTGGCCGGGGCGGACAGGTCCGCGGCCATCAGGCCCTCGCAGCGAAGCCGCACGCCGGACCATAGCGCATCCCACGGCACTGCGGCCGCGAGGGCCTCCCCAACCGAGGAGAGATACTCCTGCGCGACCCACTCTGCCAGATCCACGACCTCAGGGGGAACTAGCGGGGTTGCACCGGCCAGCGCCAGTACAGGGCGAAGATCGTGCCGCGGCGCGCCTTCTCCAAGCACGATGCCGGGTAGGAGCCGGCGGCCGAACGCCACGATGACCCCTGACCCGCGCGGCGCGCCCGCGGCGGCGCCGGCTGAGAAAGTGAACGCGGCGTCCCCGGCACGCAGCGGAAGGTCGAGTGCAACGAGAACAGGACCGTCACCCTGCATGTGGCCGGCACCCGGAGCACGGCTTCAGCCGCGCATCATCTCGCTTCGGAGACCGCGCGCAGCCCGCGCGACAGTAGAACCAGGGTCTCGACAATGACCTCGGGATTCCAGCGGCTCGTGTCCACGATCAGGTGAAAAGGCGCACGGTCGGCGAGGTCAATGCCGTAGAGGGCCTTGTAGCGCGACCACTCGCTGCGTTCGCGCACCAACAGCTCCTCGCGGGCGTCCCCGACGTCCTTTCCTTCCCGTCCGGCCACGCGGGCCGCACGGACCTCCAGAGGCGCGTCGAGCCACACCTTGAAGTCGGCCTCGACCATCCACCCGGCCAGGCGCGACTCCACGACGCACGGCCCGGATCGGGCCAACTCGGCCTGCAGCCGGTCCAGGTCGCGGTCAATGGACGGGTCGCCCTCTGCCATGCGGTTGAGCTCTACGACCGAAACCCCGCGCCGGGTCGCCAGCTCCCGAAAGACGCCGCCGGCCGAGACGCACGGAATCCCCAACCGTTCTGCCAGCCCGAGCGCCACCGTGCTCTTCCCCACACCGATAGGTCCACCGATGGCAACGATCACGACTAGGGCTGCCTCACTCGGATGGGTCCTCGCCCGCCTCGCGCGCGGCGTAGCGGTTTGCCAACGTCTCCGGCTGTACCGCAGACAGCACCACGTGACCACTGTCCGTGATCACCACGGAACGTGTGCGTCGGCCGTAGGTTGCATCTATCAAGCTGCCGCGCTCCCGGGATTCTTGGACGATGCGCTTGACCGGCGCCGAGTCGGGGCTGATGATGGCCACGATCCGGTTGGCGGCCAGGATATTGCCGTGACCTATGTTGATCAGGCGGGTCTCCATCTCGCGTTGCCGGCTCCGTTTCCTACTCGATGTTCTGAATCTGCTCGCGCAGGCTCTCGAGCTCGCCCTTCATATCGATCACGGCGCGTGTAATCTCCAGGTCGTTGGCCTTGGATCCTACGGTGTTCGTCTCGCGGCCCATCTCCTGAAGGATGAACTCCAGCTTCCGTCCCACCGCGCCATCATCTGCGGTCACCACCTGGCGAAACTGCTCCAGGTGGCTGCGCAGCCGCGTCAGCTCTTCGGTGATGTCGCTCCTATCCGCGAAGACCGCGATTTCAGCGGCGATCCGGGCCTCGTCCACCGGCGTATCGCCCAAGAGCTCGGCCAGCCGCCCACTCAGCCGCTCTCGGTAGGCCTGCACCACCCCGCGGCTCCGCCCGGCGATCGCCTCCGCCGTCCGTTCCAACGCGAGTGCGCGGACCAGAATATCCTCGGCAAGCCGCGCACCCTCGGCCATGCGCATCGCCACCAGCGCCCCAACCGCGGCCCGGACCGCCGATTCGAGCGCGGGCCAGAACGCTTCCACCTCGACGCGGTCCTCTTCCAGGCGCAGCACATCGGGTAGGGCGGCGAGCTGGGCCAGGTTTATCTCTCCGCTCACCCCCACGCTTGCTGCCAGATCCCTGAGAGCCTGCGCGTAAGAAGCGGCCAGATCCACGTCGGCGCGAAACGCGCGCGGCCGGCGCGTTCCCTCGTCGCGCGAGATCATCACCTCGACGCGACCCCGGCGGATCTGCTCCGTGACCAGCGCGCGCACGCGCTCCTCCAGCGCACCGAGGTCGCGCGGGAGCCGCACCTGGGCCTCGCTGAACCGGTGGTTCACCGACCTGATCTCCACGGTGAACCGCCCGCCTGCAACATCGGCGGTGGCAGTCCCGAACCCGGTCATGCTGCGGATCACGCGTTTCACTTCGGCCCGATCGCAGACCGTTCCTGCCCATGGGAACCTGCGCGGGCTTGCGAGAGGACGGCGGGGGTTGTATCGTGGCACCGGCATGGGTACGACCGCACCCCGAACAGCCATTCCTCTTTCGTCCTTCGACAGCGTGGTCCTGGCGGCGGTCGCCTCCGAGTGCCAGAATCTGGTGGGCGCGCGACTGCAACAGGTCCTCCCGGCGGGGCCTACGGGTCTGGCGCTCGCGCTGCGCACCGGCGGCCGGACCCACAGGCTTCTGCTATCAACGCACCCCCGCTTCGGCCGGGTCCACCTGGTGGAGGCGCTCGAACCGGCGGCTCCTGTCCCATTCGCGCAGCTCGTCCGCGGCCGGCTGGAGGGAGCGCGGCTGACTGCGGTCGCAACTGTGGAGTTCGAGCGGATCTTCACCTGCACGTTCGAAACGCTCGAAGGTCCCTACGACCTGATCGCGGAGATCATGGGCCGGCACTCCAATCTGATCCTTTGCGCCGGCGGCGTCATCGTGGGCGCGCTCAAGCAGATCGGCCCGGATCGGTCGCGCGTGCGCGAGGTCCTTCCCCACCGGCCCTACACCCGACCCCCGCAGTTGCGGTCTACTCTAGTTACGGTCGCCGCGGCCGAGCTGTCCGGAGCAGGGGATCAGCCCGCCTGGCGCGCGGTGTTCCAAGCGGTCTCGGGCGTCGGTCCTGCCCTGGCGTGGGAGGTCTGCGTGCGTGCCGGCGCGGATCCTGATGGTCCACTGGATGAGGATGCCGCGGTCGAGGTGGCGTCATCGCTGCACGCGATCGGATCCGCGGTCGTGGCGGCAAGGTTCGACCCGGTGCTGTACCGCGGTTCGGACGGCGCGCCGGCGGCCTACGCGCCGTTCCCGATGGTCAGCCTGGAACACCTGCAGCCGGAACGGTCTTCGATGAGCGCCGCGGTGGAGGCGGTGGTCCAGGGAACCACCGAGCGGGTCCGCCTCGACGAGACAAGGCAGGGCCTCGCCGCGACGGTGCGGCAGGCGCTGGATCGTCTTCACCGCACCCTGGCCGCCGTGGCCGAGGACGCGCAGGAGGCCGCGGGCGCCGACCGGTTGCGCGAGCACGGTGAGCTGATTCTGGCGTACCTCTCGCAGATTGCGCCCAGAGCCGCCGTGCTGGAGGTGCCGGGATTCGACGGCCGGCCGGTCAGTATCCCCCTGGATCCCTCCCGGTCAGGCGTCGAGAACGCCCAGGCCTGCTTCAAGCGCTACGCAAAGGCGGCCGCGGCGCGGCGGCGCCTGCCTGAGCGGCAGGCCGCGCTGGAAGCCGAGCGCACCTTCCTCGAGGTGTCCGCCACGGCGATCGCGCAGGCGGAGGATGCGGACGACCTCTGGGAGGTCGAGCAGGACCTGATCTCGGCCGGCGTCAGGAAGCGGGCGCGGCCCGCGGGACGCCCGCGGTCGGTCGCCTCCGGCCGCTCCTTCGACCTGCCCGGCGGCCTGCGGGTCCAGGTGGGCCGCAGCGCGCGGGAGAACGACCACCTGACATTCGAGGTCGCCGGCCCGGACGACCTCTGGCTGCACGCCCGGGGCATGCCGGGCGCACACGTGATCCTAACAGGTGCGCGCGGGCAACCGGGAGAGGAATCGGTCGCGGCCGCGGCGCGGATCGCGGCCTACTACAGCGACGGAAGGGGTTCCACGCGCGTGCCGGTGGACGTCACGCGGCGCCGTTTCGTGCGCCGCATCCGGGGCGGCCGGCCAGGCCAGGTGCACTATAGCGGCGAGCGGACAATCACTGTCACGCCGGGTCTGCCCCCGCGGCCTTCCACCCACTGACGCAACGATCTGGTGGCGTCTCCTAGGATTTTCCGAGGTCGAGGGCCTGCCGCAGCACTGCCTTCACCCGCGCGAAGTCCTGCCGGGATAGACGCCCCAGGACCCTCCGGAATATCCGCTTGTCAACGGAGAGCAGCTTGGAGACCCGAACGGTACTGGGGTGCCGGAGTCCAACGGCCTGCCACTCTCGAACAGGGCAGTCGCCCTGCCCGGGGCGCCGGTAGTACCGCGGCTGGCTGCTGATGGGACAAGCCATCACGTCCGGAAGGCTCTGGTGGAAGTCCTCGGTGCTGACGATCAGTGCGGGGCGGGGTTTCGCGCCGGAGTGATTTGAAAAGGAAACCTCCACAACCACAACTTGACCTTGTCTATAGGTAGTCGTAGAGGCCATCGTCCTCCCCTTCCCATGCCTCCCGGAGACGAGCCTCGGCGAGTTGGCTCCACCCCAGGCCCTCCAGATCCTGCTCCGTGATCGCCTGGATCAGGGCGCACGGCTTGCCGTAGTGGGTCACAACAATCGGCTCCTTCGTCATCCTGGCCCGTGCCAGATACATGGAAAACTGGTTCTTGACCTCCGCTACGCTGGCGAATCGCATGACCGTCCTCCCACTGATCCTGGCCATAAGTATAGCCAACATCTGCAAGGCGGTCAACCCGCCTATGGGGTCCTCTCCTAGCCCTCCCCTACCCCTTCCGGCTCCTCGATCACCACCTCGTCCCGGCCGTCCGTTTCCACGAGCCGCACCGCCACGCGCTCCCGCGCGCTCGTAGGCACGTTCTTCCCAACATAGTCCGGACGTATCGGCAGCTCGCGGTGGCCGCGGTCAATCAGCACCGCCAGTTGGATGCTGGCCGGCCTGCCCAGGTCAATCAGCGCGTCCATAGCGGCCCGCGCCGTGCGTCCGGTGAACAACACGTCGTCCACCAGCACCACGTGGCGTCCTGCCACTGGGAACGGGATCGTAGCGCCCTGCGCTGCCCGGCCGTCGTCCGCGGGCCGGTCGTCCCGGTACCGGGCGACATCCAGCGCCTCATCCGGAGGCCGCACGCCCTCGATCGCCCCTATGGCGTCTGCCAGGCGCGCGGCGAGATGCACGCCGCGGGTGCGGATGCCCAGCAGCACCAGGTTCTGGGGGGACTTGTTGCGCTCCAGAATCTCGTGGGCCATTCGCACCACAGCCCTACGGATGCTCTCGG
>JASEHJ010000147.1 GCA_030018905.1 bacterium | reverse complement strand
CTGGTGGAGGAGGTGCGGCACACGCTGGGCTTTCCCTGCATCGTCAAGCCCAACGCCCTGGGCAGCAGCATCGGGGTGAGCCTGGTGCGGCAGCCGGGGGGCCTGGCGGATGCCCTTGAGACGGCGCTGGCCTTCGATCAGACGGCTCTCGTGGAAGAGTACCTGACGGGTACCGAGCTGACCTGCGCGATCCTCGACGATCCCGAGCGCGGCGCGCCGAGCGCGCTGCCTCTGGTGGAGATCGTGCCCAAGCGGGAGTTCTTCACCTTCGAAGCCAAGTATACTCCGGGCGCGGCCGACGAGATCTGCCCGGCGCGCCTGCCTGCTGCGGCGGTCTGGCGGGCGCAGGCGGCCGCGCTGCGCGCCTACCGCGTGCTGGGCTGTGCCGACTTCGCGCGCGTGGACCTCTTCGTCCGTGAGGCGGACGTCGCGGTGCTCGAGGTGAACACGATTCCCGGCCTGACCGAGCGGAGTCTCTTTCCGAAGGCCGCGCTGGCCGCGGGGCTGGAGTTCCCGGCCCTGGTGGACCGCCTGATCGCAGCCGCGCTGCGCCGTGCCCGGAGGCCTTCCCAGGAGGTGCAGGAAGAATGACGCCCCCCACAGGGCAGAACTGGATAGTGAAGTCCCACGCGCTGGGCAACGATTACCTGGTGCTCGACCCCTCCGCGCTCACCTTCGCCTTGACCTCCCAGGCGATACAGCGCATCTGCGACCGGCACCTGGGTGTCGGCTCCGATGGAATCCTGGCGCTCGTGCCGACTTCGCGCGCGGATTTTGGCCTGCGCATCTATAATCCCGACGGCAGCGAGGCTGAGAAGAGCGGCAACGGACTGCGCATCTTCGCCAAGTTCCTCTACGACCATGGGTACACAGATCGGACGGCCTTCACCGTGGACACGCCCGGCGGGATCGCGGGCATCACGCTGCACCTGATAGGTGGTCGCATTGACCAGATGACGGTGGATGTGGGGCGCGCGACCTTCCACAGCACCGAGATCCCGGCCACGGGACCGCCCCGCGAGGTGGTGGACGAGATCATCGTGGTAGGCGACCAGAAACTGGAGATCACGGCGGTTTCGGTCGGCAACCCACACTGCGTCGTCTTCGTCCCGGATCTGGATCTGATTGATCTGCACCGGCTCGGGCCGCTCCTGGAGACCCATCCTCTCTTCCCCAAACGCACGAACGTGCAGTTCGCGCAGGTGGTTGCGCGCGACCGGGTGCAGATCCTCATCTGGGAGCGCGGCGTCGGCGAGACGATGGCTTCGGGCACCAGCGCCAGCGCCGTCGCGGCCGCCTCGGTGCGCGAGGACATGACCGACCGCGAGATCACGGTCTCTGCCCCTGGAGGAGATCTGCGCGTAACCGTGGGCGAAGACTGGAGCATTCGGGTGACCGGCCCGGCGTCCGAGGTTTACGCGGGGACGCTCAGCGCCGATCTCGTGGCAGCGATTGGAGGGTTCTCATGAGCCGCAAGATCCTTTATGTGATCCTGGATGGGGTCGGCGACCGGCCGATCCCATCGCTCGGAGGCCGTACGCCCCTGGAGGCCGCGCGTACACCGCACCTCGACCGGCTGGCCGCATCGGGCGAGCAGGGTCTGGTCACCACGGTGGGGGAGGGGATCGCGCCCGAATCCGACGTGGCCGTGGTCGCCATCCTCGGGTACGATCCGATGGTCTATCACGTCGGCCGGGGTCCGCTGGAGGCGTTGGGCGCCGGGCTGGAGTTCGGTGGGGGCGACCTGGCACTGCGCGGCAACTTCGCCACCGGCGGCGAGGGCGCCCTGATCGTTGACCGGCGCGTGGGCCGCAACCTTTCCTCACAAGAGGCGCGCGTGCTGGCCGAGGCGGTCACCGCGCAGATCAATTTAGAGAGCGCGCCCGCCAGGGTGATCGCGGCCGCGACGATCGGCCACCGCTGCGCGGTGGTCTTCTATCCCACAGAAGGACACCTGAGCGCCCAGATCTCGAACACCGATCCGGCCTATGCCCGCATCGGCGGCATGGGCGTCGCCCGCGCCACGTTCGGGAACCAGGTCGAGGAGTGCGTGCCGCTCGATGGATCAGCCGAGGCGCGCGCTGCCGCGGCGCTGGTGAACGAGTTCACCCTGAAGAGCCGCAAGATCATGGACGCGCACCCACTGAATGCCCAACGGCGGGCCGAGGGCAAGCTGGCCGGTAACCTGATCCTGCTGCGCGACGGCGGCGACCATCTGCCGCAGGTTCCTTCGATTTACGAGCGCTTCGGCGTGCGGCTGGGGTGCTTCGTGGAGATGCCGGTCGAGCGTGGGATCGCGCGCTACCTCGGGATGGGCGTGGTCGAGATACCGCACGGCACCTCCGGCAGTCGCGCCGAGACCTACCATACCTGGGCGCGCCGCGCGCTGGAAGTGCTACCGCAGTACGACGGTCTCTACATGCACCTGAAGGGGCCCGATGAGCCTGGGCACGACGGAGATTTCACCGCCAAACAGCAGATCATCGAGGAGATTGACGCGCACTTCTTCGGCACGCTGCTGCCGGCGCTCGATCCGTCCACGGCTATCGTTGCCGTAACCGCGGACCATGCAACTCCCTGCGAGGTGCGCGGTCACTCGCCCGACCCGGTGCCCCTGCTGATCGGCGGCGGGGGCACGACGCCTGACGGCGCCGGCCGGTTTACCGAGGCCGCCGCTGCCAAAGGAGCGCTGGGGCACCTGCGCGGCATCGAGATCCTGCCGCTGCTGGTGGGGCGGAAGTAGGACGCCCATCGCTACGGATCGTCGCTGTGAGTCGTCGCTGTGAATCGCCGGGGTAGACCATGAAGGCGCGCGCCCAGCTCGACCTCTGGTTGCCGGGGATCTGCGCCTCGCGCTTCTTCATGAACATGATCCACATGGCTTATGCCGCGTGTCTGCCCGTGCTCAGGGGGGCGTGGGGCATGTCCGCGGCCCAGGCCGGCTCGGTGGCAACCGGTTTCCAGGTCGGTTATGCGGTCTCCCTGCTGGGCTTCTCGTGGCTGGCCGACCGGGTCGGCGCCCGGCGCATCTTCCTGACTTCCGGCGTCTTGAGCACCATTGCGGCGCTGGGGTTCGCGCTGTTTGCGCGGTCGTATGCTTCCGGGCTGGTGCTGTTCACGCTGACCGCGCTCGCACAGGGAGGCACGTACACCACGGCCATCATGCTCATCTCCGACCGCTACCGTTCGCAGCACAGAGGGGCGGCCATGGGCTGGCTGATCGCCGCCTCTTCGCTGAGCCATGCCGCATCGCTGTTGGTCACGGGTGCCGTGCTGTCTCGTGGCGGATATCAGGCGGCGTTCCTCGTGACCGCCGCCGGTCCGCTTGCAGGGATGCTCATCGGCTGGTCCGTGCTGCGGGGGGCGACGAACGTGATCCATCCCAGCGAAGGGGGGTCCGGTGCCGGGGCCGAACTGCTGCGCAACCCGCATGCCACGCGCCTGATCGTCAGCTACACGGGTCATTCGTGGGAACTGCTGGGCATGTGGGCGTGGGCGCCGGCGTTTGTGGCCGCCAGCCTGGCCGTATCCGGGGCGATGACGCTGCGGGCCGCCGAACTCGGCGCCTACCTTTCGGCTTCCTTCCACCTCATGGGTTGGGTGGCGTCATCGTCCATGGGGCACCTTTCGGACAAACTCGGGCGCCGCACGGTCATTCTCGCCCTGGCCGCGATTAGCGCCGCGTGCTCGTTCAGTTTCGGGTGGCTTGTGGGAGGGCCGCTCTTAGTCATCGCCGTCGTGGGCGCGGTCTACGGCTTCACGGCGCTGGGCGACTCGCCGGTGCTCTCGGTCGCCCTGACGGAGGCGGTGCGCCCCGCCTATCTCGGTTCGGCACTGGCCATCCGGTCGTTCGTGGGATTCGGCGCCGGTGCGATCTCGCCGGTTGTCTTCGGCCTGGTACTGGACGCGACCAACCCCGCAGGGGCGCCCGCTTCCGGATGGGGGTGGGCTTTTGCCGTGCTGGGCATCGGAGGACTGGCCGCGGTGCTGACCGCCTGGGGCCTGCCGCGCACGCGGCGGGTATCCTTCCGGGAGGTGTGATCTGCGTGGACCACCCTGAGATCGCCAACAGATGGCCGGGTAACTGCTTCGGCTGCTCGCCGTCCAACCCGCAAGGACTGCGCCTTCGCTTCTGGCGCTCGGAGCAGGGCTGTTACACCAGGTACACTGTTCCCGAGCACCTTTGCGGCTTCGACAGGGTTGCCCACGGAGGGATCATCGCGACGCTTCTGGACGAGGTGTCGGCCTGGACCGTCATCGCGCGCCTGGGCCGGCTAGGTGTCACCCGCGAGATCTCGATCCGTTACCTCAGGCCCGTGCCGACCGGTACAGAGGTGCATGTCGAAGGGCAGGTCATCAGCCACGACGATAGGGTCGCTGTGGTGCGCGCGTCCGTCACGCTGCCGGGGCACCCGGAACACGAGGTGCTGGCTGAAAGCACGAGCACGTGGGCGCTGCCAAAGCTCTCGAACATCGCCAGGATGGCAGGGCTGGATGAGCCGGCCCTGCGGGAGTACCTGGAAGCCATGGGGCAGAGCTAGGCGACCGTCCTCCGCCGCACAAGCAGCCAGATCCCAAGCGCGACCAGCAGTATGGGCCACCAGGCGGCCATTACTTGCAGGATGCCCGCGCCCCGCACGATCCGCAGCAGCCCGACGGCCACAAGGATCCCGCCCGGGACGAGCGGCCACCATTCGGCGGCCTGCCTGCCGCTCCGTGCAAGATCCACCACGTAGACGAACAGGAAGCCGACGCCCAGCCCGAGCAGCACCGGCGCGCGATCGGCGCCGACCCAGTCGCGCGCCGCGATGCCGGCGCCCAGCCCGGTAAGGATCCCGGCCGGCACAAGGAGGCCGTACCTGCCTGTAAAGGCATAGGCCACCAACAGGAGCGCACCGACGACCAGGACGCTCTGGTCACCGATTGGCAGCGCCCGCATGGCCAGCAGCAGGACAACACCGACGACTATCAGCACCAGGCCCTGCACGTATCTCCGCTCCATCGTCCACCTCGTCCGGAGGCTCGTGTGTTTCGTTGACAGTCTCTTCACGACGCGCGACAATTGCCCTGCCTGCAGATGTCGGACCATCGGACCAATCCTGAGCCCGTGCGCCGCACGAAGATCTACGAGGAGGTGGCGGCGCGTATTCGGCGCCTCATCTCCGAGGGACGGTTGGGACCCGGAGATAAGCTCCCGCCCGAGCGCGAGCTTGCCGCGGCCATGGGCGTAAGCCGCACCTCGGTCCGCGATGCCATCCGCACGCTGGAAGCGACCGGCGTGCTTGAACCCCGGCAGGGCCACGGCACGGTGATCCGGGAACTCTCTGCTGCCGGCCTGGTGGCGCCCATCGCATCGGCACTGGGGGTCGGGCCTGACCTTGTGGCTGAAGTCATGGCCTTGCGTAAGATGATCGAACCCACCCTGGCCCGCCAGGCCGCCCCGCTCGCTACATCCGACGAGGTGCGCCGGTTGGAGGCGATCCTCGCAGGGCAGGCGGCCCGGGTCGAGGCGGGCGACCCGGCCGTGGAAGAGGGCGGCGCCTTCCACAGTTTGATCGCGCGTGCGGCGCGCAACCATGTGGCGCTGATGGTCGTCGAGCTGTTGATGCACCTACTGCGCGAGGGCCGCGAGCGGGCGCTTCGGGTACGGGGCCGGCCGCAGCAGTCGCTGCGCGGGCACCGGCTCATCATGGAGGCCATCCGCCAGCGGGA
>JASEHJ010000146.1 GCA_030018905.1 bacterium | reverse complement strand
AGGAATGGCTCAACCATGCGGGTTTCAGCCCTGTCGATGTCAAACATGGGCTAGCGGAGCATCGACCGCCGCTGTGGTCTAGGCAACGGGCAGCGAGTGTGGCTCCCGAGGTGTTCCCTCGCCAGTCAGCCGCTTGGTCCGCTTCTCTCTGCCGCCTCGATGTGCTCCCGGAGGATCCTGGCAAGCGCCCTGCCTGTCTCGCTCAGTTGTTCCTGCCGCACGTAAGGGTAGCCCATTTGCATCTGAGATGAGAAGAGCCGCTCTAGACTCCGCAGGTATGATTGCCCCAAGTCCTTCCCTAGCGCTGCTTCGAACTTGTCCTTCCTGAAGCGGATGGATCCTCCCCTTGGGAAGAGTTCGATCAGGCCGTTGCCATTGCGCTTGAGTATGAGAGCTGGTGCGATTCCGGTCCCCCAGGAAGCCTCCACGGAGGAATGCGAAGGATGAGGGCTATCCAGGAGCTTCAGGACTTCGCCCGCGAGCTCCTTGAACGCCGGAGCTAGATGGGTTCCGGCTGCAAGGTGCTCCTCGAAGTCCTGCCTCTGCCACGTCTGGCGGGGGCCATCGGGGGGTTCTGGCGGACGGCTCTCGACTCTTATCACGGTCCGCAGGGGTTCTCCCGTAACGGATATGGTCACCACATGCCTCTTCTCGGCCTCGTATGCTTGTCTCAAAGCCGGGACGAGCAAGTACTTGGGATCCTTCTCGTCGTTCTGGGTCTGGTACAGCGAGAGGTCAATCATGGCCAGATCCCACGGGTTGACGAGGTGTTCGGCCAGAAGGGCCTTGCTGAGCCTTATGGCACGGGGGTCGAGAGCGTCCCCGGCAACGATCAGGAGGAAGTCCCCCACTTCCAGATGATCCCTCACTTGGTCTATATCCACCATGCCTTCAGGGATCGGACCAAGTTCTGCGGGCTCCATTCCCCGGAGGTGCACGGCGTATTCCATAAGCTGCGCCAGGACGGCACGCCGCCGTTCGGGATTGTACGCCAGCTTCGTCTCGACGATGGCGACTCGTCCCGATTCCGAGATCAGCAGGACATCAATCGAACCAACCTCAACGGAGACCTCCCGCCCCCAGCAGTACCAGTCTTCGTCGGTGATCCCCGCCTGCTTGCACGGCGCGATCACAAGATCGGGACATGCCGCGATCGCGTCGCGGAACCAGCTTTCGTTCAGGCCCAGGTCTCGGGCAAGTTTCGCGTTGTAGCACGCGTAGCTTGCGTCTGGCCTCGATGGGTCCACCACGTAGAGCACATCGCCCAGGATTCGCCTCACGGAACACCCCCAAGAGCCACCTACATGCGGGCAGTCATCGCAGTGTCCGTCCCCGTCAACCGCGAACGATCTGATCCCTCAGCCGTTCTCTTCCCACCACGTTGGTATCGTCCTGCCGGAATCTGGCCGTGTCAGGGTGAGGGTGTCAGGAGCGGACCACCCGACCGCCTGGCTACACGCCCAGCGAGAGCAGAAGCGGCTGGAGTCCCGCCTCGGCCACGGCTTCGGGGCTGAAAGGAAGCCGTTCCAGCGCCCTCGGTTCCACCTTGATTGCGCCGGAGCCATAGGACTTCCCGACCAGGGAGAGGTTCCTCAGCGTCGTCGGGTGCGTCAGCGCGCGCCAGAGCCGCTGCAAGGACTCCGCACCGTCCTCCCGAGGATATACGCAGAGAAAACCCGTGAGCGGAACGACACCCGCCTTGTTTAATACAAACCGCGCATTGCGCCTGCCGAGGTACGCGAAGAGGATGGGAGGGGCCCTTCTGGTTTCCATCTTGTACCACGGTCTCCGGCTCGCAATGAGCGGTCGTTCGGGCAACCCCATGCGCACGCCTTGCTCGATGTAGGACTGCACTTCCTTCGGGAATGCCCCAACCGGCCGTCCATCGAGGCACAGAAGCTGGGTGGGTCGGCCTTTCGCCTCCAGTCCCCGGAGGAGGCCATCGGCGATGGTATCCCCCGGCACATCTCGCGTCCTCCCGATCGCAGGCCTCAGGAACTCCCCGGGTATTCCCAGTTCCGCGGCCTGCCTGGCGGTCAGGAAGAAGAACTGGTTCGCACCGGTGGCGATCCCCCGGAGTACGGTCGCGACATCGGCCAAAGCCAGCCCGTGGTGGCCGGCGCGCTGCGGAGCCCTTGACAGCCCGGTAGATAGCGCCTCCGCGAGATCGCGCGACACAACTTCAAGGTCAGGAGAAGAGACGCACGAAAGCCCAGAGAGAGCCCAGCGTTTCAGTGATGCCGCATGCCCCACCAGGCAACGCGCCCACGCGAGGGACGGCTGAGGGGGTTCCCTTGAGATCAAGAAGACCACCGGGTTCGTGTCGACGCCGGGGAAGGGTGTGGCGGCGGGATCGAATGTCACGACCGCGTCGAGACGGTAGTGTCTGGAGATCCATTCCCAGAGCGCCGGCGCGAAGACCCCCTCGCACGTGTCCGCGGGCATGATGAACGCCAATCTCCCGCCGTGCTTCAAGAGCTCCAGGGCACGCAGGAGGAAGTAGATGTGGAGCCCGGCGCGTCCATCGATCGGTGTTCCGGTGAACCTCTCGGCAAACGCCTTGGCTCTTGCTTTGACTTCGGGCGACAGTCGGTGATGCCGAATGTAGGGAGGGTTGGCGGCTATCGCCGGGAAGGGGCCGGGAGGTGGATCCAGGAGGAAATCTCGAAGCTGAACGTGAGCCAGGTCCTTCTGGGACAGCCCCGCCTGTTCGGCCTGCAGGAGGGCGCCCGGGTCGATCTCAGTTCCGATGAGCCGCACCCTCCGGCCCATCTCTGCGGCAACCGTAACGCCGGCCCTGAAGAACGCCCCTGCCCCCACGGCGGGGTCGAAGAGCGACTGTGCTCCATGCCCCAGCACGTAGGCGACCATCGCCTCGGCGACCCAGTCGGGCGTCCAGAACTGGCCCTTCGCTCGAAGCGCCTCCCGCGCCGGGCCGGACGATGGGAGCTTCTGGCGACTAGCCATCGCACCCCCGCGGGGACCCCGCTGCCGCCGCACGAAGAACCTCCAGCGCCTCCCTGTGCAAGGTCAGCTTCCCGCCCGAGAACCTCACGTAGGGCAAGACGTGACCGTTCCTGTCCATGACATAGTCTGCCACAGGTCGGGGCTCCTGTTCAGACTCCCCCAGCAGGTACGCGTGCTGGTAGTAGATCTTGTAGATCAGTTTCCTGGTGGTCGCGCCGCCCGGTGCCTGGAAGATCTGCACGGTCGGCTCGATGGCCCCATCCCCGATGAGATCTTCGGCCCTGTTGAGCGAGATTCCGTATGCCATGTCGAAGAAGATGTGCCAGATGTGGATGGGGATGTTCGACCCCGCCTGCCACTCGCGCAGCGGATGACGGTCCTCTTCCTTGAGGATGATGGTCGGAAGGACGGCTGCTTTCTTGAGCCCCAGCTTTCCTCCCAGGCGGCGCTGTGGTGTCAACGCCGAACCGTAGTCGGGCATTCTCTTCACGACCCAGAGGCTGTTCTCGCACTCGACCCCCAGAAGCGCGTGGCCGAGCACCTCCCTGATTCGCGGGTTGTTTTCGGGCGTGAACGGCAGTTCGGAGATGCCGCCGAGGGCATCCACTGCATCGGCGACGCCATCACGATCCGTTTCCCTGAAGACGAGCAAGTCCGGACGCTTGAGTCTTCCAAGTCCGGCCATTTCCAGGCGTTCGAAGTACAGCTCGAACTCGCGAACGTCGTCGTTCGGAGCTGTGCTGCTCGGGCCGTAGGGCAGGGCGAAGGACTCAGAAGTGGCGCTTGTGGCCTCTATGATGCGGTCTTCGCTCCACCGTCCCTGAGACCAGCGCATGAGGAAGTCGCTCCCGCGCAGCCGCCGTGGGTTGAGGAGGAACCCCGACCAGGGAACCGCGGTGAAACCGCGCAGCTCGACCTCGATGTCTTCTGTCGGGACGCTCAGGGCGACGTCAAACGGGCCTTGTCGCGGCATCGTCTCCCCTCCTAGACCTGAACCACCTGATCCTCCAGCCGCTTGCTGCGGTGGGTGATGACCTCGGGCGCAGTCTTGCCGACGATCACCGTATCGTCCTGCCGGAATCCGCCCACTCCGTAGATGTAGACCCCGGGCTCGCACGAGTAGACCTCGTTCTCCACCATCGGCCGGTAGTTGAACGCCATGTCCTCGGGGAACTCATGGCCGGCTATGCCCATCCCGTGGCCGGTCCGGTGCATGATGTGGTCGCCGAATCCGTGCTGCTCGATGACGCGCTGGGCCGCGGCGTCCGCCTCGGCAACCAGGGTGCCGGCGACGAACTTCTCGAGCGCGGCCAGGTTGGCCTCGGTGGCGGCGGTGTAGGCGCGCCGCTGGAGATCGCTGCGCGGCTCGCCCATGAACAGGGTCCGCTCGTTCTCCACCACCAGGCCGCTGAGGCGCACGATGATGATGTTGACCACGCCGTCACCCTTCTCGAACCTTGCCCCGCAGTCGGCGCCGGTGCCGTGGGGCGACGCCGAGGCCGCGCCGGACAGCGACCAGACGCGCACCTCCAGCCGGTCCTGCGGAAACCGCGCGGCGCCCTCGACGGCCATGCGCCGTGCGATCTCCAGATCGAGCTCCGTCACCAGCCCCCCCGGCCGGACGGTTTCCATGTACCGGTCCTGCCCCCAATCCGTCAACGCCGCGGCCTGGCGCATGATCTCCAGTTCCTGCGGGTACTTGACCTGGCGCATCTCGACCAGGAACCGCGAGGCGCTGCCGAACTCGGACAGCCCGTGGAGTTGCGCCCGCAGGCCTCGGAACGCCGAGATCCGGTCCGCCGCCAGCCGGCCGCGCCTGAACCCTCCCCACTCCCGCAGCTTCGCGGCCAGCAACTGGAGCCAGCGATCGCGCGTGTAGGTTCGGTTCGCGGCGCGCGGATGCTCGACGTAGAGAGCGTAGTCGGCGACGTGCAGGCTGCCGCGCTCGCGGGCCATCAGCAGGTGATGCGTGGAGAGCTCGTTCATAACCAAGAACGGCCCGCCTTCAGAGGGGATTACCGCGGCCACCGGCCGCTCCCACGGCTCCACGTCCAGGTGGAAGCCGGTGAGCATGTAGAAGTGGTGTGGGTCGGTGACGAGCAACGCCCTATAGTCGTGCTCGGCTAGAAACTCGCGCACCCTGCGCTGTCGGTCTGCAAACACCTCCGCCGGTACGAACGGCATCGCATTGCCTCCTTTGTTCTCTCGCGGTTCTCTCGCGTGATCCTACGGACCCAGTCTGGGATCCAGCGTATCCCGAAGCCAGTCGCCCACCAGGTTCACACCCAGCGCGGTCAGCACCAGCGCCACGCCCGGGAACGTGGTCATCCACCATGCATTGTAGATGTACGTCTTCCCTTCGTTGAGCATGTTGCCCCATGACGCCATGGGTGGTTGCACGCCGAACCCGAGGAAGCTGATCGCCGCCTCGGCCACGATGAACTGCGCAACCTGGAGCGAGGAGAGGATTATGACCGGGGTCCAGAGGTTGGGCAGCAGGTGGCGGACGACGATCCGCATCTGCTGCGCCCCCAACGCCCGCGCCGCCTCCACATAGTCGAGGGTCTTGAGCGCCAGCACCTCGCCCCGGACCAGGCGCGCATAGACGACCCACCCGGTGATGATCAGCGTCAGGATGATGTTCTGCAATCCGATGCCCAGGATGGCGTTTACGACGAGCGCCAGAAGGATGAATGGGAAGGAGAGCTGCACGTCCACCAGCCGCATCAGGATCACGTCGGTCAGCCCGCCGAGGTAGCCCGAGATGAGGCCGACGGAAAGCCCGATGACCCC
>JASEHJ010000145.1 GCA_030018905.1 bacterium | reverse complement strand
GCTTTCGGGTGCGCGCAGCACGTCCAGTTGCGCGCGCAGCCATGCGATGGTCGTCTCCGTGAGGGTATCGAGCAGACGACCGCTGGCCTCTGGTTCCACTTTGAGCGCGATCAGGAACTCGCTCACGCCGAGCAACCACGCCGCCACGGCGAACGGACCGCGTGCAGCCACCACCTGCACCCTGACGCCCTCCGGCAACAACCGACGCTCCGCGTCGGCGTAGCGCTGCAGGACCAATGGCATCAGGCCGTGTCGCCATGGATCAGGGGGGTCCATCTCGGCGAGCACGGCAAGACCGCCCTTCACGGGTTCAATAGACGGCGACTGGTCGTGATGCCAGACAACGCACGCGCCAAACGCGGACGGTTCGACTGCCATACCGTACTCGATCCAGAACCCTGGAATCCAGGCCACTTCGGGAAACCGGTCGAGCAGCCCCAGGTTGATGCGGAGCCATTCATCGGGTCGGAGGAAGTAGTCCAGGGTGTCGATGCCGGCATAGCCGGGCAGCCAGGGGCTATCCACAATCAACGCGACGGGTACCCGGTCGGCCTGCCCGCCCCGCGCAACCACAACGAACCGTTCCCAGGGTGACATCGCTCTATGCGTTGGCCGGCGGGCCGCCGCTGCCGGAGGCGTTGCCGGAGGGCGCGGGCCCTGTGGATTCGCGAACGGTCAGAGGGCTTTCCATCAGCGTGTAGCCCTCGCCGGGAGGCGGCTGTCCCTGGATCACGCGGCGCAGGAGCTGCATCGCCAGGCGGCCCATGCGGTACTTGGGTTGGGCAACGGTCGTCAGGGGCGGGTCTGCATGAGCCGCCATCGCGATATCGTCGAAACCGATGACGGAGATATCCTCCGGCACCCGCAGGCGGTGTGCCCGCACGGCGTGCAGGACGCCGAAGGCCATGATGTCGTTGTAGACAATCACGGCGGTCGGGCGGTCCACCGGTGCCTGCGCCAGCAATGAACTCATCGCCAGAAACCCTCCGCTCACGTTCGGCAGACTGCTGACGCACAATTCGGGCCGCAGGGCGAGCGCTGCTTCAGCCAGAGCAGTCTCAATTCCGCGCCGCCGCGCCTGCGAAGCCTCAGAGGTGCTCGGTCCGGATATGTAGGCGATGCGGGTGTGATTCAGATCAAGGAGATGACGCGTCGCGCGGTAAGTAGCGTTTTCGGAGTCAACGGTCACGCAGGGAATCCCAGGGTGCCGGATGCACCGATTCAGCACGACCATCGGCATCCTGTGGCGGCTGCGTACAGAGACCAGTTGCTCGAAGGAGAGGCGTGATCCGCAGATAATGGCACCGCTGATTGCCTGTCCGGTCAGCGCGCGAAGGATCTGTTCTTCTCGCTGCGGGTCCTCGGTCGTATCAACCAGGACGGTCATGGAGCCGTCCATGCCTCCTTCGTCTTGAACGCCCCGGGCGATTTCAGCAAAGAAGGGGTTCAGGATATCGGGGACCAGGAGAACGACGGCGCCCTGCAGGGCAGAGGCGTTCGGACGCGCTGGAGGTGGCTCATAACCCAGGGTGGTGAGGGAAGCAACAACGCGCGCCCGGACGCTTTCACGCACCGGTGCGCTGTTGTTAAGCACGCGGGACACCGTGGACTGGGAAACACCGGCGTCGCGTGCCACGTCGGAGAGGTTCGGGTGAGGTCTCCTGACGTTCACGCCCATGCTTTCCTCATCGCGGCTGAATGATCCACTCTTTTTCTGAAACTATTCAACTACTATTCGCAAATCATGTCAAGCGGTTGCGTATCCCCCGAGTTTCTGCACCGCTTCCCACATCGCGATGATATTCTGAGGCGGAACGTCGGCCTGGATGTTGTGCACGGTGCTGAAGACAAAGCCGCCGCCGGGCGCGAGGGCCTCGACGTTGCGTTTCACGTCATCCTTCACCTGCTGGGGCGTGCCGAACGGCAGGACCTCTTGCGTGTCTACGCCCCCGCCCCAGAAAGCAATGTCCTTGCCGAAGTCGCGCTTCAGGACAGCCGGCTCCATCCCGCTTGCGCGGATGTGCACCGGATTCAAGATGTCTACACCCAGTTCGATGAAGTCCGGCAGGAGCGGGCGCACGTTGCCGCACGAGTGGAAGAAAAGCCGAGCCCTGGGGGCGAGTTGCCTGATGCGGTCGAACAGGATCTTCAATCGTGGCTTGAGGAGCCTGCGGAACATGCGCGGAGAGATGAGCTGCGACGTTTGCGTCCCGTAATCGTCTGCTTCCGAGACCACGTCGATCACAGCGGCGAGGCGGGGTAGGGCCATTTCCCAGAAGGCCAGTTTGAGTTCGAGCATCTTGTCGAGAATCGCGCAAGCGAGCACCTCGTTGGCCGCCATATCCGCCAGGCAGTTTTCCGTGCCGCGCACGCGCTGGGCCATTTCGAGAATCCCTGCCAGCACGCCCTTGATCATCACTGCCTTGCCCTGTGCGCGGTACTCCGTGGCCTGCTCGTGCAGGCCTGCGATGCGCCGCGGATCGCCCGTGTTGGGCCATCCGTGCGTGCGAATGTCGTCGAGGGTGAGGGCCGCCCCATCCAGCGGAGAGCGCACGATGGAGTAGTACAGGCCATCGGGCTTGAGGCGCCGATGCGTGATGCCCCACTCATCGGTGTACTCCCAGGCGTCGCCCACACCCGCATTGACGACGTGCCAGTTGTGGCTGTTGAGCGGGAACAATCCTCGCACATCAACACCGAAGCGCTCGATCAGGTCCTCGTCGGGCAACGCAAGCTGCTGGATCGAGTCGCACATCCGCGGCTCCACGGGCGGGAGGCCGATGTGCCGGCGCAGACTCTGGTAGGCGAGGACGTGAATGCCGGTGACCTGCGTGCTGCCGAGATCAGACGGCACGCGGTCGGGTTCGCGGTGATCGAGCGCGGTGAGCAGGCGCTCGCGGGAGTTCATGGACCCTCGGGTAGCCCCAGGACGCTCCTGGCAACCCTCACGGCGGCGGTCGCGCTCTCACCGTACCCGTCGGCGCCGATCCCCGCCGCGAACCGGTCCGTGACCGGGGCTCCGCCCACCAGGACCTTCACGCGCTCCCGTAGCCCTGCCTCTGCCAGAGCGCGGATCACTGTCTCCATCTGGGGCATTGTGGTCGTCAGCAGGGACGAGACCCCGAGAATCTCCGCCTGGTGCTCGTGCACCGCCTGGACGAAACGCGCGGCGGGAACGTCCACCCCCAGGTCCACCACCTGGAACCCTGCCCCTTCCAGCATCATCGCAACCAGGTTCTTCCCGACATCGTGCAGGTCGCCCCGGACGGTCCCGATGACCACGGTAGCGACCGGTCTGACGGCCCGCTGGGCCAGGAGCGGTTTGAGGAGCGCCAGGCCCGCCTGCATCGCCCGTGCGGAGACCAGCATCTCCGGCACGAAGTACTCTTGACGCTCGAATCGCGCCCCCACCTCCGTCATCGCCGGAATCATCCAGCGGCTCACCAGATCCTCCGGGGGCACGTGCTCATCCAGCGCCACCTGGACGAGTTCCTTCACCCGGACGGCATTCCCCTCGACAATGGCGGTCAGGAGTTCCCGAAGGTCAGTCATAGCGGTGTTTCCCCCCGAAGAAGTGGCGTCCAACAGGAAGGATTCGTCGTGTATCCCTCTCTGCCTGTCAACAGAACCCCGGAAGAGGGCAGGCGCGGCGGGTGTGCGCGGCGAACTGGTTCGGGGGTCCCCTGTGAATACGGGCGACAGGAAGCGCGGCCACTATCTCGGAACTGAGATTGATGAGAGATGGTGGCGCCGTTACTCCAAGGAGGGGTTCTTGGCCCGCGGCATCGGGGAATACTGGGTCGATGGTGGTAGTCTCTTCTTTCTCCGTTACCTCACAGCCAATCCCATAGTCATTCCGCTGCACGATGTGGTTGAGGTCAAAGTGGGCAGATGGCACTCCGGTCGGTGGGCCGTTGGTAAGCCAATCGTCAAACTGGTTTGGATGAAGGAAGCCGTGCGTCTCAGCTCCGGCTTCATCCTCTCGGCGGATCGGAGCGAGACCGAGAAGCTGGTCGCGGAGTTGCGGTTACAGGGGAAGTGAGTCCCGATGGACTTGTCCCGTATACCTCCCCAACGACTCCGTAGGTGGTTCAAGGCCTTCAATCGCTTCATGATTTTGCTGTGGCGCCTGGGCCTCGGGAGCTATGGGAACGGCACCCGGTACGGCGGATACGTCATGGTTCTCAAGCACACGGGCAGGAAGACCGGCCTCACCCGCCTGACTCCCCTCAACTTCGCTGACGTAGGCGGCGACATCTACTGCACGGCCGGCTTTGGGCAGGTCGCGGACTGGTACCGCAACATCACGGTCAACCCTCGGGTGGAAGTCTGGCTGCCTGATGGCCGTTGGTCAGGGTTGGCAGAGGATGTCACAGGAAGGCCGGATCGAATAGAACTGTTTCGCAGGGTCATCATAGCCAGCGGTTTTGCGGGTCCCTTGTTCGGGGTGAACGAGAAGAGGATCACCGACGGGGAAGTGGAGGGTCTACTGGGGACCTACAGGCTTGTCCGCATCCAGCGCGAGCAGGCCGTCACCGGGCGCGGCGGTCCGGGTGACCTGGCATGGGTGTGGCCCCTGGCGGTGCTCATCCTCGTGTTGTTGCTGGTCGTATGGGGCAGGCGCCGATTGGATCGGGCTCCACCGCACCCGGTTTCCTTGAACACCCGATAGTGAGAGGGGGCCTTCTTCCCGGCTACCTCCGGATGAGCTCGAACACAATGTTGTCCGCGGAGGCGTCGTTGTGGCTGCCGGACGCCCTCGTCATGATCACAAGGAGGCCTGGGGGCTGGGGCATGCGTTGCGGGGATTTGAGGGGGGAGCCAGGCAATGAACCCGCGTGATCGGGTACGGATGACGCTGAATCACATCGCTCCCGACCACCCCCCAGCGGACGGAGTCTTCCGCTCGCAGGTATGGAAGAAGTTGCGCGCCCACTTCGGCGTGCACGACGATGACCAAATTATGGACATGCTCGGCTTTGATTTCCGCCAGGCCGTCATCGAACCATCTCGCGAATTCGCTTCCACGGCGGTACCAGCTCCCGTTGAGGTCGGCGTGGGCGTCGGGTCGCGGAACCTGGCTCGGGTGTTACCCAACGGCGAGTTCGAGGATGATCGCGGCATCCGCAGGGTCGTCGATAGTACCACGACCTATTTCAACTTCACCTACCATCCCCTCGAGGGCGCAGACAGCCCCGATGGCTACACGTTCCCGAATCCTGATTTGCCCGAACGCTACGCCCATCTAGCCGGGCAGGTCCGGCGCTTCAAGGACCGCTACATGATCCAGATTGAGACCGGGAACATCTTCCGCGACGCGTGGGAGCTGCGCGGATTCGAGCAGTTCCTGGTGGACACGCGCATCAACCGTGCTTTCACCAGCCGGCTGCTTGATCGCATCACCGAGCACAAGATTGCGGACGTGAACCGGATGGCCGAGGCCGGAGCCGACATCATCCAGATGGCCGGTGACATCGCAACCGGTCAGGGTATGATGATCTCCCCGGCTTGGTGGCGGGCCGAGATCAAACCGCGCCTCGCGCGGGTTGTTGCCACAACACGCCGTCCTGGCGTGTACTACTACTTTCACAGCGACGGCGCCATGCAGGCGGTGATTCCCGACCTTATCGAGCTTGGTTTCGACATCGTCGATCCTCTGCAGCCGGAATGCATGGATGTCGTGGCACTCAAACGCCAGTATGGGGCCCGCATCACGTTCCACTCGACTTTGTCCTCACAGCGCACCTTGCCGTTTGGAAGCGTCGAGGATGTTCGGGCCGAAGTCAGAGCGCGCATCA
>JASEHJ010000144.1 GCA_030018905.1 bacterium | reverse complement strand
GAAGTATGGGCGCGAGGTCATCGACCGGGTGCGGGTGGATGAGGCCCACCGCGTGCGCCAGGACCGCCAGGCCCGGAAGGTGATCAAGGGCGCCCGCTGGCTGCTCTTGCGCAACCGTGAGAACGTCCGCCCCGAGGATCGGGTGACGCTGCGGGAGCTGCTGGCAGCCAACCGGCGTCTCGCCACCGTCTACATCCTCAAGGATGACCTGAAGCACCTGTGGGAGTATACCTACCCCGGCGCGGCCCGGCGGTTCTTCGAGGAGTGGTACCGCCGGGCGATCTCCAGTCGCATCGAGCCCCTGAAGGTCTTTGCCCGGCGACTGAAAGCCAAGCTGGATGGCATCCTCGCCCACTGCCACTACCCCCTCCACACCAGTCTGCTGGAGGGGATCATCAACAAGATCAAAGTGCTCAAGCGCATGGCCTTCGGCTACCGGGATGAGGAGTACTTCTTCTTGAAAATCATGGATGCGTTCCCCGGTTTTACCGGATGAACCAGGTTTTTTATGGATGGTCGCGGGCACATTGGCCATAAGAACGCTCGAGAGGACAACGACGATTGCGAGAACAATGACCACGGAATGCGCAAGCCGGGCATCACGAGACCAAGCTGACTCGCGATTCGCTTTGCCAGTACTTGGCCTTCCGAGTCGTGTATGCGCTTGAAGGTCGGGCAACGCCACCTCTCCCTTCTGGGAGCTTGAATCCCGGCCCTGGTCCTGTTCTGATGGTGCTAACTTCAGAGGTCTGGACATGGGGGGTCAAGAAGCGGCCTGTGAATGGTGCACGCCCACCTGGTAGATGACGGGGATCCGGGTGCCGGGATAGGTGGCGCCGATGGTGTTGAGTTCTTGGCACAGTCCTCGCAGGGCGTTGCGGTGTTGGGGTGTGTCGGGGGGGTCGAGAGTGACGACGAGCCCCTCGGGTGTGGATCGCATCTCGCCTGGCAGGTCGGCGAACGACCGCAGCAGATCGCGGATGTCGTGGGTGTTCGGGTAGTGGCGGCCCAGGAGGTCGAGGAGCCACTCCTCGGTGTTGTAGGCGCAGACCTTGATCCGGTCGACGATGGTCTTCTGCTCGAGCCGGAACACCTTCCGGGCTTGCCCTGATGCGGACAAGGGGACGTGGGTGGGGCAGGCCTTGTGTCGCGCCTCGAGCTGGGCGATCTCCTGCTCGAGGATTCGCAGCGTCTTCACAGTTCCGCCTTGGGCGATCTTCAGGCCATGGGCGCTGCGTCCCGTCTTCGGCTCGGAGACGAGCGCGTCGCCGATCCGGGCACGCAGCTCGGCGGCCTGCTTGCGTTTGGCTCCGAGCTCGCGTTGGAGCCGTTTGCGCTCGGGGTTGGGGACGAGCTGGTCGGGGGCAGGCTCGGTGGCGTAGCTACAGAGCTGGTCCAGCCCGTGGTGCTCTGCCATGTAGCGGAAGAAGTTCTCCTGCCGCCAGCGGGCGAACATCAGACAGGCGATCCGTGCCGGACCCCCCTGCTCTTCGGGGAGGCCGGTCAAGATGGGCGTCTGGTGGCCGGTCTTGGTGCGGACCACGATCCGCCGCCACGGCCCCGAGCGCCCCACCTTCACCTGGTCTTCGGCGATCTTGAAGCGCACCCGTTTGCCCTCGAATCGGGTCTCGTGGCGTGAGAACCGATCGGCGGGCAGGTTCGGGGAGCCCCGCTGGTAGGTGATGAACCCGATCCCCTGCTCGTGGAGCCAGACAAACAGCCTTCCGTTATAGCCGCCCCGGTCGAAGACCACCGTGAACCCCCGCTCGCCCAGCACCTCGCGGATGGCCTGCACGATCCGGCGCATCGACTTTGCAAGCGACGGGTGGACCTCGTCGGTGACGAAGAGCAGGGGGCGGCCTGAGCCGTCGCCGACGAAGTAGGTGAGCACGCCGGGCAGGGGCATGCGCCGCTGCGAGTTCCACACCTCCTGGACCTTCTGTTTGCCCGCATAGGCCTTCACGTGGCCGTCCACGTACAGGTAGGCGGTGGCCACGAGCCCGGCGTCCACCCAGCGGCGGGCAAGGAGCCGCCCCAGCTCAGCGGCCTTGGACTGGACCGCGAGCTCGGCGAGCTTGCGGCGCAGGGTCTTCACGCACGGCGCACGGCCCGTGCCCACCAGCGCCCCGAACGAGCGGCGGACCAGATGCTTGGCCGACTCCACCGTCGGCTTGTGAAGTAGGGTCAGGAAGAACAGCGTCAGGAAGACGGCCCGCACCCCGAACCGCTCCGAGTGGGGCAGACGGAACAGGCGGCGGGCCGCATCGAGCAGACCGAGCACGGCCAGCGCTGGAAAGTACAGCGCCACCCCCATGTATCGGCCACGAACGCAGGAAGGCACCGCAGCCGGCGGGTCGAACACAGACGCGCCGTCCTCGTCGGGCGCCGCTGCGTGGAGCGCGTCCTCGTCGGGCGCCTCAGCGCGGAGCGTGTCGTCGGAGGTGTCGTGACGGAGGGTATCCTCGCCGGATGCGGCGGCAGGCACCTGCGGGGATCGGGTGGCCGCAACGGCAGGAACATCGGGCGCTGTGGTGGCCGACGGCGGCGTGAGCGCCGACGTCTCCTCAACGTCAAGCGCCTGCTGGGGGGACGGGAGGCTTTGGCGGAGCCGACGCACATGCGCCGCGGAGATCCGCACCCCTGTCCTCTCCAAGACGATCTCGGCCACCCGCTTGGACGACACGCCCCCGGACGCCGCCACCACCGCACGCACCTCCGCGGACGCCTTCGAGGGCCCCTTCGGCCCGCGCTTGGCGGGCACCACCGCCCCCAGGCCGCCCTCCGCGAGCCGGGAGGCCAGCCGCCCCACGGTGTTGCGGTGCACCCCGAACCCCTCCGCTACGTCCACCCGGCGGGCCAGCCCCGCGCGGACCAGCATGGCCATGCACGCCGCCTCCGCCGCCCGGTCCGACGCGTCGTAGACGTTGATCGGGACCGGACCAAGAAACACCGCCCGCATCCCCTCCTGGGTCAGAAGGGTGAGTCGCCTGCCGATGGGGATGCCGGGGGGAGGGGGGAACTCGAACAGGGCCGGGGTGGTGGCCTCCGAGCGGGCCTGGACCATATTCCAACTCTACCACATCCAGCCCGAGAATGCAACTATTATTTTACACAGACTTGACCTGGACCTACAGGTAGGATGTCCAGACCTCTGAACTTGAAGTAGACGGAACTGTCTAATCCCGCCAACACTGCAAGCAGGGCAGCCTACTCCTCTCCGGGTCCTTTGGCTGCCGACGACCGCTCCTGCCAGCCCGCATTCGCGGGTCAGCCTATCATTCCTTCACATTCCCCGCCTGCGCACGCCGCCATGGCGCCCGGTCAGAAACCGAAGCACGAACAAGGGATACGCCGGAGCCTGTGTGGAAGCATCGTGCGTGCTCACTCCCGCCCGGCGCATCCTCTACAGCCTCGGCCCTTTCGGTTCCAGTCTGCTCCAGCAGACCGTCCTCCTCTGGGTCTTCTATTTCTACGCTCCGCCGCCGGATCAGGGCCTACCCCAGCGGGTGGCGCCGGCGCTTCTGGGCCTGGCCATGGGCATTGGGCGTGCCGTGGACGCGCTGGCCGATCCGCTGGTGGCCCACTGGAGCGACCGGCTGCGCTGGCAGATCGGCCGCCGGAGGCCGTTCATCCTGGTTGGCGCGCCGCTGCTGGCGGTCTCGTTCGCGCTGCTGTGGCGGCCTCCTCACGAGGTGGTCTCGGCGGCGAACTTCTTCTTCCTGGCCGCGGTGCTGGGTGTCTTCTTCTTCGTGCTGACGGTCGTGCTCAACCCCTACATGGCGCTGCTGCCCGAGGTCACCCGGCCTGGAAGGGATCGCGTCGTCACCTCGGCCTGGCAGAGCGCGTTTAGTTTGACCGGCACCGCGTCGGCGTTCCTCGCTTCGTCGGCGCTCGCTGCCTGGGCCGGCTATCCAGTCATGGGGCTGGTGCTGGCACCGCTGGGCCTAATCCCGCTGCTGGTGGCAGGGGTCGCAGTACGCGAGCGGCCGATCGCCGACACCCCGGTCGACTTCTGGCCGGCGCTGCGCATGGTCTTCGGCCAGCGGGCGTTCCGGGTCTTCATCGTGGGGTTTGCGCTGCTGTGGCTCGGGCTCTCGATGGTGAACCTCTCGATGGCCCTGATGGTGACGGTCCTGATGGGCCTGCCCCGGGCGGCGGTCGGCAGCGTGCTGGGCGCGAGCGTGGCCGCAACGCTGCTCGGGCTGCCCGCGGTCGCCGCCCTGGCCGGCCGGCTGGGCAAGCCGCGGGCGTTGCTGCTGGCCATGGCCGCATCCGGCGTGATCCTACCCCTGCTGGCATCGGTCGGCCTGTGGCCGGTGCCGCTCGGCGCGGCGGCCCAGGGCTACCTGGTGGCCGCGCTGGCCGGATTGCCGCTGGCCGCGTTGTTCGTGCTGCCCAACGCGATCCTGGCCGACATCGCACAGGAGGTGGCCCGCGAGCGCGGGCAGCGCCTGGAGGGGATGTTCTTCGCGTTCCAGGGTCTCATCCTCAACGGCGCAACCAGCGTCGCGGCCGCCGCGCTGGGCGTCGTGTTGGAGGTCTTCGGATACGCTCTGGGGCTCCGGTTGGCGCCGCTGCTGGCTGCGGCCTGCGTGGTCGCAGGGATCGCGGTGTTCAGCCGATTTCCCGAGGGCGAGCAGGGGGCTGCCGGGCTACGGCCCGCCGGATAGGCGCCCGCCGCACAGTCGCTCGGCGTCCAGGTGCACCGTGCTGTTCAGCGCCGTCACGCGGGGTAGCGGACCGCCCAATTCGATGATGTTGATGCACGCGCCGCCCTGTGCGATCCGGGTGTGATGCCCTAGCGGCGCGCCCAGGCAAGACAAGAGAAGCGTCTTATTCACACCTCCGTGGGCAACCACCGCGATGGCCTCTCCCGGATGCCGCTCGGCCAGCAGGTGCAGCGCGGCGACGGCGCGCGCCGCCACTTCCTCCATCGTCTCGCCGCCGGGGAGGCATGACTCGGCAGGGGAGTCCACCCTGGCTTGGAGTGGCCTGCCGTCCGCGTCCCTGACCTCTGAGATCAGGCGGCCCTCCCACTCCCCCTGGTCCATCTCGCGCAGCCCCGAAACGGCGCGCAGCGGTACCCCGTGCGCGGCGGCTATCGGAGCGGCCGTCGCGCAGGCCCGGCCGAGCGGGCTGGAATACACCGCGGCAAGCGGGACCGCGCTCAGCGCCTCGACCAGCCGCCGCACCTGCCCCTGCCCGCGCTCGCTCAGCGGCGCGTCCAGGGTCCCCTGCAGGCGCCCTTCGGCGTTCCAGGTGGTCTCGGCGTGGCGGATGAGATAGATGACCGTGGGATGCATTGGGCAAACGTTATGATAGCAGGTTCCTGTCGAGTCATGAGTAAGTGTTACCCGAGAGGGAATCATCGCGCCATCAGAGATGTTACCGGAGCAAGGTGGTAGTCAGGGGTGTTGACGCTGCGGCTGACGGTGGGCTGCGCTCCTCGTTGAGCGGATGTCGAGGTGGGAGTGGGCCGCGGGCTCTGGCGGTGGTTCGCGAGGCGGTAGATGCGCTGGAGTTTGCGCTCGATGGCCTCCGCGAGGACGAAGGGATCCAGGCGCGTGCGGAGCTGCTGGTAGGCGGCGACCTTCGTGGGGTCGCCGGTGCCGGTGGTCAGGAGGCGATCCAGGGGGGTCTGGGGGCGGTCATACACCCGCTTGAGGCGGGAGCCGACGCGGACTTTCCGGGCGAGCTTCACCGAGGGCAGGAACAGGTTCATCATGAGCCTGAGCTCGTTGCGGTAGAGGTCGTTGATCGCCACCAGAGCCTGGGATGAGTCGTACCGGTCCCAGCCCAAGAGCTTGCGGAAACGGGTCCAAT
>JASEHJ010000143.1 GCA_030018905.1 bacterium | reverse complement strand
GGATCCGGTCCAGGATCAGTACTTCAATCCCGCGGCCCTCAACTTCTACACGTACGCCTGGAGCGCCCCTACAGGGCTTGTTGACCCTGATGGCCGCGTTCCTGTGCCGTGGCACCTGGTCCTCGGAAACGCAGTGCACAGGGCCGTGGGCGACTGGTTCATGGCAACGTTCCCCGGTTCATTCACGGAATACCGAATTCAAGGCTTCGGCCTGCGCTTGGACATGATGAAGCCGGGGCCATCAGGTGTCTGGGAGGTCTATGAACTCAAGCCTGCGGGCGTCTTCGGCAACCCAGGCAAGCTTAGGGGGGCAATTAAGCAAGTCGAGGGGTACATGAGCGCGCTCCGGGCAAGCGGAATGAGCGCACAGGCTGGCGGGTCATGGAATCCTCAGGGGCAGATCGTGCCGTGGAACAGCATGTTCAATGTTGTCCTCACCAGCAACGCGGCGGCCCCCGGCGTGATAGGACATTCACTGTCGCCCACGAACAATGCAATCAGCACGTTGGTCAATGTTTATGGGGTCGCCCCGGATATCGTGGCCATGGTCCTGGCGCTGCTCCTTGCGGCCGCCGCGGCCGGCTCACAATCGCCCTTGTTCCAGCCGACCGGTCCGTGACTGTGCGGCTGGCCGGGCCAACGGAGGGGTGAGGCGTTATGCGCGTGTACTACACTCGACCGCTGTTGCGGATCGTCGAGGGAACGGATGACACGCTCTTTGTGAAGGGGCGTCTAGGGCAGGAGACTACTGCAGACGTTGAAACACGGCTCAAGGAGTTGCCCAAAGAAGTGGTCACTTTGTTCAACTTTTCCACAACCGAGGATGAGACGATCGACTATGCGTCTGATCCGATCGTGTACATGCCGGACGAATTCACTTTCTTCCTCGACGTGGAGAGCCTTGGCCGACTGGCGCGTGAGGTGCTCATCCAAGCGCTGCCCATGGATGCGTCGATCTGGGAAACGAAACACGTTCCCATCGCGGAACTCTGGCTCGGGGGGCAGGACGAGGTGCTCGGCAAGGATGGGCGCGCCCTCTTGAAGCAGACGATGCGCGAGGTCTGGGCGCTGCCTGTCCGTGGCAAGGTCTTCGTCCTGGATGATGCGAGCCTGCGCAGTCATGCGCGGCGGCTCGGGGCTCCCGACGCCATTCGCGAGGCCGGGGGAGTTGTTCACAAAGAGGTCTCCCCGGCCTGCGACTACTATGCGACGGACAGGCAGGAAGCGGCGAAGACCGCCCTGCGGGAAGGAGCCAAACAGGTCATAGACACACTCACGCTAACGGTAATGGTTGGAAGTCGGGACTGAAGCAGGATCAGCAACCGCGCCCAGCAGACTGGTCCAGACGGGACGGCCAGTGACCTGAACAACCGCCTGACCCAGGTGCGCGATGCCCTGGACCAGGCCACCACCTATCAGTACGACGCCGCGAGCAACCGCACCCGGATGACTGACCGGAAGAGCCAGGTCCACCAGTACGCCTACGATTAGGCCAACCGCCTCACGAGCGTCACGGCCGGTGGCCAGACGATCGCCTACACCTACGATGCCAACGGGAACCGGCTGACGCTCATAGACCCCACCGGCACCAGCAGTTTCCTCTACGACTCCCTCGATCGCCAGACCCGGACGACCTACCCCGACGGTCGAACCATCCAGGCCACCTACGACCGGGCTGACAATCGGACTATCCTGACCAACCCTGGCGGGATTACCACCATCGCCACCTACGACGCCGCCAACCGGCTGAGCCAGATGACCCGGGGCGCCCTCTCCTGGACCTTTGCATACGACAATGCCGGGAACCGGACCCGGCTGACCCACCCCAACAGCACCAGCACCGACTACGCGTACCTCAACAACCACTGGCTGCTCTCTATCACGGACAAGGCTCCGGGCGGGGCAACCTTCCAGAGCACCGGCTACACCCACGACCCGAACGGGAACCGCCTGACCCAGGCCGACAGCAGCGGAACCACCACCTTCGCTTACGATGCCCTGAACCGGCTGATCCAAGCAGCCCATCCCGGTGGGTACGGCACCTTCACCTGGACCTACGACGCGGTGGGCAACCGGACCCAGCAGACCGCTCCAGGCGGCACCACAAACTACGCGTACGACCATAACAGTCGCCTACTGACGGCCGGGAGCACCACGTACGCCTATGATGCCAACGGGAACCTGCTCAGCATTTCCACCGGCCAGACCTTTGCCTGGGATGTCTTCAATCGAATGACCCAGGCCACGGGGTCAGGAGGCACCGTCACCCACACCTATAACGGGGACGGGCTGAAGACCCGCCGCGTGGGGCCGGACGGCACCCGCAACTACTACTACGACGGGATCAAGCCGATCTGGGAGACTGATGGGGCCGGGGTCATGACCGCCCAGCTCGACCGGGACATCTTCGGGAACCTGCTCTCCCGGCGCGAGGCCAGTGGGGCCAGGCGGTACTATCACTTCGATGGATTGGGCAGCACCACGGCCCTCACGAACGAGTCGGGCGCGGCCACGTCCACCCTGCTCTACGACGCCTGGGGGAATCAGCGGGCGGCGACGGGCTCCGATCAGGGACGGTACCGGTTCACGGGGGCGGAACTGGATCAGGCGACCGGCTTCTACCACATGGGGGCGCGGTTCTATGATCCGACGATTGGGCGGTGGTTGAGTGAGGATCCGGTGCAGGACAAGCACTTCGAGCCGGCGACGCTGAACTTCTACGCCTACGCCTTCAACAACCCCGTGAATCTGACCGATGCTACCGGCCTCTCGCCGATCGGCGACCTAGTTGCGGGATGGATCGCTGCGGGAGAGGACGCAGCCAAGAACTTGAAGGAGCACTGGGATAAGATCAACGCGATTATCGATGCGATGTCAGCGGCGGGCCTGCAGATCAACCTTGGGTTGGCCGTATTCCTGGCCGGGACGATATCCGCCACCCCGGGCGCCGCCTCAGGAGGTACGCACCGGCATCATAATTGGCCGATGTATCTTGGGGGCGCGGCTGTGGGCATCAAGACCGCCATGGACGCCACGATCCACCTGGCGTACCATGGGTTCTTGGATAGGTCTGGCTTGGCCAGGCGGAATGCGGCGGAGTTCACGAAGATGATCGAGCAGGGACGCCTGCAGGAGATCCTGAGCAAGCTGGCCGATGCCACTAGGCGATTCGACAAGGAATTCGGCACCCAGCTTCTTCGGCCTTTTCTAGAAGAGCTTCGTAGGCACGGATATCGTTTCTGAGCGGAGAAGAGAGCATGAAGGTACGCGGCCGGGTCGCCTTTGGGCCTGATCACACCCTTGATGGAAGCGACTATGACGAGGCATGGGCGCTTGGAAAGGCTCTGGCGTGCGAGTGGAACGCACGCCACAAGACGAAGATAGACGGACTCGGTGTTATCGTTCTGGATCACGAGGGGCCGGAATACGAAGAACTCCGTCGGTTCTTCCTCGCGAGAGCGAAGGACGTCTCTCCGATGTGGCTCAAGTGGAGCGAGCAACTGGAAGCCGTCTACACTCAGAGGGAACTGGGGCAGTTTGAGATCCTGAAACTCTTGGCTAGCGATGCCGGATTGGGGGGAAACACCTACGCCCAGGTGTACGACGGTACAGCGTGCGAGACCTGCGGGGTGTTCAAGATTCACCAGCAACTCCGAAACGTCGTTGCGGATCTGTCGAAGGCCACCAAGGACCTGGTCTCCACGGTGAACTTTCAGGAGAGACTGGTCTCAGAGCGGCTGCGGCTGCTGCTCGAAGACGCCGGAGTGGAGGGTGTTGAGTTCAGGCCCGTCGAACACGCCCGTCCTTCGCGCCCTGTGAAGCGATCATACTTCCAGCTACTCGTGCACAACGTGCTCGGTCCCCTGCTTGCGCCCCGTCACGTTTGGACAAGACACTGCCCCTCCTGCGGCCGGGAGTCCGACGCGCAGGACAAGGGGATCGAGCAGCCAGATCCCTGGACGAAGATCTACCGGTGGAACCCGGGCCCCTGGAGCGAGATGCACTTCGCGCGGACCAGCTATCGGGGGTGGGATCTGATGCGCACCGATGTCATGTTCGGCGCGCCGCTATCGCCCTCGCAGCCAGCGCCCCAGTTCCCGGATCTGCTCATCAGCCAGCGCCTGTACCGACTCCTGCGGCAACACAAGATCACCGGCTACGAAGTGCGGCCGGCCCACCTGGACTGAGATGGGCGCGGCGAGGCTTGCCACAACTCCACGACCGATTGCGGTTCTGGTTGATACGGAGGCCACGCCACCTGCCTCACGCGTGGTGTTGGAAGAGGGGGCGTACCTGTTCGTGGACTTCCTCTACCCTGATCCCCCTCATTCCGACCGGTGGCCGCGGCTGACGCTAGGCCGCGCCCTCGTGTTCGATCTCACACCGTCCCGGGAGCCCATCCTGTTGGAGCTCCGCCAGGCCGCGGAATCCTGGCAGGAGTCCGCAAACCTGAGCCCTCCCGAAGCGACCATTGCCGGGACAGCCCGGATCCTGGCGACAGGGCGGCGGGCAACGGTCGTGACCGTGAGAACCAATCCGGAACGGTCCACGGTGCACATCCGCCTGGCAACGCCGGGGGCGAGTGTGGCCGTCAGGGTGGCCGCGCAGGTCCTCTTTGAGGTTGGCGATCTCATGCGGGAGGGGCCGGACACGCTCCGCGGCCGGCTGGTTGGTATCTGGGTTCTTGATCTGCCGAAGCTGTCTCCCGGACTGGTGCTCCTCCGGGCACTCGGCGTGACCGGTCCCCCCATCGGGATTGGGACTCCCGGCGGGGCACAGGAGGCGGAACGAACGACTTCACCCGCGCGGACCAGCACCCCCGAGCCGGAACGGCTGCACTAGCCTCCGGTCATCCCGCCGCCAGGTGCGGCAGACCATCCCACCTGCAGGCGGCACCACGAGCCTTACCTACGACGCCCTCGACAACCAGGTCATCAGGACCGACGGAGGCGGGCGCCTCTGGACCACGGAGTACGACACCCGGCGACTGGTCACACGGGCTACCGATCCGTTGGGGTACTTCATCCGCCACCAGTACGATGAGAACGGAAACCGCACCCACACCTGGGACGCCAAGAGCCAGCAGACCACCTTCCTCTACGACAACCGGGACCGGCTCACGCGGATCACCGACCCGCTCAATGGTCAGACCCAGTATCAGTACGACTTGGTCAGCAATCTCACCAAGATCATCAACGCCCGGGGGCACGAGACGAACTTCGTCTATGACGCTGCCAACCGCCTGGCCCAGGTTAGAGATGCCCTCAATCAACCCACGACCTACCAGTATGACGCATCGGGCAACCGTACCCGGATGACCGACCGCAAAGGGCAGATCCACCAGTACGCCTACGACTCAGCCAACCGACTCACCAGTGTCATCGCTGGCGGTCAGACCATCTCGTACACCTACGACGCGACCGGGAACCGCCTGACCATGGCCGACCCCACCGGCACGACCACCTACCAGTACGACAGCCTCGACCGCCAGACCCGGGTGGCGTACCCGGACGGCCGGGCCCTGCAGGCTACCTACGACCGGGCCGGCAACCGGATCACTCTGACCAACCCCGGAGGTATCACCACCACCTACATCTACGATGGCGCCAACCGGCTGAGCCAGATGGCCCAGGGCACCCTGACCTGGACCTTCGCCTATGATGCTGCTGGCAACCGCACTCGCCTGACCCACCCGAACGGTACGAGCACCGACTACGCGTATCTCAACAACCACTGGCTGCAGGCGATCACCGACAAGGCCCCGGGCGGGGCGACGTTCCAGAGTGTCGCCTATGGGTATGATCAGAACGGGAACCGCATCAGCCAGGCCGATCCGAGCGGCACGACGATCTTCACCTACGACGCACTGAACCGCCTGACCCAGGCGGCCCATCCCGGCGGCTACGGCACGTACACCTGGA
>JASEHJ010000142.1 GCA_030018905.1 bacterium | reverse complement strand
GGGACGGATGGCGGCCCGCCGTCAGCCCCTGGTGCTGCGCCGTACTACGTCCCCAGCGCCTGCGCGAAGTCCGCGATCAGATCCTCCACGTCCTCCAGCCCCACCGAGACGCGGATCAGCCCGTCGTGATCCCGGCGCGCTCCCGCTGCGCGTAACGGTCGGTCGTGAACGCTTGGATCGGCCCATCGTGAACACGAAGATCGGAGGATCGTGAACGCCTAGATCGGTCGATCGTGAACGGGGCGATCGGGTACCCTGGCACAAGGGGATAGCCCGCACGCTGCGGCGCTGGATGGTCGGGACTGCTGTCCACCCCAGAGGAGGGGAGGATAGCGACCGAGCGACTGTCCATGCGGCACACACGGGAAATTCTCAGGCAGAAGTGGCTCTTGGGGCGGTCTCATCGGGAGGTTGCCCGCAGCTTGCGGGTCGGGCTTGGCACCATCACCGGTACGGTGCACCGGGCGGAAGCGGCCGGGCTCGACTGGCCCCAGATCCAGGCGCTTGCCGATGATGCCCTCGAGGCACGCCTCTACGGGCTGCGGCGGGTGCCAGAGGCCGACCGACCCCTGCCGGACTGCGCGTACATCCACACGGAGCGACGCAAGTCCGGCGTAACGCTTGAGCTCCTCCACCTCGAGTACCTCGAGCAGCATCCCGACGGTGCTGTTGACGATTCGCCTCACGCCCCAGATGGCAGAGCAACTGGAGGAGCTGGCACGGGAGAAGCACAAGTCCATGACGGCGACGGTGGCTGAGATCCTGGAGAACTACCTGGCCGAGACGCAGAAGGGCCCGAGGGGAGGCCAGGCCTGACTGCCAACTGACGAAGTCACACGGCCATGTTGGGCAGGGGTGAAGTGTCCGGAATTGCGGGCAGTACAAGTACGGATTTCCGAACCGGTGTGTCCAGCTTCCCGGACTCTGAATGCGAACCTCCGCTTTCTCGAAGTCCCCTTGGAACGCGCTCTCCCGGCCCGTGGACTCTTCGTCCAGCCGGACGAGGCCAGCGCGCGCGAGCAGTGGCGGCGCGTGATAGACACCTTCCAGGCGCGCTTTCCCCGACTGGCGGCGCTGCTCGACGCGGCCGAGGCCGACGTCTTGGCCTACCTAGCGTTCCCACCCGGGCACTGGACCAAGATCTGGTCGAACAATCCGCTCGAGCGGCTCATCAAGGAGGTGAAGCGGCGCACCGACGTGGTGGGCATCTTCCCGAACACGCCCGCGGTCATTCGGCTGGTCGGGGCCGTCTTGGCCGAGCAACACGAGGAGTGGCAGGTGACTCGTCGCTATCTCAGCATGGAGTCCCTGACCAAACTCACCGGCGAGGTGGACACCACGGCGCCGCCGGCGCTGGTCGCCGTCAGCTGAGGAGAGGCCTATCAGCCGATGAGCACCAACGCGAGATCATTTACACACTTGACGGGACTCATACTCCAGTTTTCCCGTTTGATTACTCTTTACCAGCATGCGGCCATGCGGCGCGGGTGTCAAGGAGCGTACTGGAGGAACTGAGAACGTCTGAGGCAGAAACTCTCCTGAGGCACCCTGGCCTTCCATTTTGGCTATCTGACCGACCTCAGGCGCTTCAATTGCAGCAATTGGGCTAGGTTTCGCGCATCGCCGGGCGGGAGGTTCTTCATCAGATCAACCAAGTCGCCGGGTCGGTCTACGTCATTTAGCAGGCCGTGAGTCTTGATCTCTCGCACCGCGCATCCCTGTTTCTCAAAGAATTTCCGATGTGAGTGCCGGCTATCGCCGCCAAACGAGGGATGGAATACGCATCCAGCAGGAACGACGAGGGCGTTCGTTCCGTCATCATAAGATGGTGCCAAGACGCCTCTCCGGCCGCCTTCGGATGCGAGCCAGAGCTGCCTGATATCTTCGGACGTAAGACGTGGAAGATCCGCAGCCAGTACGATGCAAGCTTCGCGGTCCACGCCACGGACCAGCTCAAGGGCCCGGGCAAGGCTATCGTTGAGCCCCTGACCCAACTCCGGGAGTGTCAGGGCGCCGTGCGTCTGCGCGATGCGGACTACCTGAGGATCGCCGCCCACGATGCGTATGGGTCCTATCCGGGCCGCGGCAACTGCGGCAAGCGTCCGGTCAAGCATCCAGGCGGCCAGGGTGGCACGGCCCTGACGGTCGAGCACTGGCGAGAGCCGCATCTTTGCCTCAGCCAGTGGCTTGACCGGAATCACAACAGGCACCGGCATGTGTCTTCAGCCGTCCAGCCGCGTAATGATCCTCGCACGGGTTGCTCTCGGCCAAACCCTCACTTCCTCACTCCTCTGACGATCTGCAGGATCTCGGCTGCAAGCATGCGCTTGCTCTCCAGGTCCGTCATCACCGTCTGCCGGACCGCCACGGCCATTCCGAGCCGCTCGATTTCCGACGCGAGGGGGGCGTCAACGGCGTCGATGACAAACACATCCAGCAGATCGTGGTACAATCCGGCGACCCCGACGGCATCCGGCCGATAGCCCAGGCTCTGCATCATACTAGCAGCAGGCCCCTTGAGAGCCTGACCCGCCACCAACGGACTGACTGCCAGCGTCACACCGTGCCTCCGCTGGATGGCCGCGCGCATTCCTGGGAGCGCCAGAATCGGACCTATGCTGAGAAAAGGATTGGAGGGGGCGATGATGATCGCCTCCGCCGCCTCCAGGAACGTTAACGCAAGGGGCGAGGGCACGGCTTTCTCCACACCTGCATACCGAACCCCCACGACCTGATCCTGCGCACCTCGCGCCACGAAGTAGTTCTGGAAGTCCAATTCGCCCGCGGGCGTCCGGACCATGGTTCGAACCGGATCGTCACTCATCGGGATCAGTCGGGTCCGGACGCCCAGTTCCCGGCACAGGCGTTCCGTGACTTCGGTCAGGGAGAGGCCCTGGCTCAGCCTCAGTGTTCGCAGAACTGCGGTCGCTAGGTCGCGATCGCCCAGTCTGAACCACGTCTCCTGAGCGTACCGCCCAAGCATCTCCAGGGCGTGAAAGGTATCGTCCGCAATGCCCCAACCTGTTTCCCGGTTCACGATCCCGGCCAGCGTGTACATCACGATGTCGAGGTCGGGACACACGCGCACGCCGTACCACTCCAGGTCGTCGCCGGTGTTGCCGACGATCGCCAGGTGGCTGGCCGGCAGCACCGCAGCCAATCCCTCGGCCAGCTTGGCCCCTCCGACTCCTCCCGAGAGCAGGACGATCATAAGACCCGCACCACGTCTTCCATCGATTTGCGGGGAGGTCGCGGCGGGTGATGGCGGGGAAAGCCCAGGGTGATCAAGGCCTGGGGCTCCCACGACCGGGGCAGGCCGAGGATCCGCCGGACCAGACCCTGACAGAAAAGCGGAGCGCAGCACCAGCAGGCGCCGATGCCCAGGGCTTCCGCCGCCAGGAGGAGGTTCTGAATCGCGGCGGCCACGCTTTGGATGCCCATCGTCTGCTCGGCCCGCCGCCGGCCAGGGTCAGGATAGCGATCCATCTCCTCCATGGTGAGGCACACCAGCAGGAGCACAGGAGCCGAGGTAAACCGGCGGAGCGAGAATTCCAGCTCGGCCTTGATGACGCGCTCGCCAATCGCGCTGCGGCGCATATCCTGTTCCCAGCGCGTGGCCATCGCTTCGGTCAACTGACGCCTCACGTCAACGTTCTGGAGCACGACAACTCTCCAGGGTTGAGCGTTGTGCGCTGAGGGAGCGAGGGTAGCGGCCCGCAATAGCGTCTCCAGCGCCTCGTCTGGAACAGGCTCCTCAGCGTAGAAGCGCACGGTTCGCCGTCCTTCCAGAACTTCCCAAAAGCCCGGAATCGCCCCGCGCGCCGCAGATCCGCTACGCGCCGGTCTTTGAGTATCCTCTCCTTGCGACGTCGCTTGCGCTTCTTCATCGTTCAACCGGGTCACCCCCCGTTGACCAACATTCCCCGCCAAAGGAGGCGTCGAAGAGGCCGCGTGCGTCACGTGCCTGCCGGTCTGTCACCAGGGCCCATCGACGCCCTCTTGATCTTCCCGCTCCGCCCACGCCCCGTTTCATTCTATACTTAAAGGGACTTTCCCAAGGGTTTCACGGGGCACGAGGAGAAAGCGATGGCGGCAGGTACGACTCCGGAACAGGTTGAACGTCTCGTAGAGCGAAGCCTGGATGGGGGCGTCATCTCACGGCAGGAAGCCTACCGGCTGATCTGCTGTTCCCGCGAGCAACTGGATGATCTTTGTCGGACTGCCAGCCTCCTGCGGAATCGAGGCAAGGGGACGCGCGTCAGCTTTTCTCCCAAGGTGTTCCTCCCCTTGACCCAGCTCTGTCGGGATTTCTGCGGCTACTGTACGTTCCGCGAGGCGCCTGGGCCTGGCCGCCGCCTATACATGACGCCCGAAGAGGTGCTGGAGGTCGCCCATGCCGGGGAGCGCCTGGGTTGCACTGAGGCGCTGTTCACCCTGGGCGAGCGGCCGGAGCATAGGTATCCTGAGGCGCGGGCCTGGCTGTCGAAGCGGGGATACTCCACCACCATCGAATACCTCCACGATATGTGCGATCTCGTGCTCAGGGAGACCACCCTGCTTCCGCATGCCAATCCCGGCACCATGACCCGCCGTGAGATCGCCACCCTGAGAGAAGTAAGCGCTTCCATGGGGTTGATGCTGGAGAGCACCAGCGAGCGGTTGTGCGGCCCCGGAGGCCCACATGAATTCGCCCCAAGCAAACGCCCCCGTCTCCGGCTGAAGACCATCAACCTGGCGGGGGAGTTGAAAGTGCCATTCACCACCGGATTGCTGATCGGCATAGGGGAAACGCCGGAGGAGCGGGTTGACGCGCTGTTTGCCATCCGCGACCTGCACCGGCGGCACGGGCATATCCAGGAAGTGATCATTCAGAATTTCCGGGCCAAGCCGGGGACGGCCATGGGGCTGTGTGCCGAGCCCACCGTCGAGGATCTCTTGCGCACCGCGGCCGTTGCCAGGATCATCCTCGGCCCAGAGGCCAACATCCAGGTGCCGCCGAACCTCAGCGCGAACCACTACCCCGTGTTCTTGACTGCCGGCATGAATGATTGGGGCGGCATCTCGCCCGTAACAATCGATTACGTGAATCCTGAAGCGCCCTGGCCGCAGATCGGCGAGCTTCGGCGGCGGACCGAGAAGCTGGGCTTCGCACTCTGCCCGCGCCTGCCGGTGTATCCCGAATACATTCGAGACAAGCCAGAGTACCTGCCCCCACGGGTGGTCGAGCGCCTGAAGCTTGTGGCAGACCGTGAGGGGTATGTCCGAGGAGGGATCGGCCGCTATGTTCCCAATGGTGCATGAGCCCGGTAAGTCGATCGAGCAGGTCTTGAAGGCGATCCCACGCCAGGTCGCCCAGATCCTGGACCGGGCGCTTGACGGCGACGCCCTCCCCATTGAGGATGCGGTCGTCCTGCTTGAGGCATCAGGCCTGGAGCTCCTCGCAACGGTCATGGTCGCTGACGAGCTTCGGCGGCGGACGGTAGGCGACGTCGTCACCTACGTCGTGAACCGCAACATCAGCTTCACGAACGTCTGTACCAAGCGGTGTGGCTTCTGTGCCTTCAGCCGGGATTACCGGGAGGAAGAGGGGTACTTCCTGCCCTTGGAAGAGATGGTCCGCCGGGCGAGGGAGGCATGGGAGTTAGGGGCGACGGAAGTCTGCGTCCAGGCGGGTCTGCCTCCCCAGATGGAAGGTGATCTGTATATCCGGATCTGCCGCGCCCTCAAGGAAGCCGTTCCCGATATTCACATCCACGGGTTTTCTCCCGAGGAGGTGCTCTATGGCGCGATTCGATCTCGCGCGACCATCAAAGAGTACCTGCGAGAATTGAAGGCTGCAGGGGTGGGGAGCCTTCCTGGCACCGCGGCGGAGATCCTGGATGACGAGCTACGCGACAGCATCTCGCCGGGGCGCATCACGACGGGGCAATGGCTGGAAGTGATTACCACCGCCCACG
>JASEHJ010000141.1 GCA_030018905.1 bacterium | reverse complement strand
TGATACAACACGCCCCTCGTTGTAGGGATACTCGTCCGGATGTGAGAGGGAAACGAACTCGTAGTCAGTGGTGAAGTCAGGGTAGTCCAGCGTTGCCGCCCACCGCACGGCCTCCACCGCGCGTTCGAGGCCCCACTCAAGATCCGGAACCAGGGGCGTCAGTTCCGACTTGCGCGGCGCGCGGTAGAAACCGCCCACGCACGCCGAGACCGGGTGGATCTCGCGCCCCCCGATAACCGTAACCAGGTGATTGCCGATCTTCTTCATCCGCAACGCCTGCTCGACCAGCGGACGTAGAGCCGGATCGCCTGCCATGCTGATGGCCGATTCGTGTCCGATGAAGTCCGGCGCATGCAGCATGAAGATGTGCAGCACGTGGCTCTCAATGTACTCGCCGCAGTAGAGCAGCCGGCGCAGGGCGCGCACGCCGGGCGGAGGCGTCACCCCCAGGGCCTTCTCCAGCGCGTGGGCGGCGCTCATCTGGTAGGCCACCGGGCAGATGCCGCAGATTCGGGCGGTGATGTCCACGGTCTCCTGGGGCGTGCGCCCGCGTAGAAACGCCTCGAAGAAGCGTGGCGGCTCGAATATGTTGAGTTGCACATCGGTGACGCGATCGTCCTTGATCTTAACCCGCAGCGCGCCCTCACCCTCGACGCGGGCCAGGTAGTCCACGTTGATGCGTCTCTCGGCCACTGCCTCTCTCCCCCGACTATCTTGGGATGGCGTCCTTTTCAAACTGCTCACTTGCCGCCCGGAAGGCCGCCGAGTAACCGTTGAAGCTTCGGAAGGCGCGGCTGACGTCACGAGCGGTCTGTCCCATAGCGATGAAGCGGGCGCCCAGCGCGGCCGGATTGGGCAGCTCCATCGGGCCGAAGCACCCGTAGCACCCCCGGTTGTAGGCCGGGCAGATGGCGCCGCATCCGGCCTGCGTGGCCGGACCCAGGCACGGGATCCCCTGCGCGACCATCACGCAGACCGTCCCGTGCCTCTTGCATTCGTTGCACACCGCGTGTTCCGGAACCGACGGCTTGCGCCCGATCAGCAGCGAGGTGACAAGATCCACGAGCTGCTGCTTGCTGATGGGACAACCGCGCAGCTCGAAGTCCACCGGCACGAAGTCGCTGACGGGACGCGAGCGATCCAGCGTGTGGATGTATTCAGGGCTGGCGTAGACGGTCCGCGTGAACTCACCCACGTCCGCCCAGTTGCGCAGGGCCTGGATACCGCCGGAGGTGGCGCACGCGCCGATTGTCACCAGCAGACCGGACTGGCGCCGCACTTCCTTGATTCGCTCGATCTCCTCCTCGGTGGTTATCGAGCCCTCAACCAGGGTCACATCGTAGGGGCCTGGGAGAACCTGCCTGCGCGCCTCGACGAAGTAGGCGATCTCCACCGCGTCGGCCACGGCGAGCAGGGCATCCTCACAGTCCAGCAGCGAAAGCTGGCAGCCGTCGCACTATGCGAACTTGAACACCGCCAGGCTGGGCTTGCGCTTCTTAGGGGTGGCCATTAGAACTCCTCCACGGTGAAGAACGGCTCGATGCGGTCGTAGCTCAGGACCGGCCCATCCTTGCACAAGAAGGTCGGACCGTACTGGCAGCGCCCGCAGAAGGCGACGGCGCACTTCATGTTGCGCTCCAGCGACAGGTAGATGCGATCCTTGGGGACGCGACGTGCCAGCGCCTCGTAGACCACAAAGTGCATCATGATCTCCGGGCCGCAGGTGAAGACGGTGGTGCGCTTGGGATCGGGCCGCAGCGCGTAGAACAGAATTGGGACCACGCCCACGCGGCCTTTCCACGTCTCGTCGGCGCGGTCCACCGTAACCACGACCTCGATGTCGTGGCTACGCCAATCATCGTACTCCTGCGGGTAGAGCAGGTCGGCCGGCAGACGCGCGCCGTTTAGGATGGTCACCTTACCGTAGTCGGCCCTGTGCCGGAGGACGTGGTAGATCACTGGGCGCAGCGGGGCCAGACCGATGCCTCCGGCTACGATTATCAGGTCGTTACCTACGGCCCGGTCCACGGGCCAGGAGTTGCCATAGGGACCGCGCACGCCGATCACGCCGCCGGCTTCCATCCTTGAGATAGCCTGGGTGACGTTGCCGGCGATTCGGACCGTGTGACGCAGGGCGGCGGGCTCGGCAGGGTCCGAGCTGATCGAGATGGCCGCCTCCCCGATACCGGGCAGGTAGAGCATGTTGAACTGGCCGGGGTGGAAGCGGTACGCTTCGCCCACAGCGGGGTCCCTGAACCCTAGCGTGTACGTCATGACGCCGTGCGCCTCGGGCTGCACGTGGGTAATCACCGCTGGTTGGGGCACCATGGGATGGCCGGTGGCAGGTGACCAGTGGCCCTTGGCCAGGGTTGAGTTCATAGCTGGCCCTCCCCTCTTATCGCCGCGAGCTCTTGGGTAAGGTCAATGCCCACAGGGCACCACGTTATGCACCGTCCGCACCCCACGCACCCCAAGACGCCGTACTGGTCTGTCCACGACGCCAGCTTGTGCGTGAGCCACTGCCGATATCGGGCTCGGGTGTTGGGCCGCAGGTGTCCCCCGAACACGTATGAGAACTCGCGATTGAAGCAGGAGTCCCACACGCGCACCCTCGCGGCGGTCTCACCTACGAGGTCGCTTGTCTCCTGCACGTCCGAGCAGAAGCAGGTGGGACAAACCATGGTGCAGTTGGCACACGAGAGGCATCGCTCCGCCACGTTCGCCCAGTGGGGGTGTTCCAGGTTATCGTACAGCAGCTCAGGCAGGTTGTGGGTGTTGAGCCCCCGGCCCATACGCGTCAGTGCGTCGGCCATCGCCTGCCGGGCGCGGCTAAGCTCGAAGGCGCCTGCGGGACGCCACTCAACCGCGGACAGCATCTGCGCGCCGAGCGCCGAGCCCACCTCGCACAGGAAGGCGTCGTCGAGCTCGGTTAGGGCCAGGTCGAAACCGGACGAACACCTGGGGCCGGTCCTCATGGAAGCGCAGAAGCAGGTGCCTCCGGGCTCGGTGCAGTTCACGGCCAGGACGAAGGCGCGCTCGCGGCGGGCCTTGTAGTGAGGCTCCTGAACCGGGCCCTCGACGAATACCCGGTCCTGCACGGCAATGGCCACCAGATCGCAAGCTCTCACGCCAATGAAGGCATACCTGGGTGGTGGGTCATTGCTCGTCTCGACACTGAACCCGTCCCCGGTCCGGCGCGTGGCAAAGAGCCTCAACGACGGCGGGGATAGATACCTCTTCCACGAGTGCGGGCCTACCACGAACCCGAAGTGCGCCTGATCGTCGCGACGACGCAGCCGGTAAGTGCCCGGAGCCTGCTCATCGGCCCACCCGATCGGGATATCGGTCAGTTGTGCGATCTCGTCGTAGACGATGGCATCCTCGCGCACGGTCGGACCGATCAGACTGTAACCGGCCGTGCGCAAGGCATCGAAGAGCTGCTGCAGGGCGGGCTTGGAAATGACCACCTGCCCGCCAAGCAGAGGTGTCTGCTCAGTCATCAACCGCCCCTCACTCTCCCTTGCCCACCGCGTACACGTCCAGGAGCTGCAGGCGTGTCGCGGTCAGGCGGCTGGCAATGACATCTGCCAAGGTACGATAGACGTAGTAGCCGAGGTGGTGATCCTGCTCGCAGGCCGCGCACAGTGCGCCCGCATCTATGGCGATGGCCCGCGTCCGCTGCAGAGAGCGTGCGCTGGCGGTCTTCTTCCCGACAACCGGTACTGCCGCCGACCACCCGAAGACCTCGTGCGGGCCGGCGGTCAGAATAGTTGCGCGGCCGCGGTTGGGGATGTACATCTCCAGAGCCACAAGCCCCTCAACCACCAGGTACAGCCTGTCATCGGCCTCGCCTTCGCGGAATATCACCTGGCCCTCGGTCCAGGTGACCTCCGACGCAATCGCGGCCAGCTTCTCGAGATGCTGCGGTTCCAGCCCCCAAAACAGTTGCGCGGAGCGTAGCACTTCGGCCAGAGAGCGTGGCTCCATTTCGTCCCCCTTGACTAGCCCGTTTCCTTGTCACTCACCACCGCGGAATCATGACCGGTGGCCGTGACGGAACGGGCCGCATCGCGTACGTGACCGGCCTGCTGTGCCTCGATCCAAGCGATCCAGCCTGCCAGACCCTCTCCCGTCCGCGCCGAGATGGCGAAGAGCGGTGCCGCGGTGACCTCGCGCAGGCCGGCCGTGAAGGTCTCAAGCGAGAACTCGGTGACCGGCACGAGGTCCACCTTGTTCAGCACAACCGCGTCGGCCCAGGCGAAAGTGGACGGATACTTGTACACCTTGTCGTCGCCCTCGGGAACGCTGGCCACCACCACGCGCAGGTGCTCGCCGACATCGTATGCCGCGGGGCAGACCAAGTTTCCGACATTCTCGATGAACAGGACCTGCACATCCGCCAGCGGCAGGCGACCGAGCGCGGCCTGTACCATGCTCGCGTCCAGGTGGCATGCGTTGCCTACCAGGCGGGTCTCGATCTGCACCGCGGGGATGCCGCAGCGGGCAACGCGCTCGGCATCACGGGTCGTAGCGATGTCGCCCTCTATAACACCGAGCCGGATCCGCGGGTGGAGCAGGGCCGCGGTCCGTTCCAGGAGAGAGGTCTTCCCGCTACCCGGGGAACCGATCAGGTTGATGGCCGTAATGCCGGCCTGGTCGAGCAGGCCGCGGACCTCGGCGGCCAGTGCATCGTTGGCACGCAGGATGCGCTCCACTACCTCCACGCGCACGGTCATTCTCCCTCCAGCCACTCCATGCGGAGGTCGGCGCCTTCGGTGGTCCTCAGGTCCAGCACCGCACCACCCGCGCAGCCCTCGCGCAGGATCTCGAACGCCTGCATCAGGGCCTCTGCCGCGACGCCGCTGTTGTGTCCCACGCAGATGCCCACCGCTGAAACGTTCTTCAGGCCGTGCCGCGAAGCCGCGGCCGTTACCTCGGTCAGCAGGGCCTGTGCGATTGCAACCTCGTGCATCCGGCTCTGCCTCAGAAAGTCTGGTTGGCCAGGGCGAGCATGCCCTGGGTGTACCGTTCGAGGTTGGCCACCTGCGCCGGGGCAAGCTTCAGGCATGCCCAGCGCCAGTGGAAGGCGATCACGTCGCCCACCGACGCGTCATCCAGGAACTGATCCGTGCCCATCGCCCGAAGCACACGCTCCGTCTGGGGCTCGCCAAAGGACAGCCGTCCGTGTCGCAGGACGATTGGCCGGTACGTCACCGTGAAGGCACCGGGTTCCACGGCGTTGACGGTCCCCCAGCCGATGCGGCAGAGATCGAGCGCGGCATCGCCCTGGGGCAGTCCGGTGCGGAACGACACGTCAAACACGTGGAAGGCGTGGTGGGCACGCGCGCCGGCGCGCGGCTTGCCCACCAGCAGCTCCATGGTGGCCGGGCGCACGCGGCCGCTGAACCGCTCGTGGAGACGCCTGGCGTGAAACGCCCAGTCCACGGTCTCCAGAAGGTTGTTGCCGATCCAGTATGCCTCCACCACCCGCGCGTCAAACGGATCGGCTATGCCGTTGGATTCCGCGATCACACGAAGATAGGGCAGGGCTCCCGAGAACGCGTGGAGGTGGCGGCGCAGCCCCTGATCGGATACGCCTTCCCTCATGTAGTCGAGCAGCGTGGCGTTGAAGTCGTCGCCGCAGTAGCCCAGGTGATTCGGCATGAAGGCGAACCGGGCAAATAGCAGCGTGCCGTCCAGGACTCCTCCTGCTCCCGCAGCGGCAGGAACAGGGGGGCCGACCTGAAGCGAGCCAGTCAGCATTCGGGGCATCCCTCCGTGGACATCATAGGATATGGGCCGCGGGGCGCCCATAGGTGCCGCGCACGATCCCCCACCTAGGACGTCCCTAGGGTTTACGCCGGAGGACGCATGGCCGGGTTGAGCCACAAATCAACGTCCTGCCCTACGGCCATCAAGGCCACGGTCACGACTACGATCCCGATAGCCGGGGGAACAGCCCACCAGAGCCAGGCGCCGTTCAGGAAGAGCAGCGGGT
>JASEHJ010000140.1 GCA_030018905.1 bacterium | reverse complement strand
CGCACCGCGTCCGAGGGGATGTCCCCGATGTAGCTGCGCCCGGCGTTGAGGGCGGCGACCTTCTCCCCGTCGACGTCCAGGATGCGCACGGGGTAGCCGCGCCTGGCGAAGGCCAGGGCCAGGGGCAGGCCCACGTAGCCGCCGCCGATGACCGTGATCGCGGCGGTCTTCCTGGCCAGCCGCTCTTCCAGCTCGAGCGTTGCAGCTCCGGTCAGTATCGCCTGGCTATCCAACGGTCTCCTGCACCTTGCCGCCCAGACGCTCGCGGGTGTACCCGATCATCCGCTCCAGGATCTCCCGCAGGCTCAGGGTCGGCGCATAACCGACGGTGCGTCGCAGCTTGCTGATGTCCGGCACCCGGTAGTGGATGTCCTCGAATCCCGGGCCGTAGGCCTGCTCGTAGGGGATGTGGACGATCTCCGAAGCCAAGCCCGTCATCCCCCGGATGAGCTCAGCCAGCTCGCAGATGGTCACCGCATCTTCAGAGCCGACATTGAAGACCTCTCCCTCGGCGGCCGGCACCTCCATCAGCCGGACGACCGCCTCCACCGCGTCCCCCACCCAGGTGAAGGAGCGCACCTGCGAGCCGTCCCCGTACACCGTGATCGGCCGGCCCAGCAGTGCCTGCTCCACAAAGCGCGGCACCACCATTCCGTAGGCCGGCGACTGCCGCGGCCCCACGGTGTTGAAGAAGCGGGTGATCACCACCGGCAGCCCTTTGTCGGCGTAGTAGGCCCGCGCCAGGAACTCGTCCAGCGCCTTGCTGGTGGCGTAGCACCACCGCATTGACGAGCCGATCGTGATGTCGTCGTCCTCCCGGAAGCGCCCGGTGCCGCTTTGGGCGTCCTTGCCGTAGATCTCGGAGGTGGAGGCGATCAGCACCTTGCGCCCGTGGCGTAGGCAGGCGTCCAGGACGTGCTGGGTGCCCTGGACGTTGGTCTCCATGGTGCGCACCGGCTGCTCGAAGACCAGCCTCACGCCCACCGCCGCGCCCAGGTGGTAGACCACATCGCACGCCGCTACTGACTCGTCCACCGCCCGCATATCCAGGATGGAACCGAGTCTGAACTCGAACCCGGGTCGGCGCATCAAGTGAATGATGTTCTGCAGGCTCCCGGTGGAGAGGTCATCCAGGACCAGGATCCCCTCCCCCCGCGCCAGAAGCGCCTCGGCCAGGTGCGAGCCGATGAACCCGGCGCCGCCGGTCACGAGAACCTTCACTACCGACACTTCCTCAACTGGGCGCTGACGCCGGAGATTCGGGTGTCTTGATGCCCTTTTGTCGAAGGAGATCCAGGTAAAGCGCCTCGGTGTCCGCAATCAAGCGTTGGACTGTGAACCGCGAAACGACGAACGCGCGCGCCCCGGCCGCGAGACTTTCGGCCAGCGCGGCGTTGGTGAGCACCCGATGCAGCGCTGCTGCCAGCGCCTCAGCATCGTTCGGCGGGACGATCAGTCCCGTTTCGCCGTCGGCGATCAGATCTGGCACACCGCCCACACGCGTAGCGACCACCGGCACGCCCGCGACCATGGCCTCGATGGCGGCCACCGGCGTGCCCTCGTTGTTGGATGAGACGGCCAGGGCGTCCAGGTCGGCGTACACGCGCGGCAGGTCGTACCGCCAGCCGGTGAACACCATACGATCACTGATACCCAGCGAGGCGGCCAGACGCTCCAGATCACCGCGCAGCACGCCGTCGCCTACCACCGCGAAGCGCACCGCCGGCATCTCGCGGGCCAGCAGAGCCGCGGCTTCCAGGAACAGGCGATGATTCTTGACCGGGAAGAGCCGGCCAACGATGCCGACCAGCCGCTCGCCGGGCCGCGCACCGATCTCGGCGCGGAAGCCGCCGCGATGAGCCTCGCACACCAGGAATGGTCCGAGGTCCAGGCCCAGCGGGATCACGGCGATCTGCTCCGGACGGCCCACGCCGAAGTCGAGCAGGTCGCGCCTGACCTGGTCGCTCACGGCGATGATCCGGTCGGTCAGCCGGGCCAGTCCGCGCTCCATCAGGCGCAGCCCCCGCGTCTGCAGCGGCCCGTAGTAGTGCGACAGGATGTGGCCGTGGAACGTGTGCACCACCACCGGCACGCCCGCCAGGCGGGCCGCCACGCGGCCCAGGAAGCCGGCCTTGGCCGTGTGGGTATGTACGATGTGCGGCCGTATGCGCCGCAGCACGCGGACGATCGCCGCGAGCGCCCGGAGGTCACGGCCCCGGAGGCTGGCGTCGGCGACCATCGTCGGGATCTCGGTCAGGTCCACGCCACGCGCGCGGGCCAGGCCGACGAGCGAGCCCTCGCCCGGGTTCTCGCTGCCCGTTATCAGGACCTGACGGAACCGCGCAGGGTCGAGGCCAGTTTGGAGGTGGATGACGTGCAGGGCCGGCCCGCCGATGTTGAGGCGGGCGATGATGCGGACGACGCGGATGGGTTCAGCGGGAGGGATGAGGGTCATCGCCGCACTGCGGAATATGGAAGTGGCTCAGCGGACACATTGCGTGACATTCACAACCTGACCGAGGATTCTCAGGGGGACCGGTGCCGATAGTTGATTGGACACGAGGACGATGTTCATGAGTTCGGCCCCCTGTTGACGCAGCCTAATCGCCGTCTCTCTGGCGGAAACGTGATTTCTCACGAGCGCCACATCACACACAGGGCTTTTCAGGTTGCTCGTGACGAACACCCCTTCCACCGCCGTTTCGATCCGATTCTCCTGTATCAGAACACCCGCGATGGGCTGGACGCGGTTGGGATTGGGTTCGAGATCTATTGCGGCCGCGGACATGCGTCTGAATCGGTTCTTGAGGATCCGGATGTTCTTTCCCCCGATCACCGCCACGCCTTGACGTGCGTTGCCGAAGGCCGTAGATTCGTTGGGATCTTCGAACACAGAATCTCGAATGGTCACATCTTCGACCAGCTCCGCGCCATTCGCGGCATTGGAACGGATCGTCAGGTTGTCGCCGGCAGTGTTCTGAATGCGGACCCGGGCCACAGCCATCCCTCTGAGCGGGTGGTCGCCTTCCGTTCGAAATTGAAGCCCGGGGTTGAATTCGGAGTGTTCGGGGTTCCCGCGGCGGTTGCCATCGATCGTGAGATCGAAGACGCCGCCGGCGAGAATCGCGGCTCGCTCGGGGACGAATTCGATGACCGGCCGGATGCTCCGTGGAGTGAGGATGCCGTCCTGGAGCTTCAACGTTGTTCGCCTTGCGCCGTCGCCGATCAGGAAGACATTGGTACGCCGGATGCGAAGCGGAGAACGGAGCACATAGGGATGAGGGCCTCCGGGAATACGGACAATCCCGCCTTCCGGAGGGAGCGAATTCACTGCCTGCGTCAGGGCGTCGAGGTTGTCCTGCACCCCGTCACCGACGGTGCCGAACGCCGTGGCGTCCGCCTGCATCAGTCCCGCTGGGGGGGTGGCCGGGTGGAGCGCGGGCAGGGCGAGGCCGAGGGCGGGATTGGGAGGACAATCCGCTATGATCTGAACCGGTGATGCCAGCAGGAGCGCTGCGAAGGCGCTGAGGGCTATCTTCTCACGAATCATCCCGTTTGGCCCCCTCCTGCCTGACAAACTCCGAGCCCTGAAGGAGCGAATGATAGAGTGTGCCATAGGCCGAGAGGAAGCGCTCCAGAGAGTATCGCTCCATGGCGCGGGCGCGCGCCGGTGGACTGGCGCGCGCCCGGTCGTCTGGAGAGATGGCGAGTCGGCAAAGGCTCTCGGAGAGTCCCACGGCATCGCGCGCCGGGACGACCTCTCCGCACCCGTCAAGCATATCGCGCGCGTCACCGACATCCGTCGCTACGCACGGGATGCCACAGGCCATGGCCTCGGCGATCACGTTGGCGGACCCTTCGGAGAGCGATGTGCACACGGCGATGTCGAGTGCTGCGGTGATATCGGCAACGTCCGTCCGCTCGCCCAGCGCCTGCACACCGCCCCCAAGGCCGAACTGCCGGATAATGGCCGCAGCGTCCGGGCTATCGGTGCCGCGACCGACGAGGAGCAGTTTGACGGACGGAAGATCACCGCGAAGCGCGGCCACGGCCGAGAGTAGGGTCCGATGATCCTTCACGGGGTGGAAGCGGGCGACGTACCCGACGAGCACATCGGTATCTACAATGCCAAGGGCCCGTCGAGCCCGCTCTCGTGTCTGAGGGCACGGGCGAAATCGACTGGTATCGACACCGTTTGGAATCACGGTTGAGCGAGCCACCCGGAAGCCTGTCTGCCTGTGCGTGTCCAGGACCGTGCGCGAGTTGAAGACGATGGTATCGGGCAGGCCGGACAGAGTCCGTGCAAGTCTGCGGGCGAGGAGCGTGTGGGTAGGATGGCGATAGGCGGGGTCCGCCGAAGTCCGCACTGACCAGACCACGCGCGCGCGAGGCGCAGCCACCAGCCCGACCGGGCCCAGCCAGTGGGTGTGATACATCCAGGTGTGAATCACGGCCGGTTGCAGGCGGCGCACTGTTTGCAGGAACCGGGCAAGAGTGAGGGGAGCATCGAGCATGGAGGAGGCATTGAGGCAAACGACTGGGATAAGGCTCTCCTTGAACAGGTGCTCTGCACTCCCCGCCCGGGACAGCGACACTACAACTGAGGCGAACCCGCGGCTCGTGAGGTCGGCGGCCAGCCGTAGCACGGTGAGCTCAGTGCCACCGATATCCAGCGTCGTAATGACATGCAGAGCAAGGGGCAGTCGCATCTCAATGATTGTCCGTTGACACAGCGGAGGTATTGACACCACTAGTGCTCGCTTGGGGCGGTAGGCCGCGCCGTGGATCGGCCAAGATGCAGGCCATCAGAAGAAGCGACGTTATTGTCAGGCCGTTTCGCGTGAGGGCGACCGCGGTCTTAGCATGCGCGGCCAGGAACCCCAGAGTGGAGATCGTCGTAACCCACCCCAGAATGGGGGCATAGCGGAACGCGCGCCGGGCGTGCAAGAGTACGAGCAGGTAGAACGAATAGACGAGCAGCGACCCGATCAGGCCGATGCCGAAGATGAATCGAACATATCCTACGTCGGACCGGACATAGGCGCCGGCGCCCCTCCCGGACTCCCCCGTGCCGAAGAGGAGAACGGCGAGGCTATCCGGGAGGAAGAACTGATCTTCCAGAACGTCCTCCGCGGACCGTATTCGGAACTCGCCGGCCTCGCTTAGTGTGTACAAACCCTCCAGGGCGTGAGGGATTGTGATGACCTGTAACCGCTGCCTTGCTTCCTCCGGGAGAGCCTGGTACAGGACCCACCCACTTGCTGCAATCACGGCCAGCCCGATGAGCAGATGTCCCATTGAACGGCCACCGGCCGGTGGGCGGATCCGAAGAGCCAGGATGCTGCCTATGGCCACGTAGGGAACGGCCAGGAAGAGACCAGTGCGCCCAGAGATCATGATAGACACGACAATCGCAGCCGACCCCGCGAGGAGCAGCACCCGTTCGCCCAGGTGCGGCCGCAGGGCCAGGAGAAGCGGCGCGAGCAGTATGCCAACGCTTTGCGTCACGGACGTGGTACCGAGGCCTTCGGTGAGGCCGGTGCTGCGCCAGCCTATCATGATCTTGGCCTGGGGCTCAACACTGAGCGTAACGGTGTAGATGGCTTCCCCAAGAGCCGGGTACACGTACATCACGATCATAACGACGGCATGCACGGTGATGACCCAGAACATGACCTCAATCACGCGGCGGATCCAAACGGGCCCATACACTCTCCGGAACAGGTCGCATAGCACATAGGCGCCTAGAACGTTAAGAAGCGCGCGCCCCGCGCGGCCCGCATAGAAGAGATCTCCCGTTCCACTGAGAATGGTCACCGTCAGGGAGTAGGCAAGGAGACCGGCGAGAAGGGACGCGATCGACGTGATCTTGGCGCCTACGGGCCGCCGTTTCAACGCATGATATCCAATTAGCCCTGCCGAGGTGATCGCGATGATATCGAACACCCCGATTAGCTTTGGGCCAAAGGTCAGGGCGAAGAGCACGGTCCCGAGGGCAAGGCCATACAGGCGGCCGGCCTGAGGCTTCGCCCGGGAAGGATACGTGGG
>JASEHJ010000013.1 GCA_030018905.1 bacterium | reverse complement strand
CCGCCCCTGCGCGGTGTCTGGGTCAAACCGACACCGGCGAAGAGCAGGACAAACACCAGGCCGAACAGAGCAACACGCTTGAACACGGGCCTTCACCTCCTTCTGAGTTGGGAACCCACGTGCACTGGCGCTCCAAACTGGACCACGCTACTCGAAGCGTTCAGCAGGCCTGCGCCGTGCCTATGTCGGCTCGACGAGCGCGACCTGATTGCCTCCCGCCCAGGCATCCGATCGTCACCCTGGCGCAGCGCGCCGCGCCATCCTCATGAATCGCTTTGCGCGCGCAGGGTCGACGGGGTTCCAGGTAATCCCGCCCACCTTGAGGGCCGTACCCACGACCACGCCGTCTGCCTCCTCCAGCACCTCCTCTAGGTTCTCCTCCCGGACTCCTGTGTTGGCCAGAACCGGGACGTTGCCAACCGCCTTCTTCACCTCTCTGATGTGATCCAAAGAAGTGGCCTGCCCGGTCATCGGGCCGGACACGAGTATCGCTTCGGCTAAGCTGGAGAAGACGGCGCTTCGCGCCCGCTCAGCAATGCTCCTCGTGTCCAAGGGTGAGGCGAACTCCGCGGAGATGTTGAAGAGGACCAGGAGGTCGCTGCGGCCTAGTCTGCTCCTGCACCTCAGGGCCTCCGCAGCCCGGCCCTCCCATAGGCCCATGTCCGAGCCATAGACCCCGGTAAGGATCTCGCGCACGAAGTGGGCGCCGGTGGTGGAGGCCAGTGCGATGGTGCTTAGTGGATCCCACAGCACGTCCACCCCAAATGGCACCTTGATCTCGTCTCTCAGGCGGCCGATCACATAGGCCATCGCGGCGGTCGTCGCTGCGCTCACACGGAGCTCGTAGGGCCTGTCGTTCTCGTTGCAGAACATCACAGCATCAACGCCGGCATCCTGGAGGGCCCGGAGGTCTGCTTGAGCACAATCGACGATCCGGTTCACACCTCCTACCTGGTCGTAGAGCGGAGCTTCCGGGAGCGCCAGTAGGTGAACCATGGCGATCACGGGCTTTCTTCCGGCGAAGAGTCCTCCAAATGAGTCCACAAGAGATCCCCCAGATCCGCCATCGGCCTGCGTCATTCCAGCCCGCCTGTTGCTTCCGCGAGCTGCTATTCCTGACGAACACATATGCTCGTTCATGACGTATTCTGGCTGAAGGTGATTGTTTCTGTCAATGCCTTGGAGGTCGGAGGCAACAAGTCGAGAACGCAGCTCGGACCAAGCGGTCAACTGCGCTAGTCAGCCACTGGCACTATGGCCAGCGCTAGAATCCCAGGCCCTCGAGATACCGGACGGACCGCTCCAACCGCTCCTCGGGTTGAACGCTGAACACCTCGAATACGCGCAAATGCTCAGGGCGCGCGTAAGGGCACAGGGCCGCGAAGTCCACCTCACCCTCGCCTGGCGGCAGGTGATCCCGAGTTGAACGGGCGTCGTGCAGGTGGAATCCCAGAAGGTGTTCCCCGTACCTGTCCAGGTACTGCATGGGGGTCGCTAGGCCGAGCACCTGCTGGGCGTGGCCATGGCCCACGTCATGCCAGTACCCGACGCCGCGGTGTCCGAACTCCCGAAGTATCACCGCGAACTCCTCGAAGCTCGGGAGATCGTTGTACTCGTACCGGGTCTCCGCCCCGAGACGAACACCTGAACCGGCGGCGTGGGCTGTCAGCGCCTCCAGGCTTGCCATGCATCGGTCCAGGTGGCGATCCGCCACAGCCTTACGCGCGGCAAGTCCCTCTGCGAGCAGCGCCTTCCACTCGTCCCTATCCCCGACTTTCATTCCGGCTTCCATCGCCTGGACGATGGCCGGCTGCGGAAGCGCGCCTTCCACGGTACCCAGGTGCAGCACGACGGCACGCGCGCCCACGGCCGCGGCCATGTCCACGGTCGCCCTGGCGAAATCCACCGCGGCCCGCCGGCGACGTTCGTCGAGCGCGGCCAGGTCGTCAAGGCGCGCGGCCCCTGGGTAGGGCACCGGACACGGAGCGTGCAGGCTGACTATGGGCGGATAGCCATCGCCCGCAACCTGCCGCACCTCCGCCGCTAGATCCATGCCCACCGAGCTGAGCTCCACCCCGCCGAAACCCAGCCGTGCCGGCAAAGCGAGGAGCTCGCGGGCCTCCGTGACCCTCCCGATGTGCCACGCCGTTGAGAGCGCAAACCGCGACACGGTTCCGTCCCTCACATCGCGTCGGCGAAGACCGCGGCCACCTGGTCCACGCTCAAGTCCCGCGGGTTGTTGTCCATCAGACGCCGAATCGCGTGCGCCTCTGCAGCCATCTCGGGGATGGCGGCCGGATCCACGCCATGCTGGGCCAGGCCCATGGGGATCCCGATCTCATCGCACAGGCGGCGCACCGCCGGCGCCGCTGCGCGGCCGTCTTCGGGCAAACCGCCCTCAAGCAGGAGCGCGATCTCCGCATACTTCACCTCGACCGCGGGCGCGTTTGCGGCCATTACGCTGGGCAACAGAAGTGCGATTGCCAGGCCGTGAGGGACATGGTAGCGGGCGCCCAGCGGGTAGGCCAGGGCGTGGGTGGCCGAGGTGCCTGCCTGACCGATCGCAGCCCCTGCCAGGAAACTGCCCAGCAGCATGCCGGCGCGCGCGCCCAGGTTGTCGCCCTGGCGCACCGCGGCGCGCAGGCTGCGACATGCCAGCAACGCGGCGTGCCGGCTGTACATCTCGGTGTACATGTCTGCCCTGCGGGATGTGTAGGACTCGATGGCGTGCGCCAGCACGTCCAAGCCTGACTGGGCGGTAACGGCAGAAGGCAGGGTCACGGTCAGGCCCGGATCCAGGATCGCATAAGTGGGAATCAGGTACGGGCTGACCACCGCCACCTTCTCCCCTCGCTCGTCGTCCATGATCAGGGCGTTGGGGGTAGCCTCGGAGCCGCTACCCGCGGTGGTGGGAATCAGAATGCTCGGCAAGCCGGGCCCTGGAACCTTCCCGATACCTATGTAGTCACGCACGTCACCTGGCCTGCCGGCCAGCGCCGCGCAGACCTTGGCGGCATCCAGCGTGCTGCCGCCTCCCAGGCCGATGATGAGATCGTGCCGACCTTCCCGCGCTGCCTCCAACGCCCTCCTCACGCAGGAGAGAGGCAGTTCAGGCTCCACATCATCGAACACGCTCACCGATCCCTGCGGCAGCCCTACGGCCGTCACCACGCTCTCTGCCATCCCGAGCCGCGCCACCGCCCTGTCGGAAACCAGCAGGGGGCACCGCGCCCCTGTGCTCGCCACGTACCCCTTCAGCGCCAATAGCGCGCCGGGGCCGAAGACGTGCTCGGGCAATCTCCAGGTGCGAACATCTAATCCAGCCAACCGGGTCAACCTCCCTCGCTCAGTCCACGCGTGTTTCTCTCATGGTGACGGGCACACCTGTCTGAAACGATGCGACTGTCCGGTTCCGCATTGTGAGGATTACCCTACCGTCGGATCGATGATGCTGAGCCCTGCGAAGTACCGCCTGTAGAACCCACGATCTCTTGTAAGAAGCGCATCCGCCTGCAGCCGGGCATGCGCCCCCACGAGGAAGTCCGCGACGACCCGGCCTCGGGCAAGGCGCGCCCCCTTCCGGTGTTCCCGTCACAGTTTGCCGGCTGCGCTCGCGGCCTGGGGCGAGACCGGGTCGAACTGCACGCCACGGAGGTGTCCAGAGCGGTCTTCATGGCCGCTTCGGACGAGGGCCACGCATCTCATCCAGCAGGGCATCCACCGGCCGCTTCAGTCGCAGTGTGCGAAATACGCGGTCCACAGGGTGTTGACCCGGGCGGCCTTTCCGCATGACCACGTCCCGCTCGCGGAGTTCGAAGGTCACGGGGGTTCCGGGGCGCAGACCGAGTTGGTTCCGCACGTGCACCGGAATGGTCACCTGACCCTTAGCTGAGATTGTGCTCTTCATACATCAAAAGTAGAGCGCAATGCCAGAGACGTCAAACCAGCAGCGGACGCCGCGCCCCTCCTTCTTGCTTTGCTCTACTCATTCACGAAAGCTCCAGAGATCATTCACGGCGTCTTCATAACGGCACGCTACCCTGGGAGATAGGAAGCTTGGCTCAGAATTCTCATGAGGAGGCAGCAAGAAATGAGAAGCGCAGGGATTCTGGCAATCGCTATCGTGGTCCTGGCTGGGGCGATGGCCATTCCAGCCGTAGTATCTGCTCAAGGAATGTGGGGACCGGGCATGCACTGGGGATATCCCGGACAGCCCCGGAGCGCTCGGGCAGTTACCATTGATCAGGCTGCGACGCTGGCGCGACAGATGATCGCCCGCTACGGCAATCCCGACCTCGTTGCGATGGAGATCATGGAGTTCACAAACAACTTCTATGTGGTGGTCGCGGAGAAGAGCACCGGCGTCGGGGCCTTTGAGTTGATCGTGGAGCGCAACGGTGTAGTCCATCCTGAGCCCGGGCCCAACATGATGTGGAACTTGAAGTACGGCCACATGGCCGGCTGGGGCAGTGGCGGCATGATGGGTGGCGGCATGATGGGCGGCTGGGGCGCTCCCACGGGACAATCACTGACCCGCAACCAGGCCCGGCAGGCCGCGCAGGGGTGGTTGAATCAGGCCTTCCCAGGCGCCAAGGCCGAGGAAGGCATGCCATTCTACGGCTACTTCACCTTCGATTTCGAGCGTGGCGGCAAGGTAGTGGGAATGCTGAGCGTGCACGCCTTCACCGGTCAGGTCTGGTACCACACCTGGCACGGAACCTTCGTCCGGGAGAAGGAGCTGAAGTAAGACCCGCTCCTGCCCCAAGGCACACCTTGCATAGGTGAAGACAGGACGCAGCGCGAAACCTGCGTCCTGTTTTCGTTAGGAAGATCCGCCGCCCAGCGCGAAGTCCACGCCCATCTCGGTCGTGAACATCCAGGCATTTCGGGGCGCGTTGCGCACCCTTGAAACTCGAGGACGTATGCAATAAGATATACAATCAAGTACGCAGGATTGTACGCCACGCCTGGGGAGACCTCGTGTGCTGACAGACCGCATCTTCGACGAGTTGAAGGAACGAGTCCTGCGGTTCGACCTCAAGCCCGGCGAGCGACTGCTGGAGGACGGGTTGGCGCAGGAATGGCAGACGAGCCGGACGCCGATCCGCGAGGCGCTCAAGAGGCTGGCGCAGGCCGGGTTGATCCGCATCGCCCCACGGCGCGGGTACTATGTGCGGGAGATCAACCTGGCAGAAGTGGAAGAGCAGTACGAGGTCCGTGTGGCGCTGGAAACCTTCGCGGTCTCCCTGGCGGTGGACCGGGGGCGCGCGGTTGACTGGAGGGCGCTAAAGGAGACCTGGGGCGAGATTCCCGAGCCTCTTCCCTCACCGCTGGCGATGCTGAACCTGGACGAGGGCTTCCACGCTGCGATTGCCGAGGCCGGCGGCAACGGGGCGCTTGCCGAGTACCTGCGCTCCATCAGCGAACGCATTCGGGCCATCCGCGCCAAGGACTTCACCGACCCACACCGGGTCCGCCTCACGTATCTTGAACACGCCCGCATCCTCAAACTCATCGAACAGGGAGATGCCGGCGCAGCCAGCGCGGCCATCCGTGATCACATCCTTGAGAGCAAGGCCAACGTATTGAACGCGGTCAAGGAACTGCTGGCTTCCATCTACCTGAATCGGTGAGGGAGGAGCACCCGAGAAACGATGCGACAGGTGTCGCGGGTGAGAGTTGACGCGGAACCCTACCCTTTCGAGTTCAACCCGGCCGCGGTCGCGCTGCTGGTGATCGACATGCAGCGCGACTTCGTAGAGCCGGGGGGATTCGGTGAGATGCTTGGAAACGACGTCACCCCCCTGCGGAGGGCCGTCGCTCCGACCCGCCGCGTGCTGGACGCGTTTCGCGCGCGCGGCATGACGGTCATCCACACAAGGGAGGGACACCTCCCCGACCTCAGCGACCTGCCGTCTACAAAGAAGGCGCGGGGGCGCCTGAAAACGGGGATCGGGGATACCGGTCCAATGGGCCGCGTGCTCATCCGGGGCGAGCCCGGGCACGAGATCGTCCCCGAGCTGGCCCCGGCCCCCGGCGAGCCCGTGATCGACAAGCCGGGCAAAGGGGCATTCTATGCGACCGACCTGGATCTGCTTCTCCGAGAGCGCGGCATTCGGAGCCTGATCGTGGCCGGGGTCACAACCGAGGTGTGCGTGCACACCACCGTGCGCGAAGCCAACGACAGGGGATTCGAGTGCCTCGTGCTGGAGGACTGCGTCGCTTCATACTTCCCTGAGTTCCATGAAGCCGGGATCAGAATGATCAAGGCGCAGGGCGGGATCTTTGGATGGGTGTCGAGCTCAGCGGTCCTCTTGAGAGCGCTGGCTGACGCCCGGGCCGGATCGGGCGCCGGGGAGTCCGCGTGACCATAGAGACCATAACCGCGGAGGTGGCATCCGCCGTTGCGCCTGCCCGGGCAGATGGGGCCCTCGCGCACCGTGACATCCTGCCCACGCTGCCCGCCCAGCGGGTCATCGGCTGGACGGACTTCGTCTGGCTCTGGTTCGGCATGGTCGCCCAGATGGGCGTCTTCTTGCTGGGGGCATCGTTCGCGGGAAGGCTTTCGCTCTTGGACGCGCTTGCGGCCATCGCGCTGGGAAACCTAGTCGTCGGGGTTGTATCCGTGCTCAACGGCGATATAGGCATCCAGCACGGCGTGACCTATGCCGTGTACCTGCGCGCACCGTACGGGATATGGGGTGCCTGGGCGCCGTCCCTGCTGCGCGCCGGCGTCGCGGTCTGCTGGTTCGCGATCCAAACCTACTTCGGCGCCACGGCGATCGACATGTCCGTAAGACTGCTCACGGGGTACTCCAACTGGCCGCTGTGGTACTGGTCGTTCGGTGCGTTCCAGATCCTGATAACGATGCGTGGCATCCACGGCATCAAGCGGGTGGAGAACTTCGCGGCGCCCGCCCTCCTGGTGCTCTCGGCCGTTGTGGTCTATCTGCTGGGATCTCAGGGCGGATGGGAAAAGGTCGCGTCGTTCCCCATCACAAACCCCATCCCGTTCTGGGTTGCGGTGACGGCAAACCTGTCCTACTGGATTACCGTTGCGGACAACATCCCGGATTTCACCCGTTTCGTGAAGACCACACCCGGCGCACGGGGATTCCTCAACCGCAACCGCCACAGCCTGTTGGGACAGCTCCCCGGCCTCACGCTGGGCATGATGCTCTTCGCCACCGTCGGCTATCTGGGGAAAGTGTTCACCGGTCACGGTAACCCGGTGGAGGCGATCGGTGCTGCGCTGGGCGGCGTGATGGTCCTCGTCGGGCTGGTAATCATCCTGCTGGCGCAGTTGAGCACGAACGTAGCCGCGAACCTATATGCTCCCGGATACGTCCTCAGCAGCCTGTTCGCGCCCCGAATGAGCTTCGCCCACGGGGTTCTCGTCGGCGGGGTAATCGGTCTTGTCGCTGTGATGCCGTGGCGTCTGGTCAACGCGTTTCTGACGTACCTGCCCGCGGTCGGCGCGGCGCTCTCACCCGTAGCCGGTGTGATGCTTGCGGACTACTATCTCATCCGCGGCCGCCGGCTGAACGTCCCTGCGCTCTTCCGCCGCGACGGGCCGTACACATATAGCGGCGGCTTCAACCCGGCGGCATACCTGGCGCACGGCATCGCCTCTGTGCTGGGGATTGTCTGGCTGCGGTACTCCTGGCTGGTCTCGGTACCGGTTGCGGTCGTTCTGTACGTAACCCTGATGCGCCTGTGGATCCTGCGAGTACATCCGGAAGCAAGATGATGGCTCTGCAAAACGCCCAAAACAGGAGGACAGCGATGAAATCTCAATGGTGGAAGGCAGCGATTCTGTCGGCGATCGCGCTGCTGCTTTCAACGGCCATGGCGATGCCGTCTTTCAGCCAGGACCGCTCCGACACACTGCTCGTGGTGACGGAGGGCGGGCCCAACAGCATGGACATCCACGGCGTTGGAGCCAACTTCCAGGTTTACGGTGTCACGTGGAACGCCTACGACCGGCTGCTGACCTACGGCAAGAAGACCCTACCCGACGGCACCGTGTCGTACGACTTCACGAAGCTCGAACCCGAGCTGGCGCAGCGGTGGTGGCTATCGGCGGATGGAATGTCCGTAACGTTCCACCTGCGCAAGGACGCCAAGTTCCACGACGGCACACCTGTCACAGCCCACGACGTGAAGTGGTCCTTTGACCGCGCCGTGATCGTCGGCGGCTTTCCCACGTTCCAGATGAACGCCGGTAGCCTGGAGAAGCCCGAACAGTTCGTGGTGTTGAGCGACCACTCGTTCCGCATCAACTTCCTTAGAAAGGACAAGCTGACGCTGCCGAACCTGGCGGTACCGGTCCCCGTCGTATTCAACTCCGCCCTGGCCAAGCGGCACGCAACGCCTACCGACCCGTGGGCGATGGCGTGGCTGCGGAACAACACCGCGGGCGGCGGCGCCTACAAGGTGGAGTCATGGCGGCCCGGCCAGGAAACCGTCTTCGTGCGCAACGACGACTGGAAGTCCGGCCCCCTGCCGAAGATCAGGCGGGTTGTGGTGCGCGAGGTGCCATCGGCCGGCAGCCGGCGGGCCCTGATCGAGCGTGGCGACGCCGACATAGTGCTAGACCTGCCCGCCCGCGACTTCGTCGAGCTGGCCAAGATGGCGAACCTGACGGTCATCGGCACGCCGGTGGAGAACGCGATGATGTACGTGGGGCTGAACGCCAAGCACCCACCCTTCAGCGACGTCCGCGTCCGGCAGGCGGTGGCCTACGCGCTGCCGCGCAAGAGGATTGTTGAGGCGGCGACGTACGGCCGGTCGGCGCCACTCGTCACGCCCGTGGCGAGCAACACTTTTGGGTACGATCCCAAGATGTCCCCCTACACCATGCAGAACCTGTCAAAGGCCAAGGCCCTGATGGCCCAGTCCGGGTTCCCCAATGGGTTTGACACCACGCTCTCCTTCAACGCGGGCTTTGCCGCTACCAACGAACCGATGGCGATCCTGCTGCAGGAATCACTGCGCCTCATAGGAATAAACGCAACGATAAACAAGATCCCGGGCGCGGTCTGGCGAGGAGCACTGCTTCGGAAGGACCTGCCGGTAATCCTCAACGTGTTTAGCGGCTGGCTCAACTACCCCGAATACTTCTACCTGTGGGTGTTGCACAGTCAGAACTCCGCGTTCAACACAAGCTCCTACCAGAGCCCTGAGATGGACAAGCTCATAGACGCGGCGCGGTTCGAGACGGACCAGAAGCGATACGCCGAGCAGGTGAGGGAGTTCATCAACGTCGCGCTCCGGGACGTGCCCATTCTGCCGCTGTTCCAGCCGAGCATGGATGTGGCGATGCAGAAGAGGATCTCAGGGTACACATACTGGTTCCACCGCCAGATCGATTTCCGCTCATTGGTGAAGAACTGAGGTGAGCAGTCCGTCCCTTAGAATGGTAGGCAGGCGGCTGGCCACCGCGATCCCTGGCGTGATCGGGGTCATCGTAGTTACGTTCCTGTTGAACCGCGCCCTGCCAGGCGACCCCGCCGCGTACTTCGCGGGGCCGGCCGCCACCCCTCAAGCGATCGAAGAGATCCGCACCAGGCTGGGTCTCAACCGCAGTCTGCCAGAGCAGTTCGTGCTGTACATACGCGACCTGGCCCGGGGCGACCTGGGCCATTCGCTGACTACCGGCCAGCCGGTCGCCGCGGACCTGCGCGCCCGGCTGCCGGCATCGCTCGAGCTCGCCTTCTGTGGTCTGCTGCTCGCGCTGGCAATAGCGCTACCCCTAGGGGTGCTGGCCGCAACACGCCCCGGCTCCGGGGTAGATCACGTGACACGCCTGCTGGCCACAATGGGCAACTCGCTTCCCGTGTTCTTCACCGGGCTTGTACTTGTTTATGTCCTCTACTACCTGCTGGGGTGGGCGCCGCCGCCGCTGGGCCGTTTAGAGGTATTCAGGGAGACGCCGCCGGCGATCACAGGATCCTACCTGATTGACAGCCTGTTGGCTCGGGACCCCGGCCTCTTCCTGGCGGTAGCCAAGCAACTGATCCTTCCCACGATGACGCTGGGCCTGGCCGCGCTCGCGCCGATCACCAGGATGACGCGGGCGGCGATGCTGGGCGTCCTGGCCAGCGATTATGTTCGCACGGCCCGGGCCAACGGTCTCGCGCCGCGGACGGTGCTATATGTCTACGCGCTCCGGAACGCGATGCTGCCGGTCGTCACGACGCTGGGCCTGGTCCTCTCCTTCCTCTTGGGGGTCAGCGTGGTGGTCGAGAAGATCTACGCCTGGCCGGGCATAGGTGCATATGCCCTGGATTCCGTCATTGCGTCCGACTATGCGCCCGTGCAGGGGTTCGTTCTCACGATGGCGGTTGTGTACGTGCTGCTCAACCTTCTGATCGATCTGCTCTACGGAGTGATCGATCCCCGGGTGCAGATCGAGTCATGAGTACAGCCGTTCTCCGTATGGCCAGAGCGGGCCGATACGTTGTGCTCGGGAACCCACTGACCTTCGGCGCGTTTCTGATGCTCGCGGGGCTTGTCACGCTGGCCCTCTTCGGCCATTGGATCGCACCGTATGATCCGCTTGCGACCGCTGTCGGGCCGCGGCTGGCGCCGCCTTCGACCACGCACTGGTTCGGCACCGATCACCTCGGCCGGGACATTCTGAGCAGGGTGATCGTAGCGACGCGTCTCGACCTGCTCATCGCGATATCCGCGGTCACCCTGTCCTTCGCGGCCGGGAGCGCAGCAGGAGCTTCCGCCGGTTTCTACGGCGGCTGGACCGAACGAATCGTGACGCGCATCGTGGACACAATCATGGCGTTTCCGCTCTTCGTCCTCGCCATGGGGATCATGGCCGCGGTCGGGACCTCTGTGATGAACATCGTGCTCACGGTGGCCCTCATCAACTTCCCCTCGTATGCACGAATCGCCCGTGCTGAGGTAAACGTCCGCCGCAACGCCGGATACGTCGAGGCGGCGCGCCTTGCCGGCAACACACCTAGGAGGATTCTCGCCGTTCACATCTACCCCAACTGCCTGCCCACGCTGATCGTCCAGGCCTCGATGAACATGGGCTGGGCGATCCTCAGCGCGGCCGGGCTGTCGTTCATAGGACTCGGCGTACGGCCGCCGACCGCGGAGTGGGGCATCATGGTGTCCGATGGATCGGCGTTCATGATGTCGGGCGAATGGTGGGTTTCGACCTTTCCAGGGATCGCCCTGATGCTTGCCGTGCTTTCGTTCAACCTGATGGGCGACGGCCTGCGTGACCTCATTGATCCTCGGAGGCGCTCGTGATGCGGGGCGCAGGACCGCTGCTCTCGGTCGAGGATCTGTCGCTTGAGTTCCGCGCGCGCGACGGGACCGTCAGGGTGCTGGACGGCGTGGGATTCACCGTGGGTTGGGGCAAAACGGTCGGCCTGGTAGGCGAGAGCGGCTCGGGCAAGACCATCACGGCGCTCGCGATCATGGGCGTGCTTCCTCCGACCGCGCGGGTCACGGCCGGACGCGCGGTATTCAAGGGGACCGACCTGCTTGCGGCGGACGAACGTACGCTTCGCCGCTACCGCGGCAGCGAGATCTCCATGACCTTCCAGCAGGCGCGTGCCGCACTCAACCCAATCCGGCCCGTGGGCCGGCAGATCGAGGACGTCATCGGGCACCACACCGACCTTCAACCGGCCGCGGCGCGGTCCCGGACCCTGGACCTGCTCGCCGGGGTACAGATTCCTGACCCAGGGCGCGTCTACGGCGCCTTCCCGTTTGAGTTGTCCGGCGGGATGTGCCAGCGCGTCATGATCGCGATGGCCGTGGCGTGCTCGCCCTCGCTGTTGATTGCCGACGAGCCTGCCACGGGCCTTGACGTGTGCACGCAGGCGGCGGTGCTGGAACTCATCGGAGACCTGGCACGCCAGAACAACATGGCGACGCTGCTCATCTCGCACGATCTGGGACTCCTGGGCGAACGTGCCGACCGCGTCGTCGTGATGCACGCGGGCCACGTTGTCGAGACGGCGCCGACCGCTGCCCTGCTGGCGGCGCCGAGGCATCCCTATACCGCGAAGCTCATTGCTTCCTCGCCACGGCCGTCGGTGGGCCTCGCGGACCTCGTGACCATACCGGGCACCATACCCGACTTCCGCGCCCAGCTTCCGCCGTGTCGGTTCAGCTTCAGGTGCGATCGAGCTGCGCCCGAATGCGACCAGCCGCCGCTCCCTCGCGTTGTGGTCGGGCCCGATCACGTCGTGGCCTGTCGGAGGCCCCTGTGATGCCCGCATCGCCGCTCCTTGAGGTGAGCGACCTGTCCAAGCGCTTTCCGGTGCGCGGCAGCCGAAGTCTGGTCCACGCGGTGGACCGCGTCGGATTCTCGCTGCAGGCCGGGGAGTCCGTCGGGCTGGTGGGCGAATCGGGCTGCGGCAAGTCCACCCTGGTGCGCCTGGTCACCAGGCTGCTGGATCACACCGGCGGCGAGATACGGTTCGAAGGGCAGGAGATCGGCGCGATCCCGTCCGCCCACTTCGCGCACAGGCCCGAGCGGGCGAAGATACAGATGGTGTTCCAGGACCCCACCGACAGTCTGAACCCGCGATTCACCGCGTTTGACACGGTGGCCGATCCCATCCGTCATCTGGCAGGGGTGAGCGAACGGCGGTTGTTGCAGGACCGGGTGGCCGAGGTTGCCGATCTGGTGCGACTCCCGGGCGAACTGCTCGGGCGCTATCCCCACCAGCTTTCAGGAGGGCAGCAGCAACGGGTCGGGATAGCGCGGGCCATCGCGGTGTCCCCACAGTTGCTGATCCTGGACGAGCCCACCTCTGCGCTGGACGTCTCGGTGCAGGCAGTCATCCTGCACCTGCTGGCTGAACTGCGCCGGCGTTTGGGCATGTCCTACCTCTTCGTATCCCACGACCTGAACGTGGTCAGGCTGATCACGGAACGGGTAATGGTAATGTACGCGGGCAGGATCGTGGAAGTCGGGCCCACGGCCGAGGTGTTCTCTCGCCCCAACCACCCCTATACCCGCGCGCTCCTCTCGGCAATCCCGACATTCGATCCGAACTCCAGAAGAGAGCGGATCCGCCTGCCGGGCGAACCGCAGAGCCCGATAGATCCCAGCCCGACGGTCTGTCGCTTCTTCGGACGGTGCCCTGAAGGCTTCGACCGGTGCGCACGCGAGATGCCCGCCCTGCGCCATCTGGGCGGCGACCGCCATGTGGCATGCCATCTGCTCGATCGCGATCACGATGGGGAGGGTCCCAGTGAGTAGCATCAAGCAAGCGATAGACGCAGCGAACGCACAGGCCGTGGAGCGCATCATCGCCGCGGACCCGGTTCTGATTGACATCCTGCCCGCGGGAGAGGTCATCCCCGGCCTGGAGGACAGGATGGTCCTGCACTCCGGCCCGCCCGTGACCTGGGATCGCATGTGCGGGGCCCAGCGGGGCGCGGTCATCGGGATGGTGCTCTTCGAGGGATGGGCCCAGGACGCCGCCGGCGCGACGCGACTCCTCGAGAGAGGAGAGATCAGGCTGGAACCCAACCACCACCACCAGGCCGTGGGGCCGATGGCAGGCACCATCTCCCCTTCGCTGCCCGTGTTCGTGGTCGAGAACACGGCCTTCGGCAACCACGCCTTCTGCCGCCAGGTAGAACGCCAGCAGCAGTTCGGCGACTACAGCGAGGGAGCCATTCGCGGGCTACAGATGTGGCGTGATTTCTGGGCCCCCTCGATTGCGGCCGGGCTGCGCCAGATGGGCGGCGGCCTGGGCCTGAAGACGATAATCGCCAAGGCGCTCCAGATGGGCGACGAGCTGCACAACCGGCAGGTAGCCGCCTCGAGCCTGTTCGCCAACGCCATGACCGTGCCCATGATCAAGGCCGGCCTGCCGGCCGATCGCCTGATCGGCACTCTCGGCTACCTCGCAAACCACGAGGTGTTCTTCCTCTCAATGGCAATGGCCGCGGCCAAGGTCTCAGTGGACCCGGCCTCCGGGATCGAGCGCAGCACCGTCGTGACCGCCATGGCGCGCAACGGCACCGAGTTCGGGATCAGGGTGAGCGGCCTGGGTGACGAGTGGTTCACCGCGCCCGCGCCCCGCATCGAGGGGCTCTACTTCCCCGGGTACAAAGAGGAAGATGCCGGACTCGACATGGGCGATTCGGCGATCGCCGAGACGGTCGGCTGGGGAGGCTTCGTGCTGGGAGGCGCGCCGGGCATCCTGAACCTGATTGGAGGCACGCCAGAGCAGGCCATGCGGTACAGCGCTGAGATGCGCGAGATCACGGTGGCAAGCCATGCCGTCTACCGCATTCCCGCGTTCGGGTTCGACGGCGTACCCGTCGGCATAGACATCCGGAAGGTAGTCCGCACCGGCACCACGCCGATCATAGACACCGCCATCGCCCACAAGGACCCCGGGCACCCGATGATCGGCGCTGGGATCGTCCGGGCGCCGCTGGAGTGTTTCGAGAAGGCACTTGGGGCGTTTGCGAGCAAGTACGGGTAGGTCGCCGCGCGCCGCGCTACCGCCGGAGGACCTGGTAGGCGGCCCCGTCCCATCGCCACCTCAAGGTCTGAGGCCCCCCTCCGCCTATCCTCCGTGTAATGATGCTCAGGTCTGCTCCCTTCGCAAGAACCCCTACCAAGTGGTACTGGAGCTTGGCGCCGCTCATGGGCAGCAGGACAACACCCCGCTGGGTCAAGTATCCTGCCTCGGTCCTCGTCTGGCTTACCCTTGCGACTGCGAAAGGAAGCGACACCCCAGGGCTGGGGGTGAACGTCGCCGCGTACAGGGGCACGGAGTTCGCCCAGAAAGCGGCAAGTGCGCCCCTGTACACATAACGACCGACGCGCGCCACCCTGGCTGCCTCCTGGTCTGCAGCGTAGGGCGCTGACTTGCCCTCGGCTCTGGCTGCCGCAGCTCCTTCACGCACGAGCAAAGCATTCAGGTCAGTCCATTTGCCGTCAACGTAGCCGTGCAGGCGTGCAACTTTCCCGGCCCTATCGGGCCACAGCTGGACCGTGAGCCCGCGATGGTAGTTGAGGCGGGTGATCGCCTCTCTAAGAGCTCGATGGTAGGGATCGTCTGAAGGAAGCATGGCAATACCATATAGACGAGCGAACGTATTGGGAAACTGCCGCTGGTATTCATCCTGGGGAATGATCTGGACGCTGGGGCCAAATGGAAGAAGAGGAGAAACGCGCTGTACCGGGTAGGCGACGACATCGCCTGGAGACAAGGCAGCAGCGATCCCGACCGCCGCCACGACAACGATGAGGATGCTGGTCAGGGTTGTCGTCACAATCGTCACCCTCACCCAATCCCCCCTCTATACCACGATCGCATCCCGATTACGCCCCCCTGGCGGTCCTTTGGCCGTTAGTGGCCCTGTCCCTCGTAGTGGTCGCCTTCCGCTCAACTTCAGAGATGAACCGGCCCGGCTAGCAGCCACTCGTAGGCGGGCTGCACGACCACGCCGGGCGCGGTGACGGCAGGCACCTGATCGCGGGTCAACACTAGGAGCCACCGCTTCGCGCGGCGGTGCTCCCGCGCGGCCTCTTCGAGCGCGCGCAGCTCGCGCGCCATCGTTGCGCGATCCGAGGGGTCTGCGCACACCTGCACGAGTCCCTCGCCGCCCGCGAGGTGGCGCACGTGGAAATCCACCTCGTGACCTTCGCCGGTCTTCACATACCCGACCTGGGCCCTGCGACGCCCAAGTTCGTTCGCCACCACGGTTTCCAGCGCATGACCCGGGTTCGCACGTCCGGCCGCGTCGAACGCGCCGATTAGGCCGGGATCCACCGGGTACACCTTGCGAGGGTTGGAATTGCGGCGGCGTTCGGAATCGGTGGCCAGCGGTACGGCGCTGATCAGAAACGCGTCCAGCAGATGGCCGAACATCGCGTGCACGGCGTCCTTCGCCACGCCGTGTCCCTGCGCCTTCAGGTCTCGGTGGAGCCGGTGGACACTGAAGGCCCCGGCCGGATTGCGCAGGCACTGGCGCACCAGCCAGCGAAGCGCAGCAACCTGAGAGACACCGTAGCGCTCCACCACGTCCCGGAAGAGCACCGTGTCCACATACCCTTGGAGCAGCTCGAAACGCACCGAGGGCGCCAGCCCCTGGGCCTCCGGAAAACCGCCCTCCACGAGGTACTGCCGTAGGCGCTTCTCGATGAGCGACCGCTCGGCGCTGGTCCAGCGCGCCGGCTCCCTCCCGGGCTCCTCGCCGCGATGGCGCAGGAATTCGCGGAAGCTGAACGGCCCGATCACGGTCTCCATGCCACGCCCGCGCAGCGAGGTGTGCACCTCGCGGGAGAGCATCCGGGCCGACGAGCCGGAGACCACAATCTCGGCGAGTTCAGAGTCGATCACCCGGCGTACGAAGCGCTCCCAGCCCGGCACGAGTTGGATCTCGTCGAGGAACCAGTGGACCCTTTCGCGGCCACGCAGCTCCGGAAACCGCCGGTAGTACTCCTCGAGCAGGAGGCCGAGTTGCTCGAGCGGCAACTCGGCGAGCCGATCATCGTCGAAGCTCACGAAGAGTGCTCGCTCAGGCGGAAGCGATGCCCGCCGCTCGGCCAGCAACTGGAGCAGGAACGTAGTCTTGCCCGCCCGGCGCATGCCGATGACCGCATGCACCTTGCCTGCCACCGCCGGTAGCCGGGCATCGCGCCGGGTCAGTTGCGCCGGCGGCGCCGGCGCGAGCGCCGCGTTGAGCTTCTCCAGGAGCACAGGGTGCAGAGGCATGGCCAACCGAAGCATATCGCCCAAGGTGTCCTTCTGTCAAGGACAGATTCTTCGAAAGCCGTACTCCGTGGAGGGACAGTTCAGGGGGCCCGACTGGGAGGCGTCCGGCCCGTCGAATCATGTACACCACTGCGTGAGCAATCCGGCCTGCTCGATCTTGGGCCTGATGCCCGGCCTGGTGCCCGGCCTGGTGCCCGGCCTGATGCCCGGCCTGGTGACGCGCTCTGTCGCCGACTACCTCACCCCGCCGACCCGCATCCCCCAATCCGGTTCGCAATTGTAAAGACGCCCATTCCTGGTCTTCAGGAATTCGGATAGCGGGATCTCCTCCTGCCTGAGGAGACCTCTACCCGGTATCGTCCCGTTGCCCACCATTTCCACCACCGCACAAACGGAAGCGGCGGTCGTCCATGAGATGGCCCGCCATCGGCGACCGGCAATCTCGAGCGGGTAGTAGGCCCTCACGAACTCCTCGCGCGAGAGGTGCCCTCCCTTCCATCCTTCTACGGCGGCGTGAACATACACCACGTCTTCGTTGACCTGCGGCTTGGCGTGCACCAGGATCTCGCCGGCACGGGCTCTATCTTCGCGCATCAGCAGTTCGTGAAAGAAGAAGTTCATCAGCTTGGCATGGCCGGGGTAGCGAATGGTCTTGTAGTCCAGGTTCTGAACACGCCCCCGGAAGGTATCACACATCGTCCCGAGCCCTCCGGACGTCGTGAAGGCTTCAAGCTGGACGCCTCCGATGACGATGGTTTCCAGCCATTCCAAGGGAGACACCCACTTGTGAACGCCGTCCTCTATGACTTCACAGTCATTTAGGTATTCGTTCACCACGCCTTCGGGCGACCAGTTGAACGCGTATCCCAGCAGGCCGGTCGGGTGCTGCGGAAGCGCCCCGACCCGCAGCCGAATGCATCGGATTGGATCGAACGCCTGGGCCAGAGCAGCGCCCACGATGGCGATGAATCCGGGCGCAAGCCCGCACTGCGGCGCCATCACCGCACGCGCGTTGCCGCTCATCTGGATGATCGCCTGGGTCGTCTTGACGTCCTCGGTCAGGTCAAAATAGTGGATGCCGAGTTCGTGGGCAGTGGAGGCAATGCCGACATTGAAGTTGTAGGGGAGACATGAGACGACCGCGTCGAATCCGCTCATCTGGGGCATATCGCCGGGGCGTCTCAAATCCAGGTTGATGACCGGAAACGGCAGGCCGGCGACATCACTCATGTCGGCGCCGGTAACCGCGAACCCCGTCTCATGAAGCAGGGTTGCGACCAGCGAGCCGACCTTGCCCAAACCAAGAACCAAGACGGATCTGATGTCTCGAGCCACGAGGGCCTCCTGTCCGCGGGATCGTCAAGGTGGATCGCGCAGTCCTGTGCCGTTCATGTACTGGTCCGACAGATGTGGGCCGCTTTCCTGCCTCCCTGGCTTCGTCCCTGCCGCGAGGCCGCGGGCTCGTCCGGCGCGGTCCAGGCTATCCGGGTTGGATGAATGGATCCGCGGGGAGAGGACTATGCCGGGACAGGGCTACCTGGATGGGCTACGCGCGTGGACGCGGCGTACCGAGGAATCGCTCAACGGCTTCCCTGCCGATGGCGCGACCGGTGGCAGTGCGGTAGGAGCGCTCGACCAGGAAGCGGGCCTCTTCCTCTGCCTTTCCGCCGCACTCGTCCGGGATGCTCGCCAGGCGGTCGGCATCCCACAGGATGCGGAACTCCGGCGTATCGGCGTCGCCGGCCGAGCCGTGGCTGCCGATGATGCGCAGGACCTGCCCGGCGCGCTCGGTGTCTACCCCCAGGCGCTCCAGGATGGCGCTGGCGGTGTGCTGCCCGTGGTTGCCGACGCCGTGCAGAACCGCGGCCGCGCGCACGACCAGCGGGTCGCCACCTTCGCCGACGAGTATCTGCTCGGCACAGTCGAGCACCGCCAAGGCATGGCGTATCCGGCCCTGGTCGTCGCCGAACACGCCCCGCATCTCGCGGATGAGAGCATCCACAAGCGCCTCTCCCGCGTCGCCGACCGGCTGCCCCAGGCACTTCGCGGAGAACTGGCACCACTGAGCGCAGCCGAGGTCGAATCGCGGGTTCGGCACAAGCTGGCCGCACGCGTGGCAGCGGCGGCGCAGGTCGTCCTTCCAGAACTCTAGGGGCTCGCCGCAGTAGGAGCACGGCAGCTCGAAGACGTCCGTCGGCTTCCAGAACCGCTTGTCCTGGCCCGGACACTGGCTCACAGCCATGGCACTCCTCCTACCGCGAGACCGGCGCTGCCGCTTCTGCTTCCCGGCAGCGTCCTCATCCATTGTGATCGTAGGGCGGGGGGTGCGGGAAAGCCTTGACGCAAGTCAAGAGCGGGCAAAACGTGGCCGAGCGAAGGGCCACAACAGAAAGAGGGCAGGCGATAACTCCTGCCCTCAACGGGACTGGGTCTTGGAGACTTGCTCAACGTGAATGCAAACGCATCCTGGTGAGGCTCGCCTATTTCTGCATCAGGAATTCAAGCCCGTCGGCGCATGCTCGGCTTACAGTATAGCCGGCCTTTTCTTCCCCGGGCATTCTGTCCCAGCCACCCTTTTCAATGAAGGCAGATCTCTCCCAGGAACTTATGTCCTTCAATTCCTTGAGCTTCTCTTGAGCGTCCGGGGCCTTCATGAATTGCGCGACGCAGATTGCCGCACGCGTCGCCAAGACCGCCTCGTCCGTCCTCTGCAGGGAAGTGCCCCTGGTTGTCCAACCACCCCACGCAAAACCGATGATCATTGTGATGACTGCCCCGATAATCAGACCCCATACTACATGCTTAACCATCGCTCAGTACCTCCCTGAAGTGTTGTGACATCACTGCTTCATGAACAGTACCGTGCCGATCACCTCGACCGTAGGCCGACCACCCGACCACTCCCAGCAGGCCCATATTCAATTAACTCCGAGGGAAGCCAGGAACAAAGAAGTGAGACGAGGCACAGCCGCTTCACTTTTCTCCATTGTACCACGTGCCACTTGTCAGCGCCGATTTAAGTCTCCCAGATCGCCGGAGAGCGACCTGAGGAGGCCTATGCTCCGCGACGCGGCGGCATGTTCAGGCCGGAGGAAGAGCGCCCTTTGAATCCCCCATCACCACATGGACCCTGTGGAGCAGGCCATCGTCTGCGAGCTGAATAGCAGAAGGATCTACGGCGCTGCCGTCGAGGGTCGCCTCTGCGACTCCGCGGCAACGCCGGTCCGGGTTCACCACGTTGATCTCGTAGCGGGTGCGCCCAAAGCGCCAGGTTATCGAATAGCCAGGCCAGGAGGCCGGGATGCACGGATCAAGCGCGAACGTGGCACCGCGGCGCGCAAGCCCCAGGATCGACTCGAGACCCAGGCGATACAACCACGCCGCCGATCCTGTGTACCACGTCCAGCCTCCCCGGCCCATGTGAAGCGGATGGGCATACACGTCCGCTGCTACCACGTAGGGCTCAACCTTGTATCGCTCCACCTCTTGCGGGGACCGCGCGTGGTTGATGGGGTTGAGCATGTGAAAGAGCTCGACCGCTTCGTCCCCGTTGCCGAGCTTCGCGATCGCCATGGCGGTCCAGATGGCCGCGTGGGTGTACTGGCCGCCGTTCTCCCGGATGCCGGGCAGGTAGCCTTTGATGTAGCCGGGGTCGCGCATCGATGTATCGAAGGGCGGGGTTAGGAGCAGAATGACCTGCGCCTGGCGGCGGATCAGGAAGGTTCTCACCGCGTCTATCGCGCGCTCGGCGCGCCGAACCGAAGCCGCGCCGGAGAGGACGGCCCAGGACTGGGCGATCGCGTCGATCTTGCAGTCCTCGCTTTGCGCCGACCCCAGAGGCGTCCCGTCGTCGAAGTAGCCCCGAAGGTACCAGTTGCCATCCCATGTGAGTTCGAGGACCTGTGCGAGCCGGGCGGCTTCGCTCCGGTACAGGGCGGCTCGGCCGCCGTCCGCGCGCGCCTCACACAGCGGCGCAAACCGGCTCAACACGGCGTGCAGGAACCAGCCGAGCCACGTGCTTTCGCCCTTTCCCAAATGCCCCACACGATTCATCCCGTCGTTCCAGTCTCCGGTGCCGATCAGGGGCAGTCCGTGCACGCCGGCCGTCAGCGCGCGATTGAGCGCGCGCACGCAGTGCTCGTAGAGCGTTCCGCTCTCGGCGGATGCCCGGGGGCTGCCATAGGCCTCGTGCTGCCCCTGCTCAAGGGGCGGCGCCTCCAGGAACGGCGCCGGGGCATCAAGCACGGACTGATCTCCTGTCGTCTCAACATAGTGCGCGACCGCATACGGGAGCCAGAGAAGATCATCCGAGCATCGGGTCCGCACACCGAGGCCGGTCCCCGGGTGCCACCAGTGCTGCACATCCCCTTCGGTGAACTGCCTGGCGGCCGCCCGGAGCAGATGGTCCCGGTAGAGGTCGGGCCGCACAAGGACGAGCGCCATCACGTCCTGGAGTTGATCGCGGAACCCATACGCGCCTCCGGGTTGGTAATACCCGGAGCGTGCCCACAACCGGCAGCTCAAGTCCTGGTACAGCAGCCATCGGTTCATGATCGCGTCGAACGAGTCGTCAGGCGTGTGCACCACTACGGCGTCGAGCACCTCATCCCAACGTGTCCGGACGACTTCGGCTGCGGCCAGGGCGGCTTCCACGGTGCCGTGGCGCCGCATCAGCTCATCCGCGTGCGCCTTGTCCTTCCCCTCTCCCAGCAGCACGAGCAGCCTCCGCGTCTGGCCGGGCCCCAGCTCGATGCGCGTGTGGAGGGCGGCGCATGGATCCAGGCCCGCGCCACACCAGCCCGAGAGACGGCCGCGGTCAAGCGCCGCAGGCCGCGCCAACGATCCATTGCGGCCCAGGAACTCCAGCCGGTCTCCACAGGTCGAGGACAGCGCTTCGCTTACCTGGGCAAATGCGATTCGCCCCCTGAACACCTGGTCATAGGGATTGCGTGCCAGGATCGCGTGCCGCTCGAGATCGACTTCGGTCACCACGTGGAGGTGCTCTCCGGCCCGCGGGGGGCCAAGTGCCCACTCGTTGTAGGCGAAGACGCTGAGGCTCAACCGTCGATCGGTGTGGTTCGTAAGCGTGAGCAGTGAGAACTTGACCGGATCGTCGGGATGCACAAAGATGTCCAGTTCCTGGGCCATGCCGTGCGGCATGTGCGAGAACCGGGTCATGCCGGCGGAGTGCCGCACCACCCACCGGCCGCTGCGACTGTCGCGGCGCATGGGGCCGGGCGTCGCGGTCCAGACGTCGCCCGTGTCATCGTCGCGCAGGAAGATGGCTTCCGCGGTCGGATCGGTGACCGGATCGTTCGCAAAGGGAGTCAGCCGGTGCTCCCGACTGTTCTCGGCCCAGGTAAATGATGCCCCTCCGGCCGTCACAGTAGTGCCGAACTCGGGATTGGCGAGCACGTTGGCCCAGGGCATCGGCGTCTCCTGGTCACCGTCGAGCACAACCACGTACTCACGACCCTCGCGCGCGAAGCCGCCCATCCCGTTGGCGAACGTGAGCGACGGCACCTCCGGCACCAGGGCGACGTCCCCCTCGGCTCGTGACTCGGCGGGGCGACGGGGGACGAAGGCGGCCGGCCACCCTGGTTCCGCGGCCCGCGCGTCCAGTTGGCTCGCCAGATCGCCGCGGTCGCCTACCAGGACCGCGCGCGCGGCAGCAGCGAGGAGCAGGCGGCCGGACTCACCCAGGCCATCTCCGCGCAGCAGGAACACGCCGCCGGGACGGCCCTTCCACGCGGCCCACGATCCGCTTTCCAAGAGCGCCTCAATCTGCTCGTGGACTTCATCGCGGTAGCCGATCGCGTGGTCGTTCAGGACCACAACGTCGGCGCTCAGGCCCTTCAGGCGCCAGTACTCTTGGGCCTTCAAGACCTGCCGCACCAGCGGGAGAGAGTCCTCCTTCAACACCCGCACGAGCAGGATGGGAAGATCGCCTGAAATGCCGTGCCGCCACAGCTCGGGTTGCCCCAGCGTATTGCGCGCCAGGACCTCCGGGTCCGCCCGCAGCGAGGCATTAGCGTAGAGTACGCGCGAGGCCAACCGCGAAAACAGCTGAGAATCCTCGGGGGTGATGGCAAGGTGCTGGAGTTCCATCTGGGAGTGAGTATACGCAAGCGCGAAGGCGCGTGCGGCGGATGCCGGGTCGTGGTATCGTTCCGCGAGCGCCACAGCTGCCTCGTGCCCAGACGCCATCCCGGTGGAGAACGCCAGGCGGATGAACCCTCCCGGAGCCAAACGGACGCGCAGTCGCAGGCTGGCTATTGGGTCGAGCACAGCGCCTGTCGCGCCTGTAAGAGACCGCCCCTCGAGCGCGACGGGATCGTCGGGCCCGCGCCCTCGCCCCAGGAACGCCGCCCGATCAGTCTCCCACTCGACCGGGCCCTGCATGTTTCCTTCGACGCCGAGGACGTGCACAGCCCAGTCGCCGGGTTCGTCCGCGAGACGGGGCCGCTTCCCGCACAGCAGCGCCGCACTCGCAGGCAGATATGCCGTCTCGAGGAAAAGCTTGCCGACTGCGGGATGGGCCAGGTCATCCACGGGGGAAGCCAGCGCGAGCTCAACGTAGCTCGTCACCTCGATCTCGCGGGCCCGGTCACTGGTGTTTGTCACGGAGAGCCGGCGCACTTCAACGTCGTCCTGGGGAGATACGGCGATCTCGAGCTGCGTGTCGATCTCGTCGTCCCGGCGGGTAAAGACAACTTTGTCAGGGCGAAAGGTGACAAGGTACTCCTCCGGTTCCTTGCGCACCGGGTGGAAGGCCGCGGACCAGACAGATCCGCTGCGAACATCACGCAGGTAGATGAACTGGCTCCCGAGGTCGCGCGTGCGGTCTTCCCGCCATCGCGTCACGGCCCGGCCCCGGCACATCGAGGCGCCGCCCCCGGCGTTGGTGACGATGGCCGTATAGTTGCCGTTCGACAGGAAGTGCGCCGCGGGGAAAGGCGTGTGCGGAGACCGGAACCGGCGGACCGTGTTCCCAACCGCGGCCGGCGCACCAGAAGTCGCCTCGGCGGGCCTGGCTCGCGTGATAGCGTAGCGCCTGGCCAGCCTTTCTTGAAGAAGCAACTCCGTGGCCTGCACCCTCGGATCCGCGTGGAACCGCTCTTGCATGATGGAATGGCGCAGCACGTTGTCCAGGGCGACGAGCGACATCCCCTGATGGTGGGCCAGGAAGGCCTTGACGACGACCCCGGGCGCGTGGCCGCGTCCCCGTTCCCCCTGACCGATTGCTTCGGAGGGCCCGGGCGTGGTGTAGTCGATGCTCTCGTAGTAGCCGTAGCGCCCCTCCAGGCCCTCCCGTGAGAGACGCCTCATGTTGCCCACGGCCTGTTCCGGATCGACCAGGGCGGCCAAGAGGGTCGCGTAGGGTGAAATCACCAGGTCGTCCGCCAGCCCGCGTTTCAATCCCAACCCGGGCACCCCAAACGCTTTGTACTGATAGTGACCCCGGTGGTCCAGGAAATTGAACGCCGATTCCGAGATGCCCCATGGGACGCCTCGGGTCCTCGCATACTCGATCTGGAGCCGCACGGCGTTTGAACAGGTCTGATCGAGGAGCGTTCCCTGGTACGTCTTTGTCAGCAAAAGCGGCATGAGGTACTCGAACATGGACGCGCTCCACGAGACCAGGGTGGGGCGTCCGCCTGCGCTGACGAGCATGCGTCCCAGATGGAACCAGTGCTCTTGCGGAACGTCGCCTTTCGCGATGGCGATGAAGCTTGCGAGCCGCGCCTCCGAGGCGAGCAGGTCGTAGAAGGACGGGTCGTACCGGCCGGGGCCCTCGGCATCGGGGAGCCGGTAGCCAATCGCAAAGAGCTTGCGCTGTGAGTCGAAGAGGACCGTGAAGTTCATGGCGTCCACGAGCGCGGCGCTCCGCTCGGCCAGCCCTTCAAGCCGCCGGGCGAGGGCCGGATCTCCGCCCTCGTGAGTGTAGGGCTCCATGGTCTTCACGAGCCGCTCTGTCCAGAACAGAACCTCCTCCCGCTCGGACGAAGCGGTGGATTCTTCCTCGAAGAGCGCTATCGCCGCCCGGAGATGGGCCGCTCGATCAGCCAGGCCTGTGAGCTTCGCTGCCGGCTCTTCCGATCCCGCGAGCACACGCTGAACCACTTCGACCTCGCGGCGCAGGCTTACGGTGCGATCTTCCGACGCCTGGTGGCTCGCCCCAACGGCGGCCAGGCTTTCCAGCACAATGGCCGCGACATCGCCACAACCCTCACACTGCCTCGCCGCGTCCTGGGGTTCGCTCGCCACCTGGCGGAGCCCGTGGGCGAGCGCCATCAAGGCACCTGCCAGGTTGCCGCTGTCCACCGTCGAGACATAGCGCGGCGATAGCGGCGCGAGGGTCGTCGTGTCGTACCAGTTCAGGAGGTGGCCTTCGTAATGCTCGAGCGCCTCGATCGTCAACATCGCGCGCTCCAGCCTCTCAACCAGCTCTGACGTGGAGACGTAGCCGAGGTCGTGCGCTGCCAGCGTCGAGAGGAGTCCCATGCCTATGTTGGTCGGTGACGTGCGGTGGGCCAGGACCTCCACCGGCGCTTCCTGGTAGTTGTCCGGCGGGAGCCCGTGGTCATCGGGTCCCATGAACGTCTCAAAGTACCGCCAGGTCTTGCGGGCCATGCGCCGGAGCAGCGCCCGATCATCAGGACCGAGGTCGAACCGCCGGGTGACGATCGGGAGGCTGACCCAATACGCGATGAGCGGCGCTGCCAGCCACAGGGCCAGGAAGGGAGCCGCGACGAGCGCCGCGCCCGGGCGGGTGGCGAGTATGATCCACAGCAGGACAACAGCGAAAAGGGGGCTGACGGCTATCTCGATCATGAACCGTGCGATTCCATACCCACGAACGAGGCGCGCGACCCTCGCCGCCGTTTCCCACTCTAGAAGCCGCCCTCGACCGGTGATCAACCGCACAAGGGTGATCCCGATCGCATGCGCGATCCTGTAGGCCTGGTAGACGAGGAGCGTGACGGTTACAAGGAGTTGAGCGACCGCGGTACCGAGATCCTGCCCGACGGCTCTCAGGAACACCTCCCACGGCTGATGGAATGAGGGCCCGCGGATCAGCCGCGCGAGAGGCTGGTAGACCGGGAACGCCATCACTGCCAGCGCCGCCAGCGTCCAGGCTAAAGGGGTGCCCGGCAGCACGGTCCAGGCGGTGGCCAGGAAGACCACGAGGGCCGGCGGCACGAGGCTGCGGCGCAGATTGTCCAGGATCTTCCACCGGCTGATGAGCGGAAGGCTGTTCCGCTCGAAACCGTGTTGCGCGGGAACCCATGGGAGAAGCCAGGGGAGTATCTGCCAATCTCCGCGCACCCATCGGTGCTGTCGGTGCATGTGCGTCAAGACACTCGACGGATAATCATCTACGACTTCCACGTCCGAGACCAGCGCTGGGCGTGCATAGAGCCCTTCGAATAGGTCGTGTGACAGCATCGCGTTCTCCGGGACCCGGCCATTGAGGGCCTCCGTGAACGCGGCGACGTCGTACAGCCCTTTGCCCGTGTAGATACCCTCCGAGAAGAGGTCCTGGTAGGTATCCGAGACGGCCGTGGTGTAGGGGTCGACGCCGATGTGTCCCGAGTAGACGCGCGAGAAGAGGGAGCCTGCGACGCTCGACATCGTCACGCTGACCCGGGGCTGCAGGATGCCGTACCCTGCGATCACCCGCATCACCTTGGGGTCTATCTGGGCGCGGTGCAGCGGGTGGAGGGCGATTCCGATAAGCTGCCTGGCGGCATCACGTGGGAGACGCGTGTCGGCATCCAAGGCGATGCAGTAGCGGATCTTCGGTAGGATGGAGAGGTCACCGATCTGAAGGCAGTAACTCGTATCCGTGGCGCCCAGGAGGAGACGGTTGAACTCTTCGATTTTCCCCCGCTTGCGTTCCCAGCCCATCCAGCAATTCTCTATAGGATTCCAGCGCCGCGCGCGATGGAACAGGTAGAACCGATCGCTCCGTCCCTGCCCGTACCGCGCGTTGAGTTCCTCGATGCCCTCACGGGCGGCGGCGATAATCTGAGGATCGTCCGGCATCTCAGCCGCGGGTGCGTCGGTGAAATCGCTGAGAATGGCGAAATGGATACGGGCATCGTCATTGCCTAGTGCCCGGACCGCGAGGTGCTCGAGGAGAGCGTGGACCTGCCCGACCCTGGTGAGCAGTGTCGGGACGATCACCATCGTCCGCCCCTCCTCAGGGACCCCTCCTGTGAGGTCGCGCCGGGGGAGACGGAGCGGCGGCACGAGCTTGGCCGCGAGCCACTGGACGAGCGCAATCGCAAGATCGCTGGCGGGGATGAGTGCCAACCCGGCAACCCACGCGGCCCCACGCCAACCAGGAGCAAGGGCCATGGCCAGGATCACGCCCAGCGCGGTCAATGCGCTAGTGCCCCCCAGGTAGAAGAGCGTGGCGTGTCCGAGGATGAACCGGTGTATCCTCTGACGGAAGCCGGGCTGGTAGGCGACGTGAATCTCAAGATCCCTCCGGCCTTCTCCGATCAGGTGGTAGCCTACATGGACTGCCCGATGGCCTCCGGGGTATTGGTTGGCAGCCTGCCTCGCGCGTTCGATGCTCCGCAGCGCGACGCGCATCTGGGCTTCGCCCGCCGGCTCGGCGAGTTCTTCTACGGCCTTGCGATACCGGTCGCGGCTGGCAAAATCCATGCTCGCGTAGACACCGGCCGGATCGCGTTGAAGAACCTGCTCGACCAGACTGACGCGCTCGAAGAACTTGCTCCAGTCCAGGGATGAACAGAACCGGAGGCTCGTGATCGCGTTCCCCATCGAGACCTGACAGGCGGCCTGCTCCTGGTGCTCGGCGCGAATCACATCCTCGGGAGTAAGATCGTCCGCGGCGAGCCTCTCGTCGAGCCGGGCGCGCAGATGGGAGACCCGAGGGCCGAATTCACGGACACGCTCCAGCAGGCGCACGACGTAGGCCGTGGGAAGCGTACCCGGGAGATCCGGCGGCGGGCCATCGGCCGGCGTGGCAGCAAAGCGGGCGAGGTATTGATCGGCTTCGACACGTCCGGAGCGGCTGGCGAGGACTTCCTCAGCGAGTCTCCTGAGATTCTCGATCAGCGCCACCTTGAGCATCGTCGGCCACGCCCAGAGCTCGCCGATCGTGAGTGGCACCAGCGTCTGAAAAGACGAGACGAATCGGGTGAGCCGTTGTAGGTCGAGCCGGCCCTCGCTGTGGCGGATGAGCTCCACCGCCATCGCGTACACACGGACGGTCTCGCCCGGTTCCCCCGAAGCAATCTTCGGCAACTCCAGGTAGTAGGAGCGCGGCAGACTGACCCGAACCGCCAGAATCTCGGCCTCGACGACATGGAAGTTGTCAAGAAGCCATTCCGCGGCGGGTACGAGAGCTTCGGCGCTCCGTACGTCCGCCGCAAGCGTGCGGTAGGTCCGGCGCAGGCTCCGATCGTTGTCGTCTAGCCTCGAGAAGAAGCGTGGCGCCCCGCGCCGCGAATTCCGCGCCGGCGTGAGGCGAGTGGCCAGCGCTTTTGCGAGCGCATCCAGACCCTCGACGCTCAACAACTCGCCGCGGATAGGCCCACGATCTCGCCTGGATCTCGTGAAGCCGGCCGCAGTAGCCGTCGCGCCGCGCAGGTTTCTAAGAAAGCCGATGGGGATCCCCTTTGGGCTCTATTGAGATCTGGTTACGCGAAGGGTCGCCAGAATGCCTACGGTCCGTCAACGGCATCCTTGTTACATCATAGCCGCTAGGGCACAGCAGGTCGAGGACAGAGGCGAATCCGCGCGCCTGCTGCGTTCCATGGCTTCTGAGGGAAGAAGCCGGCTGGACGTCGAGTTGGAGCAAAGACTGTGGCGCCGGAAGACGGCCCGGCAGCATCCTCAGGAGCCTTGTCGTCGGGGTCGTAGGAGCTTACGCTGGGGGTGTGATTCTTCTCTGGATCCTCCAGCTCCTGACCAGGAGTCGGAGTGGTGCGCCATGACCAGACCCTGGTACAGATCAAAGTGGTTCCGCATCGGGGGTGTTGTGCTGCTGCTGGTGCTGGTGGTGGCGGTAGCGATCCCCTTGCTCGTCCAGGCCGACCGGTTCCGGCCGCTACTCGTTCGGTTCATCGAAGGTTACACCGGGCGCAGCGTCCAGATCGACGCGCTGAGGCTCTACCTGCTGCCGACGGTCCACCTGCAGGCCGTCAACATCCGTGTGAAGAACCCCGAGGGTCTTCCCGCCGGCGACATGATGGTCGTGAAGTCGGTCGACCTCGGCATCGCGCCCCGGGCGCTCCTCTCCCGCAGTCTCGTTATCACGTACATCGCCGTCAAGGGTGTGCGTGTGAATCTGCTTCGTGACCAGGCCGGCAGGACGAATTATGACCTCGCCCCTCCCGCGCCAGGATCATCAGGGGCCGCGACCGCGCCCGGAGAAGGCGGCGCTTACTTCCTGTCGCTCGGCCGCATCGGCGCGGTGACCATTCGGAATGTGGAAGTCGCGTTCAGCAACTACGACCAGCGCAGCCAGCAGGTCACGCCATTATTCACCCTCGCCGGACTGAACGCCAAGATCCCGAACGTCCGGCCGGACGCGCCGGGCTGGGCGAAAAGCATGGAATTGACTTCTGACCTGCGAGGCGTAGAGTTTTCCACCCCAGCGTTGGCCAAGCCCGTTCAGATCCAAAGGGGAGAGTTCACGATCACAGGCGGCACCGGGAGGGGAACCATCGCGGCAGCGCTGGAAGGCACGCACGCGGAAGGCATGGTCACGGTATCTCGCCTTGACCCCCTCTCCATCACGTTCACGGTTACCGTTCCCCAACTCGATCTCGATAGACTGGGTAGATTAATCGTAAAGGGTTCCCGGGATGGACCGGACGTCCAGGCAGCACCTCCGCGGCGCCGCCTGCTGGCGCGTGGAGACGTGAAGGTCGGCAAGATCCTGTTTGCCCCGCTTGCGGCCGAAGGCATGAATGGTCGGCTGAGCGTGTACACGGACGCTGTCGAATTGAACTCCTACACCCTCTCATTCTATGGGGGCACCGTCCTGGGCGCGGCCACGCTGGACTATGCTGCCTCCGGCCTGCCGGCTGTTGCGACCGTGAAGGCGCGTGGGATCAACCTCACCCAAATCATGAGAACCGCCGCACCACAGGCGCGGAAGATCACCGGCACGCTTGAAACCGACCTCCGCATCGCGACAGCGTTCGGACGAGACCCGAAGGCAACCCTGACGGGCGCGGGAACGTTCGCGGTGCGCAACGGGACCATCGAGGGGCTGGATCTCAAGAGCAACCTGGCCAAGATGGCCAGGGTCTTGCAACCCGACGTGCCCGGGGGTGCCACCCGGTTCAGCTACTTCGGCGGGGACCTTCGCATCGCGCAGCAGCGCGTGCACAGCGTTGCCCTTCGGTTACATGCCGAAGGACTGGAAGGAACGGCCCGGGGCAGCTTCGGCTTCGACAAGACGCTGGACTACGCGGGGACAGGCGTGCTGAAGGCCCTGGCCCCGGAGACATCGGCGCCAGGGAAAGCATCGCTGTCAGTGGGGCGGATGCTTGACGGCGTGCTGCGAGGAGCCGCGGTCGCGACCGGCTTCCGCGTGCCGTTCTTCTTGCGAGGCACCCTAGACGATCCCCAGTTCTCCACAGACCGTGCGCCGCAGATCATCCGGGACCAGAGCCCTCAGCAGCCCAACCTGCCTTTCCTACCGAACCGGTAAGGCCAGCGCCGCCTCCCCGATCCTCGCCGCTTCGCGAAGATGAATCAGTAACAGATCGTATCTGCAGTCCAGTACCGTGACATGGGAGGCGTTCGCGCCGAGATGCCCTGAGAAGGGTAGTACCACCTCCTGTCGAATCCATCAACGCACCACTCGCGCCGCCTGAAGAGGACCGGACGATAATGCTGCGAAAACAGAGTGTCGCCCTGGTCACCGGCGCGGCGCGAGGCCTGGGTTGGGGCATCGCCCGGGCGTTCGGCATCGCCGGCGCGAGAGTCTGTGTAACAGACATCAACGACGACGAACTCGCTCGCTGCACGCAAGACCTTGCGGCCGACGGCACCGACTTCCAGGCCCGACGCTCCGACGTCGCCGACCTCGCTGAGTGCCAGCACCTCGTGAAGGACATCGTAGACCGCTGGGGGCGGCTGGACGTGGTGGTGCACAACGCCATCTACATGCCGCTCATTACGTTTGAAGCGACCACGCCGGAGGGATGGTCGCGACAGTTAGACGTCGGAATCGGCGGGCTGTTCAATTGCACGCACGCCGCCTGGAATCAGATGAAGGCGCAAGGCGGGGGTCACATCATCGGCGTCGCCAGCGGCTCGAGTATTCGCGGCTACAAGGAGGAGATCGCCTACTGCACCATCAAGCATGGCGTCGAGGGATTTGTCAAAGCGCTGTCGCTCGAAGCCCGGACTCACAACATCGCCATCAACACGATCGGGCCGGGCGCCCGCATCAAGCCCTCGCGACTGACCTGGGCCGAATACGACAGCGCGCCGGCGGACCTGCGGGCGAGCTGGGCGGATCCGGTCGAACTCGGCAAGGCGTGGGTCTGGCTCGCCGCGCAGCCGCCGGGCCGGTTCAGCGGATATCGCTTCGACGCCGCGAAGATTGCCCAGACCATCGCCCGGGAGGGCAGCGACTTCGAGTTCGCGGTCGAGAAGGTAACGCTCTATCCAGACGACTTTCGCGCGCGGCAGGACTGGTACAGCAACTACGCAGACTAGAGAGATCCTACGCTAAGGGAGAATCCACTCTTGAAGACAATCTACGATTCAT
>JASEHJ010000139.1 GCA_030018905.1 bacterium | reverse complement strand
AGCTTGGGCGCCTCGGGCGGGTATGATGCCGACTGTCTTGAGAAGGGGGCCGTATCGAGTTTACTTCTTCAGCCATGAACCACACGAGCCGCCGCATGTCCACGTTGATAGGGAGGCGCTATCCGCGAAGTTCTGGCTCAGACCGGTTGCCCTAGCTAGTTGCCCCTGAAAAACGCAGGCCGAAACCCGCGCCAATTCAGGATTCCAGCCTCAGGTGCTTGGCAGAATAACAGGGATTCCCGATCCCGACGGCGAATCGAACTGACGAAAGCGCAACCAATCGCCTGTCCGGCGCACCGGGGAGGGAATCCCTATGCACCTTCTTCGCACTCCAGCCCTCGATTCCTGCGGGAGGCCGCCATGCTGCGGCTGAGGCAGCCCCAGGAATCGCTGTGGGACCACCTGCTCCCTCCCCAGGCGCGGACCCTCAGCGAGGAACTGGCGACGGTCGATGCCCTGCTGTCGGACGAGCGGTGCTTCGAGCCCTACCGGCAGCGGTTCCACACCCGGACCGGCCGGCCTACCGTCCCGGTGGAGCAGTTCCTGCGGCTGATGTATCTGAAGCACCGGTACACCTTGGGCTACGAAACGCTGGTCCGGGAGGTCGCCGATAGCCTGCACTGGCGGCGCTTCTGCCACATCGCCCTCGACGCCACCGTGCCGCATCCGACCACGCTGAGCAAGCTGGTGCGCAAATACGGGCCGGAGGTCTTGCACGACCTCAACACGGTGCTGATGCGCAAGGCGCGGGACCGCAAGCTCCTGCGGGGCCGGAAGCTGCGGGTGGACACCACGGTGATTCAGGCCCCCATTGAGCACCCCACCGACATCGGGCTGCTGGACGATGGCGTGCGGGTGATCACCCGCACCGTGAAGCGGCTGCAGACGGCGGGGGCGGCCGTCCGCACGGCGTTTCGGGATCGTACCCGCACGATCAAGCGGGCCCTGCGGGTCGTGGGGCAGACCCTGCGGAAGCGGACGGGGGACGCAAAAGCCGCGGTGGAGGCGCAGACGGCGCGGGTGCTGCGCGTGGCCCGGCAGGTGGTGCGGCAGGCCGAGCGCATCAAGGAGAACAGCCGCCGGGCGGTGCAGCAGCTGGACGCACGCACGGGGCGGGCGATCCGCCAAGGACGCCACCAGCTGACGGCGATGCTCACCCTGACCCGGCGGGTGATGGCGCAGACCGAACAGCGCCTGCAGGGCATCCGATCCATTCCGGATCGCCTGGTGAGCGTGTTCGACCCCGAGGCCCGGCCGATCTGCCGGGGGAAACTCAGCGCCAAGACCGAGTTCGGCTACAAGGCGCTGGTCACGGAGACCGAGGAGCGACTGATCACCCACTACGAGGTGCACATGGGCAATCCCGCCGATAGCGGGTTGCTGGGGCCGGCGTTTGCGGCGCACGTGCACGTCGTGGATCGCACACCAGCGGTGGCAGCGACCGATCGCGGGTTTGGCAGCAAGACCAACGAAGCGTTCCTGACCGAACAGGGTGTGTCGAAAATCAGCCTGCCCTATCCGGGACGGCGCAGTGAGCAACGCCGCGCGCACGAACGGCAGCGATGGTTCCGGCGTCAGCAACGGTGGCGGGCGGGGCAGGAAGCCACGATCAGCCTGGGCAGCCGCAAGTACCGATGGCGGCACAGTCGCCTGCGAGGGGATGCGGGGGCCGATATCTGGCTCGGATGGGGCGTGCTGACCTACAACCTGGGCAGAATGATCACCCTGGAGGCCGCTCGGGCGTAGAGCATGACGGTGGGAGACCAGGGCTCACTCCAGTCAGCAGGGCCAACGGCCGACAGGCGCGCCAACTCAGTCTTTTTCATGGCGAACTAGCTAGGAACACAGGCTTTAGTGCCCGCGAGTTGAGCATGATTCAGGCTATGCTAGAAGAGCACGAGGAGCATCTATGGGAGGCTTGGCATGGGTATCTTGGCACTCAGGGCAGATGAACGAGTTCGGGATGTCCGCGTGTCGGAAGATTCCCTGACCGTGGACTTGACGGACGGACGAAGCATCTCCGTCCCGCTCACCTGGTATCCGCGCTTGCTCGCCGCCAGCCCTGCTCAGCGCGCCAACTGGAGCGTCAGCGCCGCCGGGTACGGGATCCATTGGCCCGAGATCGATGAGGACCTCAGTACGGAGGGCATCCTCCGAGGAGCCCCGGCACCCCGTCGGCCCTGAGGCCAAGCGGCTCAAAGGGCCAGGCTACCATCCCAAAGTCCGTGCGCGACCGCCTCGGCATTCACTAGGCGGACGTTGTGTAGTTCGAGGTCCGGGGGGCGAGGCGATCCTGCGCCTGGGGCCGACGCCTGCAGGATTGCAGAGCAGGCCTTCCGCGGTCCTACGGGGTTTCCCACTCCATCCGATCCAAGAAGGCGCGCGGCGTGAGCACATGGTCCGTCGCCCGTGCCAGTGCTACGAGGTAGTCGTCGCCGGGATCCGGCGAAATCTCGCGGGTGTCAGGGGGTTCTTCGGCAGTGGTGGCCATCCGGCGGAGGAGATCAACGTAGACCGCCGCATCGTCCTCGCTGACGTACCTGCGGAACTTCGGCCTTGCCAGAACGCGGCCGAGTTCCTGCAGAAGGCGCGGCGAAACGATCAGGTCGAACAGCCCCTCCATCCAGGCCAGGAGCAGTCCTGCTGGAGCGCCCTTTCCTGAGATGAGGGAGGCGACCAGCACGCCGGGATCCAGAACCGCCCGGCGCACTACTCCCTCGAAGCGTGGATCTCGTTGTAGGCCAAGGCGAGCGCCTCGTCCTCACTCAGTTCGCTGCTCTTCCACGCCCTGGTGACAGCCTCGATCCCCAGGTGGCCCCGCAAGGCTTCCTCGACGACCTGGTACTCTTTCTTGCCGGTGCGCACCGCGGCTATCTTGGTAAGGCGCAGCAGGCCCTCGTCTATGTAGACGGTGGTCTTCTTTCGCGTCATGAATTCATCATAGGGTATTTCGTTCTTTCTGTCAAACTGTCATTACCCCGGAGCGGTACCCTGCCATCGCTTGTTGACACGCGGTCAAAGGTCGGCGAGAAAGCGTGGCACCTCTGCAAACGCCGGCATTCGCTCCGACCGCGCCGTCACCGGGCGGTCTCCCAGCCCGGGTTCCGCGTCATCTTGAACACCCTGATCCCGCCGAAATACGCGACGCCCTGGGCATCGTAGATGCCCGTCAGCAGTTTCTGGAGACGATCCATCGCGGCGGCCGGCATGGGTAGCGTCGCAACGATCCACATGACCGGGTGCGCAGCGGCATACGAGCGGAGGACCTCCAGGTTGCGCCTGTGGACCTCTGGATCGTCACGAACCTTCCCGCCGGCGACGTCGAGGTACTCTCGAGGCGTCATCGGTTCGATCCGTTGAGGTCCCTTGAAGTAGTAAGACAGTGGGGTGACAGCAAAGCCGGGAAACGCCACGATGAGGTCGCCGGCCCCGGCCTGGGCGGTCAGAAGCGCGGCCGCCCCCCGCCAGTTGTAGTACTTGTATTTTGGATTGGTCTGCGCGTCGTTCAGCACCAAACCATTCACCGCGACGAGCACCATGGTTAGAGCCAGGACGGCAAGCCGGCGGAAGGCCGGCGGGACCCGCCGGCTCAGGTGCTCGATTCCAAAGGCGAGCAATACGGCGAATGCCGGAAGGACGTACGAGAAATACCTGGCATAGTAGATGTTGTGCCACAGCGAGAACGCCAGCGTGACAGCCACTGGAACCACCAGATAGCCCACCAGCAGCCACCGCTTCTGTACGTGTCCCCGGAGTGCGGCCGTCCCCGCAGCCATCAGGCCGAGAAACGGCAACAGGACCACGGCCTGCGCGGACGCGGGGGAGCGGCTCGGCAGATGGTACCCCGCGAACCCAAGCACGTGCCCGCCGAAGCTCAGCAGGCCTGCAAGGGACGTCAAGGACTCCGCGCCGAGCGGCGGCCGCCAGAAGGGCCACGCCGTACCCGCTCGAAGGGTGTTAAGAAGGGTCGCCATCCACGGAAGGAAGAGGATCGCGATGGCAAGCTGGCTCACCAGCCACGCTTGACGGGCCGGGCGAACCGCGATCAGCACATAGACGGCCTGACCCATGAGGTTGAGAAAGGCGAAGTAATGCGTGTAGAGCGCCAGCGTGCCGGCCAGGACGTACACCAGCCAGCCGGAACGCTTTCCCCCCAGCCCCGCCAGCAGCCCGGCCCAGGAGCATACGGTGAAGAAACCCAGTAGAGGGTACATCCGCGCTTCCTGTGCTGCGAGAATCGCCAGCGGGGCCACGGCGGTCAAGAGAGAGGCCACAAGCCCTACCCTGGCTCCTCCCAGCCATCTCCCCAGCCACCACGCCCCCCCAGCCATCAGCGTGCCGAAGATGGCGCTCAGTGAACGCAGGGCCGTCTCACTGGTGCCGAATAGGCGCATCCACAGTGAAAGGAGCACGTAATAGAGTGGCGGGTGGGTGTCGTTCGTTGCCGCGAATGCGATCACGGCCTGGACCGGCCGGTTGGCGGCCTCGTATGAGAAGGCCTCATCGAACCAGAGGCTTCTCGCACCGATCGACCCGAACCGGATAGCCGCGGCAAGCACTAGGATCAGGGCCAGCACAGCGAGCTCTGCCCGCGTGGCCGGGTCTCTGCTCATGGTCTCCGTTGCTATTTCCCCTGCTGTTTCCCCAAGATCGGCGCGCTAGGCCGCGCACGGGCAGCGCCGAAGCCGAGCAGCGACCAGAAGACGAACGACGACCCCAGGAACCCGGGCTGAACTTGAAGTACGAGCAGAAACGCCACGGCCGCTGCCGTCGCGCCCGCGGCCACCAGGTCCCCGCCGGCCGCCGCGCGCAACGACGGAACCAGCAACGCCCCGAGCAACCAGAGGTAGGCGGCGAGCCCCAGGACCCCTGCTGCGACGGCCATCTCCAGGAACTCGTTCTCGACCCGATCGTAGTAGAACAAAGGAGGGAGCGTCCTCCCGGCGTACAGTTTGGCCTCCCTCGGGTCACTGAGGTTTGGGAAGTACCGGAAGGAGTCCAGGCCCTGCCCGAGCCAGGGCCGCCGCAACCAGGCCGAGACCGCGCCACGCCAGATAAAGACCCGCACAGCCACACCGCCGCCGTATTCGAGGGTCATCGCCAGCCGCTGCGCCGGCCGGCGGGCGTCCGGATGGATCTCACCCGGCACCAGGCGGAGCGTACCGCCGTCTTTGGCCACCCGGGCCAGCACCTGCTCGTCAATGGTGCGGGCGAACGGGCCGGCCTGCGCGGCATACAGTAGGGTCAGGGCGAGCATCACCGCCCCAACTGCCGCAGCCCACCGGCGCCGTGATGCCCCGTGCCGCGCCAGGACCGCGGCTGCGAACAGCCCGAATCCCAGCCACGACGCGGCCCATGCGGCGCGTGAGCCCGTGACCAGCAGCCCAAGGAAGAGGAGGCCGACCAGGAGCACCATCCCGGTCCGCGCCGGCCTGCTGCCTACCGCAATCGCGGCGGCCGCGGCCACCGGGACCGCCATGGCCAGGTACCCGGCCAGGAAGGCCGCGTTGCCCTGCATCGCGAACGGCCGCAGGTAGCCGCGGAAGCCCCACACAGGATCCAGTCCGGCGAACTGCACCATCGCGTACAGCGCGTTGCCGGCTGCGCCGATCAGCAGGGCCGCAGTGAAGCGGCGTTGGAACCCAGGGGCTTCCCTGAGTTCGTGAGCCGTGACGAAGGCCACCGCGAGGTAGCAGAAGATGGTCACCAGTCCCTCACCGCGGGCCCGGGCTCCCCAGAAGGCGACGTGTGGGTTTGCCGCCTGCCACGTCGCCACCCCGAGAGCGGCGGCCAGGGCCAGGGCAGGCAGCGCAAGGCGCAGTTCCAGCCCGGGGGAGGAGCGGCGGTCGAGCAGCCACCGCAGTACCCACAGGACGGCCACCAGGCCGCCGACAGCCCATACGGCGTTCCACTTGGCCTCGAGCAGCCTGTGGCCGGGATCGAACACCAGAGGGACAAACGCCACGCCGACCACGAGCAGCCAGCGCAGCGCTGCAGACAGGAGATCGGACCTAGCTCCTGCTGCGCCGATCACGAAGTCGGAACTCCTCGATCCTTCGGTCCTACAAAGTACCGGGGGCCC
>JASEHJ010000138.1 GCA_030018905.1 bacterium | reverse complement strand
GGTCGCCCGGTGAGAGCTTCGACGCTCAGCCGGCGCAGGCGACCAGCGACGTGAGCCGGATTCGCTCACGGTCGGTCATGGCGTCACCCCCTTTCCGGTTCTTCCGGTATTATATCCTCAATGGGCAGCTTCGAGGTCTTCGAGCACACGGCCGACATAGGAATCATCGCGCGGGGCTCAACGCTGGTCGAGGTGTTCGAGGCCGCGGCAGAGGGCATGTTCTCGCTCATGGTTGATCCGTGTAGCATCCAGAACCGGGCATGGCTGGAGCGCCGGGTGGAAGCCGACGACCACGAGGGGCTGCTGGTGGCCTGGCTCAACAACCTGCTGGCGGTGGTCAACATCGAGGCCTTCTTGCCGGTCGTCCTCGTGGTTGACCAATTAAGCCCCCGCCGGCTGCGCGCGACCGTGCACGGGGAGCCGATTGACCCCGACCGCCACCACTTCCGCCGCGACATCAAGGCGGCGACCTATCACATGGTGGAGGTCAAGCAGGCTGACGGAGGCTGGACGGCGCGCGTGATCTTCGATGTGTAGGTTCGTTGCCGCGCTCTCCGTCGCCGCGGCCCTGCTGCTCTGCGCGGCGTTATCCGCCACCGTGGTCGCGGCCTCCACAACGGCGCGGCCGGCCGCCGAGCAGCCTGCCCGCGGCGGCGTGCTGCGCATCGCCCACACCGGCGAGCCGCCCACCCTGGATCTCCACTGGACCACCGGCGGGCCCACCCAGGACGTGGCCATCCATATCTTCGAGGGGCTCTTCGCCCTCTCGGGCCGGTACGAGGCGCGGCCGCTGCTCGTTGAGCGTTGGGCCGTAACGCCGGACCGCCGTACCTACACCTTCGTGCTCCGCCGCGGGGTGCTCTTCCATCACGGAAGAGAGATGACCGCCGGCGACGTCATCGCCTCGCTGCAGAGGTGGGGGCAACTTGCCGCGCGTGGCCGCGAGCTGTTCCGCGACATCGAGAGCCTGACCGCACCCGATGCCTACACCGTGATGATGCGCCTGCGCGAGTCCAACGGGCTTGTGCCTATGGCGCTGGCGATTCCCAGCCAGGGCGCCGTGATCTACCCGCGCGAGGTAATCGAGGAGGCCGGGGGAGGGATGATCCGCCGCCTCATCGGCACCGGGCCGTACCGGTTCGTGGAGCACCTGCCCGACGTTCACATCCGGCTGGAGCGGTTCGAGCGGTACCGCTCCCGCGAGGAGCCGCCCGACGGCCTGGCCGGCCGGCGCGAGCCCTTTCTCGACGCGCTCCTCTTCCTGCCTGTTCCCGACGCATCCGTACGGATCGCCGGCGTGCTGCGGGGTGACTACCACTTCGCCCACTCGGTTCCCCACGACGAGTATCCCCGGCTCCAGGGCGCGCGCGGGGTCACGCTGCACCCGATCACCACGCCGGCGTGGGCGGGTTTCGTCTTCAACCACCGAACCGGGTTGATGACCGACCGGGGACTGCGCCGAGCTGTGGTTGCCGCGATTGACGAGGAGGCGGTCCTGCGCGGTACATACGGCCCCCGGCAGTTCTGGCGCGCGACGCCGTCGTTCTTCCCTCGCGAGCACCCCCTGTGGACCGAGGCCGGTGCGCCGGTCTACCGGCAGCACGACCCCTCCGGTGCGCGTCGGACGTTGGCCGAGGCCGGCTACCGCGGCCAGCCGCTGCGCTGGATGGTCAGCAGCGAGATGCCGCACCACATGACCGCTGCTACGATCGCCAAGTCGCAACTGGAGCAAGCCGGCTTCGCGGTCGAGCTGCAGGTGATGGACTGGGCTACCCTGGTCTCCCGCCGTGCGCGGTCCGAGGGCTGGGAAGTGTTCGCGACCACGTTCGCGTTCGTGCCCGATCCCGTCTTCCTGCTTCCGCTCCAGCCGTCGTGGCCCGGGTGGTATCAGGACCGCGAGATGGCGGCGCACCTGCGGCTGCTGGTGCGTCACACCAGTCCCGCGGTACGCGCCGCGATCTGGGCGCGCGCGCAGCAGCGGTTCTACGATGAGGCCGTCGCGGTGCGGCTGGGTGACTGGTTCCCCCTGCTGCTTCACCGTGCCGAGCTGCGCGGCGTGGTCGGAGGTCCTGGGACGTTTCACTGGAATGAGTGGTTCAACCGCTAGGAGGCGCAACCGGTGGATGTCATCTGGCAGTGGGGCATCAACCTGATCCTTACGCTTCAGCAACACAGTCCCGGCCTCGACCTGGGGATGAAGTTCCTCTCGTTTCTCGGCGGAGAGGAGTTCTTCATGCTGCTCATTCCCTTCCTATACTGGTGCGTGGACACCACCCGGGGATTGAGGGTACTGGCACTCCTGCTCTTTTCGGACTTCACCAACGGCCTGCTCAAGTGGGCGTTTCACGCCCCGCGCCCATACTGGGTGGACGCGCGCGTGAAGGCGCTGGCCGCCGAGACGAGTTACGGTCTGCCTTCAGGCCACGCGCAGGTCGCCACGGCAATCTGGGGCTTCCTTGCCAGGGCTGCCAGGCGGCCTTTGGCCTGGGTGGCAGCAGTGCTGCTCGTGCTGGGCATCTCCATTTCTCGGGTCTACCTGGGCGTTCATTTCCCGCACGACGTGGCCGCCGGCTGGGTCGCCGGCGCGCTCGTTCTGGCGGCGTATCTGTGGCTTGAGCCACGCGCGGCAACTTGGCTGAAGCCGAGACCTCTTGCGGTCCATGTTGCCGCTGTCCTGCTGCTCTCGGCTGGGATGCTTGCGGCGGTGTTCGGCGTAAGCGCAGCGATCGCGGGAACCATCGATCCGCCGGCCTGGGAGGCGCAGGCCGCGGCGGCAGGACCACCCGATGCCGGCAGAAGGGCCACCGATCCGCGCAGCATGGACGGTTTCTTCACGAACCTGGGCGTGGCGTTCGGAGCCGGCATCGGCCTGGCGCTGCGGAGGAGGTACGTGTCTTTCGACCCGAGAGGACCCTGGGTGCAGCGGATACTGCGTCTAGGGCTTGGGCTCGTCGTGCTGCTGGGGCTTCGGTCCGGACTGGGCGCTCTTTTCCCAAGGGAGCCGCTTGAGGTGGCGTTGCTGTTCCGCTATGTCCGCTACGCCCTGATAGGGCTGTGGACGGTCTGGCTCGCGCTGTGGGCGTTTGTCAGACTCGGGCTGGCCGGCCCGGAATGAGGACGCGCGGGGCGGCGTTATAGGAGGGGCACGGAGAGGATACCAGAAATCAGACGGCAGGAGCTGAATCTGACCGGGAAGATCAGCGGCACGCTCGCAATCGTACTGGGCATCGTTGCCGTTGCCTTCCTGCTGACGAGCTTCTTCGGCACGTGCATGCTCTACAAGATCCTCGGCATCTCGATCAGGAAGCAAGGATAGAGAACAGGGGGTTCAGATAATGGGTACAGTTCAACCGCGGATCGTCGTTGCAGGCGGAGGGTTCGCCGGGCTGGAGTCCGCCTTTTACTTGAAGATGCGCTTGGCCGAGAGGGCGAGGATCACCCTTATCTCCGATCAGGAGCAGTTCCTGTTCAAGCCCAACACGATCTACATTCCCTTCGGCCTCGACCCGGAGACCCTGAAGATCCCGCTTGCCAGGCCCACTCAGCGCAAGGGGATCACCCTCATCAAGGGCGCGGTCAAGGGGGTGGATCCTGAGGCCAAGACCGTCCAGGTTGACGGCCAGAAGCTTCCATATGACTACCTGGTTGTAGCCACCGGCGCCGGCATGCGCCCCGACGAGATCCCCGGCCTCCGCGAGCACGCGCAGACCGTCTGGACCCCCGAGGAGATGCTCCGGTTGCGGGGGGCGTTCGATGCCCTTCTGAGCGATGCCCGGGAGGGACGGCGCAGGCAGGTCCTGTTCCTCATCCCACCCAACAACAAGTGCTCAGGCCCTCTCTATGAGATGGTATTCATGCTCGACACCTGGCTGCGCCAGAAGGGAGCGCGCAGCGCTGTTGAGATCGCCTGGTCCACCTTCGAGGCAGGGTACATCCAGGTCTTTGGCCCCCGCCTCAACGAGGTGGTGACGGGCGAGTTCGCCCGGCGTGGCATCACCGGTCACACCCAGCACGTGGTCGAGCGGGTGGAGCACGGCGAGGTCGTATACAAGAACGGCCGGCGCCTCCCGTACGACCTCCTGATCTCGTTCCCTCCATACATCGCTGCAACCCCCTTCGCCGGCCTGCCCTCCGACGAGCGGGGATTCCTCCGGACCGATCTGGGGACACGCCAGGTGGTGGGACATCCCGACATCTATGCCGCAGGGGATGCCGGGGATTTCCCGGTCAAGCAGGCCTTCCTGGCCTTCCTCCAGGCCGACGCGGCCGCGGAGCACCTGGCCTCGCAGGTTCTGGGGATCACGCCGGCATTCGAGTTCCAGCCCGTCAGCATGTGCGTGATGGAGCAGTTCGACAAGGCCACCTTTGCGCAGGTGCCACTGCGCCTGACCGGGAATCCTGCGCTGCCCGTTGAGGTACAACCCGACGCCATGGATCTCTACAGGGTCGGGTCGTCGGCCCCCTGGCGGCTCGGTAAGAAACTCCTTGGGATCTATCTGCCGTGGCGATTTGGCGCCGGAGAGCCGTTCCATGCGGGCGCGCCGTGGAAGGTTATGGAAGTTGGCCTGAAGCTGATGTCGCGGGTTATGGCCTCCTAGGCCGTGCTGTCCGAGGCCGGGCTTGTCCGGATTGGGGTCTGATGCTACCATGATTGAAACACGGCCCAGATGGCGATGACGGAGACGAGTAGCCGCGGGTCCGCCTGGTCGAGAGAGCCGGCGATTGGTGTGAGCCGGTCGGGACCCCGGTCGAATCCCCTCCTGAGCAGCGGGCAAACGCCGGCTTCCTGAAACGGAAGGACAGTAGCCGGCCTAAGCCCCCGGGTGCGCCCGGTACAGCGCTATGAGTGTCCGGGCGCTCCGACGTCCTGGAACCAGAGTGGCACCGCGGGAACCTGCCCCGTCTCTGATGAGACGGGGCGTTTCGTTTTCAGGAGGTTGACCGTGCGGCAGTACCTGCTAATTCCCGGCCCGACCCCGCTCCCCGACGAGGTGCTGGCGGCCTCTGGGCAGCAGATGATCAGCCACCGTAGTACCGAGTTCGCCCGCCTGCTGGCCGAGACGCTGGAAGCACTGAGACGCGTCCTGCTGACGCGCGGCGCCATCCTGCCCTTCGCGTCGTCGGGCACCGGCGGGCTGGAGGCGACTATCGTCAATCTCTGCTCTCCGGGAGACACGGTGGTGGCCGTGTGCGGCGGCGCGTTCGGCGCGCGGTTCGCCGACATAGCGGAGGCCTTTGGCATCAAGGTGAACCGGGTAGAGGTGCCCTGGGGACAGGCCGCCGACCCCGAGGCGGTACGCCGGGCGCTCCAGGAGACACCGGACGCGCGGGCTGTTCTGGTGGCGCACAGCGAGACCTCGACCGGCGTGCGCAATGACCTGGCCGCGATCGCGTCGGTGGTGCGCGAGTGGCCGGCTCTGATGGTTGCGGACGCGGTCAGCTCCGCGGGCGCGGTCGAGCTGCGCACGGATGAGTGGGGAGTTGACGTGGTGATCACCGCGTCCCAGAAGGCGCTCATGGCGCCGCCTGGGGTGGCACTGATCGGCGTTTCCGAGCGCGCCTGGGAGGCGGTGAAGGTCGCCCGGCTCCCCAGGTTCTACTGGTCGTTCGAGAGGATGCGGGCCGAACTGGGAGATGTGGAGGCATTCACTCCGTTTACCCCGGCGATCAGCGTGGTACGCGCGCTGCACGCCGGATTGCGAATGGTCGAGGCCGAGGGCTTGGAGGCCCGGTGGGCGCGCCACCGTCGTACCGCGAGGGCCGTGCGGGCCGGGGTTCGTGCGCTGGGCCTGCGGGTGGTTCCCAGGGAAGAAGACGCCAGCGAGGCGGTCACCGCGGTATGGGTGCCGGATGGCGTTGATTCGACGGCGCTGCTTACCAGGCTGCGTACCGAGCACGGCGTCGTGCTCGCGGGTGGCCCTGGGCGGATGCACGGGAAGATCTTCCGGTTTGGGCACCTGGGATGGGTGCCGGACGAGGCGGTGCTTGCCGGGCTGCGCGCGCTGGAGGCCGTACTGCCTGAAGTTGGCGGACCTGCGGGCCGTGGCGCCGAGGCGGCCGCAGCCGAGATCCTGGCCATGGAGGGATAGCCATGCTGGAGATGAAGCA
>JASEHJ010000137.1 GCA_030018905.1 bacterium | reverse complement strand
CCTCGCCAGGACGAAGGTCGGCATAGCGGACCGGGTTGCCTAACCCCAGTGCCATCTCCCGCGCTGGCCGCGGCATCGGGGCCAGCTCCTGCTGCAACACCTCCTCGACCGCCTGCAGCCCCAGGGGAATCAGTGTCTGGATCACCGCGATCCGGGGGTGTCGAGGGCATCCATCCGCAGTACCGTGCACGTGGAGCAGCCCCCTTCCCGTGGTGGGTAGTTGTTGCCAACAGCTCAATTCACCACCTTGGGTGCTGCTCCCTCGATTTTTCAACCGGCCCTGACACACCCTCTTCCCCGTTTTCCAAGGAAGGGGTGGTGTCCGACGGGAAGGATACGCCGTGTTCACGCGGCCCGAGGAGGTACGGTCGGCGATGGAAAGGGCGCTTAAGCAGGCCTGCCTGGTTCTGTTGTCGGTTGGACTTATCGGCGTCCCCGCTGGAAGCCAGCAGCCGTCGCTCGCCGTGCCCGATCAGCGGGCGATTCCCATGCTGGTGGGGATCACGGCCTCACAGCAGCGATGGAGCGGGACCGGCGTGATTGTGGGAAACGGCATCGTTCTCACGGCACGCCACGTCGTTGCGGGCAAGATGCAACTCTACCTGCCCAACGCCGTCGTCGAGGGCCACCTCGCCTGCCAGGAGAAGGACGCGGACATCGCGGTTGTGACCAGCGACCTTATCTCCGGCGCACCTTCCTACCGGCTGTCCGCCTCTTCGCCATCCATCGGTGATGTCGTTAGGATCGGCGGGTACCCCCAGAGGCGGTGGAAGGTGGCGGCAGCGCGCGTAATAGGGGTGGCGCCGTCGGGGAAGGTGGGCGGGGTTCCCTACAACTCGCCGATCCTCTTGCTCCGTCCCGACTCCGCGCTTGGCCCCGGCGCCAGCGGCTCACCTCTCCTGAACGGCCAGGGCCAGGTCGTGGGAATCCTGGCGGGCGGTGCCGGCGGCGAGGACGCCGCCTTCCCCATCAGCACAGGGCTGCGCGCGTGCCGGGGGTTCCTGTAGAGGCAATTCTCCCGTCAATCCCCACGACGACTACCTCTGGCGCGATGCTTGTGCCCGACTGCCTCGCGGCATCCTCGACCATTCGCACGAGCCCCGAGCAGCATGGCACGACCATGACGGCCACGGTCAGCGACCGAACGTTGTTCAGCCTCAGGATCTCGGCCATCTTCTCCACGTAGCCTCTCGTGTCGTCGAGTTTCGGACACGCGATAACGAGCTTCTTCCCTTTGAGCAGGTCCCGGTGGAAGCTCCCCAGGGCAAACGCCGTGCAGTCCGCCGCTACCAGGAGATCGGCGTCCCGCAAGTATGGGGCCAGCGGCGAGACGAGGTGCAACTGCACCGGCCACTGGGTCAGCTCGGATCGTCCGGGCACGGTCCGTTCGTCGGATGCGGGCTCCCTCTCGATTGTGATTGCCCGGCTCCCCGGGCAACCCATCTCGATTGTCATGGGCCGGCTACCCGGGCAACCCCCGTGGAGTTGCACGGGCGCGCCGTGGACGCTCCTGGCCGCCTCTTCGCCGCGCGTCCTCAGGACGTGCTGGTGCGTCGCCGTCGGGTCGTAGGCCGCGCCCTCGCGCTCAACGATCTTGAGCGCGCCCGGTGCGCAAACGTCGAGGCACGCTCCCATTCCATCGCAGAAGATCTCGCGGACGAGCACCGCCTTGCCTTCCTCGTCGAGCTCCAGGGCGCCTTCCATGCAGGCCGTCGTGCACAATCCGCAGCCGTTGCAGAGGTCCCGATCTATCTCGATGATCTTCCGCTTGACCGTCATCGTTGGCATTGCGCAGAATCCTCCATCGTGGGATCACGCCCTCTGGCGGATGGCGCGCGGAGTGGCTTTCGAATCACCGTGCAGTCTCAGTCCACCACATACGGCGGGGGGTGTCCTTGACCTGGGTCAAGAGGTGGTTCAGGGGGTAGTTCGGATGGTTCGGCCTATTCCCCGGCTTCTGCCTTGAGCTTCTGGTAGTCCTTGATGAAGATGGAGGCGCCGCGCACCTCGATCAGCCCATCCGCCTGGAGCTGCCTGAGGGTCCGCGACAGGGTCTCGCCCGCCGTGCCCAGGAGCCGGGCCAGCTCACCCTTCTTCATGCTGAGGTTGACCACGCAGCTTCTCTCCCCGGCGCAGTTGGCGCACAGATACCGCGCCAGGCGCTGGCGGACGGTCCGCAGCCCGAGACTCTCCAGGCGGCCGCTCAGAAGGAGGCACTTACGCGCCATGAGATCAATGAAGAAACGCGCGGCCTCCGGATGCGTTTCGACCGTCCGGAGGACGCCCGCGACGTCGAAGGCCAACGCACGAGTCTCCTTCACCGCCTCGGCCGTGAAGGGATAGCGACCGCCGGCGAAGGCTACTGCCTCACCCAGAAAGTCGCCGGCGCCGAACCTCGCCACCTCCAGCTCCCTGCCCTGCACGTCCGTCTTGTACACTCGAACGGCGCCAGAGACGATGTGGAAGAACTCCCAGGCCGGCTCTTCCGCCAGGAACAGAAGCTTCCCCGCGGGATAGCTGCGGCGGGTGCCGAGGGAACTGATCCTAGGATTGAGTCTGATCATACGGTCTTCGCACGGCCGGCGGGTCCCGGCAGCTGCCAACGCCAGACGCTATTAATCGGCAGCGCATAGAGGTTTGCCGCAAAGGGCACCGCCTGGGAACCTAGGTAGAGCAAGATGCCACGCAGAAACCGTCGCCCGGAAATCTCGGCTAGAACGCGCAGGCCGCGAAAGTCATCCGCATCGACAGAGACGGCCGATTTGACCTCGACACCAACAATCTCGCCGGACGGCGCCTCCAGCACTACATCCACCTCCTCCCCCTTTGCCGTCCGCATATGGTACATTGTGGGCTGCGTCGTGCTCCAGCCTGCCTGTTTCATCAACTCCATCGCCACCGCCGTCTCAACGAACGGGCCCCACAGTTCCGGGTGTGTCGGCAGGGTTCGGCTGTCCACCCCGGTGAGATGCCCGGCAAGACCCGTATCCACGGCCAGAATCTTGGGAGACTTCAGAAGCCGCTTGCGCACCTTCGAGGTCCATGCTGGCATAAGGTGAACAAGAAACGTCGTCTGCAGCAGTACCAGATAGCGCTGCAAGGTGGTCTGCGGAATCCCAAGCGTCCGCGAGAGATCCGCCACGTTGAGCAGGGTCCCTGTCCTTGCCGCCAGCACGCTCAACAACCGCGGGATCTCATGGAGGCGCTCGATGTCGGCGAGGTCGCGAACCGTGCGCTGGAGGATCGTCGTGACGTACGCTCGGAACCATGCCGGTCGACGGGCAGTCGAGCGCAGGACCGCCTCCGGATATCCACCCGCCGCGATCCTCCGCGCAATTTCGTCGCGCTCGAGGTTGGTGGCGGACGGAAGGACCAGCGCCCGCGCGAACACCCGGTCGATGAACTCCTCGACCACTCCGGCGATCTCGCCTTGAGACAGCGGCCACAGGTTCAGGACCTCCATGCGACCGGCGAGCGACTCCGACAGCTTAGGCTGCAGGAGGACATTGGCAGATCCGGTGAGCAGGAACCGGCCTGGCCGGCGGTCACGATCGACGGCGGCCTTGATCGGGAGGAACAACTCTGGCGCCCGCTGGACCTCGTCGATCACCAGCGGCTCCTTGAACCCGCTGATGAAGCCGGAGGGGTCGCTTCGTGCCGCGGCGAGTACTGCGGCGTCATCAAGCGTGAGGTAGCGCGCGGGATGCCGACCGGAGGCAACCTTCTGTACCAGTGTGCTCTTGCCGACCTGGCGGGCGCCGTGCAGCAGCACGACAGGTGTGTCGCCGAGGGCGGCGAGTAGCGGTGTCGTGAGGTGTCGCCGAAACACATCCACAGTCTAAGGCGGACCTGGGTGATAATCAAGCGTTCAGTGGGTGAATTTCACCCATTGCCTGGAGGAATTGCACCCAACGTCGCTGGGACAGGGTGGGCCGCCGGAAATGGCCCGCCGCCGGGGCCCTAGTCTCGCGCCGGTGGAAAGTCGGGACAGATCCGCCAGGTGGTGGCTACAGTGCCTGCCTGAGCCTAGTGCGGTTTCTTCGTACGTGCCGCCGCAGCTGCGTCAGTTCGTCCTGCGGCTGGCGGGCATGAACTCAGCGCCAAAACGGGTGCGGATGTCGCAAGTGGGTGAGCGTCGGTTTTTTCGCCCGGCCTTTGAGGGTGTCTAGCGGCTGAAACGCTATTTTGGTGCGAATTGGAGCGGGCGATGGGATTTGAACCCACGACCCTCGGCTTGGGAAGCCGATGCTCTACCGCTGAGCTACACCCGCTCGCTAACCCTCATTATACCATGGCCCCGGCTCACTCCCCTGCCAGAGGCCGTCCGCACTTGCCACAGTAGCGGTCCCGGGGTCGTGCGCGCGCGCCGCAGTACGAGCAGTAGACGCGGCCGGCTTCCTGGCCGCGGCCTCCCCGTGGAGGGGCCTGCCCGGAGGGTGCACCCGCCGTCCGCCTTGTGCCAGACCGTCCCGTGGTTCCCCCGCGCCGCAGGAACCACACCCCCAGTCCGACCAGGATAACGGCAAACCCGCCGCCGACCAGCCACAGCCACGCTGGCGGTCCCGCCACCCGGGGCGCAGCCGGTCCTGGTGCGGGCGCTCCTACTGTGCGGGCGACCGAGGGGTTGGCGTCTTCCTTGCGGTAGGAAGCCTGCAAGCGCCATTTCTTGCCGGCCGGCCACCGGCCCGCGTTGTACAGGTGATGGGTGAACCCGGCTGGGGTCACGGCCGTCTCGGCTGCGGGGGGTGTCAGCGCAAATGCCGACGAACGCAGCGGCTGCTCAACCGAAACCCGCAGGTCCTCGATCGCCAGCGGAAAGACCAGATCCATGGCAAACGCGCGCTGCGGGGGCGGAGAGATCCCGTCCACGTAGTACTCGAACTGGAAGCCGCGCGTCGGGATCGTGAACGAGACCAGCAGGCGATCCGGCTCCTGGCGGTACTGGTGCGAGCTGGTGAAAAGCTGGCCATCATCGCCGCGGTAGGCAGCGGCGTTCACCTGACCGTCCGATGGGATCGCGAATGTCAGCGTCTGGGGCAGCACCGCGGCCGCGCCGAGCGTGCCGCGGTAGATCACCAGCAGCCGGGGATCGTCGTGCTCCGGCCAGATGTCCACGGCCAGGGTGGCGATGACAGGCGGCGCAGCCCCCAGGACGATAGGAGGCATGGCAGCGGCCAACAGTAGCACGATCCAAAGGAATAGGCGCATGAGAGATCCAGTTCGGCGAGCGTTGCCCGGTCCCCTACGCGAGGGCCATTCCCGCAAGCGCTGCCTCGATCTCGGCGTGGGCTTGAGCATCCTCCTCAGCCTTCAGGGCGGCGTCGAGCGCGGCGCGGGCGGCCGGTCCCCCAATGCAGCCCAGGGCCCAGGCGGCGTGCCCGCGCACGACCGCGTCGTTGGGATCGCTCAGCGCCCTCACAAGCTCGGGCACGGCACGCCCATCGCCGAGGTTGCCGAGAGCAACCACCACGTTCCGCCGCAACCCACTACGCTTAGCGCGCCTGATCGCGCTACGGTGGAAGAGACGGCGGAACTCGTCCTCGGTGATGTTCAGCAGTGGCAGCAGGAACGGGTGCGATCCGGTCTCCGCGCGTGGCAGGAACTCCGGGTGCACCCCCGGGCGAACGTCCGGGCACGCCGGCTCCGGCAGCCGGTTGAACGGGCACGCCTCCTGGCAGAGATCGCACCCGAAGATCATCTGCCGGAGCCCCGGCCTCACCTCGTGGGGGATCCAGCCGCGGTGCTCGATCGTCCAGTACGCGATGCATCGTCGCGCGTCCACGATACCGGGCATGCCCACGACACTGGGCGAGTCCACAACGCCGGGCGCGACGATCGCACCGGTAGGGCAGGCGCCGGCGCCGCGTATGCAGGCCTCGCATGATCCGCAGTCGCCGGAGGCCGGCGGATCGGGCTGCAGCGCCAGATCCGTGAGGATCTCTCCGAGCACAACCCACGTGCCGAACGGCCTCGTGATCAGGCATGAGTGCCGGCCGCACCATCCAAGGCCCGCGCGCTGTGCTATCGCCCGCTCGAACAGCGGTCCGGCGTCCACTTGATACCGCGCCAGTGTCGCGCCGTGGCCCTTGAGGAATCCGGAGAGCGGACGCAGCCGCGCCTCCATTACCAGGTGGTAGTCGTCAC
>JASEHJ010000136.1 GCA_030018905.1 bacterium | reverse complement strand
GCCCGCCAAGAGCCGCGGCAGCAAGGACAGCCGAGAAGATCAGCACGTTTGTGGCGATGCTTACCAGGACGCCGGCTTCAGGGGCGACCGCCACCATGAAGCGCCTCGCCAGGACGGTGCTGATCCCAAACGACAGCGCGGCGGCCAGCGCCGCGAGTTCCCCGGTCACCGGACCCGGCGCCCCAGGGCGGTCCCCCCGAAGAACCCGGCACCGGCTGCCGATAGCAGCAGTGCACGGTGCAGTCGCGAAGGGGGTCCCGCGTGTACGCCACCAGGCCTGGGCACCCTGCCTGCGGTCCACCGGCCGCGCGCAGGGGCCTGTCGCTCGTCGAGTTGGCACTGGCATTGAGCCTGACAGCGATGGCCATGGCCGGGCTCATGGGCCTTGTGCGCATGGCCTCGCAGGCGGCGATCCTCGCCGGAGACAGGCTCGACGGGCAGCAGGGCGCCCGGCGGGCCATGGAACGGGTCACCGAAGAGCTCCGCTGGGCAGAAACGGTGGTGGCCGACCCCGCGTGCGCGCCCTCTGGCCTGTGCCCAAGCCGCGTGATGGTGCGAATTCCTCCGGGCAACCCCTACCGTCGGGCGGAATCTTACGAGGTCGTCTTCCAGTACAACCCCAGGCAGCGCGAGATCGAGCGCAGGCTGGGGCGCGGGGTCAACAATCTTGCATCGAGGATCGACGCGCTCGAGATCACCTACCACGACGCGGAGGGCGCCCTGACACTCATTCCATCGGCGGTGGCGCGTATTCGAATCGCGATCGTGGCCAGAGCCCGCACCAGCGGCCCGGTCTACATAGAGAGCACAGTCTCCCTCCGGAACCGACGGATCCCCTACGTCGCCCCCACACACACGCCGGCCTGGAGGCCTTCTCCCAGAGGGTACAGAGAACCGACCCCGTCTCCTCCGGCCCTGCCGCCGAGCCCGCCCGGCCCAGGAGAGGCGCGCTAGTGCACCGTAGGCGCTCATGGCGGCAGGCTACACGCAGTACTTGCGGTACGAGAACGTGCACGGAGGACCTGCCGCGACCTTCATGCACCCGGCGTGGAGATCCATCAGGATGGAGACCCCGGTCTGGTAGCGCTCGGCCTCCGGCAATGCCATGTTGGAATGCCGGCAGACCGACTCCGGGTGACCCTCGTGGTCCTGCAGGATCGTCCGCATGGTGCCGGCGGAGATCGGACCGCCGGCGGCGGCCCCAAAAAGGAGCCGCTCGACCCGGGCGCACCGGTGGAAGGTTGAGCGCCATTCCTCGGTAATGGGCTGCCAGATCCCGAGACGCTCGGGATCACGGAAGTGGTTGGCATGAACCAGGATCCCGTTGATGGGCTCTAGGGTGCAGACGCCGCGCGGCGCGGCCTCCAGATTCACGGCGATCCCTTCTCCCGCTTGCCCTGCCTTGGCCACCAGGAAGTTGGCGGAACACGCACGGACCCCCTGCGCCACGGCGTCGACGGCCTCTTCCAATGCCGAGCTGCGCAGAACCTCCCAGGTGCGGACGTGAAACGGAGAGCCCATGCGCGTCCAGTCGTCGTCGTCGGAGATCAGGCCGCTTACGGCTAGGCCGATCCCTGCGCTGTTCAGGCCGATCTTGCCGCCGGCGATCCCGGCTTCGGTGAAGCACAGCACGCGGAGTCCGTCCGGATGCGTAACGTGCTGGAGCACTCCTGCCACACCGGGGATCCAGTCCCAGTTCTCGCCGACCCAGAGGTGGCCGTCATCCGACGCCTCCGGCGTGACCGCGAAGACCGTGCACTCTCCTGCGGGCGCAGGCATCCCACCCAGTTCGAGTTTCCCCAACCGCGAGAACTCGCCATAGAACAGCTCAAACCGCAAGTTGAGCGCGGCCACCTCAAGTATGGGCTGACCCGCCCCGTACGCCAGGCCCTCCACCATCTCGGCAAAGGCGCCGTCTAGGGCGCGGACAGCGGGCCAGTATCGCTCCGTCCGCCTGAGTACGTCGTCCCGCGACAGGGAGACCTCACCGGCGAACCGGCGGAAGTAGAGGTCGAGGTTGTGGGCGACGAGGTCGGCGACGGCTCGACCGTGTCCTTCTCCGATCTCACGCGGACCACCCGTCAGTCGCAGGAATGGCAACGAGACGTCTCTCATAACGCCTCTCCCGGATCCAAGGCCGCCTCGAACGTGATCCAGGCAGGCTGTCGGGTGAATCCCAACCGCTCGTTGATGGCCAGCATGCCGGTGTTGTGCATCTCGTTCCAGGTGCGGATCTCCGAGTAGCCGTGCCGCTGCCCGTAGGCGATCGTTGCCAGCTTGAGCGCCACGGCAACACCCCGCCCGCGGTGCGCAGGCAGCACGCCGGTGACACCATGGTACAGGTGCGTTCCGTGCGCAGGCCGCTGCAGGTTGGCCTCACCCACATAGTCATCGCCTGCCAGCGCCAGGAAGTAGGCATCGGGCAGCGCCCGCGGCGACTCGATGGTGCTGCGTACGTACACTTCAAAAGGAATTGGTGTGTACGGGACTGGCATAGGAATGTCCGCGACCACGGCGTTGTGCAACTCGTAAGCGCGGCGCAGCGCGCCTGGGTCGCGCCGGAGCTCGTCCTCCAGCGTCACGATAGTGATGCCCTCCCCTCGCGCGCGATCAAGGTAGTGCGCAAACGGCGATGGGTCGAACCGTCCAAGATCCAGCCGGACCTCCCAGGTCCGCATCGTCTCCCGAAATCCCCGGCGGACCAGGAACCGGATTGCCTCGGGCATCGTCTCCCGGGCGAACGACTCGATCACCAGTGCGCCCCGGGTGGTGAGCACCCCTCGCACGTAAGTGTACAGCGCGGATCCTATGCCCTGACCCTGCCAATCAGGGTCGGTGTAGACACCCATGCGGTACCGAGCGGGATCGAACTGCCCTGCCATGTGGTGGGCATGGGAGTACCCGATCACCTCTCCAGTCGGGTTCTCGGCCACTGCCAGGATGGACGCGTACCCTCCCTCCTGCAACCGCGCTCGGAACTCTCGGAACTCGTCCAGGGTCTCCGGGTAGTCCGGGAAGAGGGCGTTGCCGATCTCCAAGATCCTCGCCTCATCGGTGTCCCTGGCCTCGCGAACCACCGTATGGGCTGGGGATCGGTGACCAACCGTGTCGCGCATAAGGCGCTCACCTCGCGCTTTCCCACTCACGCATGGAGCCAGCGCCCGGAATTCCCTCGGCTCCTGCGGCGCACCTCGAAGGTATGCGGGTTTCGCGAGATGGTCAAGAACCGTGACGACTATCGGCGAACGCCCCTGCGGGCGGGTCGGCCACAGCCGGCCCGCAGGGAACTGGAGAATGGTCTAGCGCGCGGTTGAGAGCACGTCCTCCTCGCTCGGAACCTCATGGACCACCGAATGCTTTGGCGGATCCTGCTTCTGGGTCATCAGGCTGACCGGTACCATGACGAGCAGAGAGACAACCGGAGGTATCAGCGTGTCCAAACCGGCCAGATGCTCAGGGATCGTGTAGTACAGGACCAATCGAAGCACAGAACCAACAACGACCGCTGCCAGGGCCCCGAGCGTGTTGGCCTTCTTCCAGAACAAGCCCAACGTCAGGGGAACAAAGCACCCGGCAAAGACCACGTCGAAGGCAAGAACCAGCAGGATGCCCGGCTCCGGTCTTACAATCGCCAGGTACATCGCGGCCGCCATGATTGGGATGGCCGCGAGTCGGGTGACCCAAAGGAGCCTTGCGTCGAGCGCCTTCCTGTCCTCGGGCGAATAGTGGTTCTTCCAGACCTTGAGGATGTTCCGCTGCACGATGTTCCTGCCCAGGACTGAGGACACGCCCAGCAACCCACCGTCAGCGGTAGACAGCCCGGCACCGACAATCCCACCCATGACGAGCAATCCATAGATGAAGGGGAGACCCATCACGAGTGTCGGCAGAACCATCCTGGTGTCCTCGACATTGGGCACGAGCTTGAGGGCCATCAGCCCCATGAATGAGGCGGTGATGCCGACGAGTAGGGTGACCGCCCCTCCGTAGAAGCAGGCTCTTCTGGCCGTCTCCGGGTTCTTGGCCGCAAAGACTCTCTCCATGAAGTCGAGCGCGACGACATCACCCAGGCCCAGCGCCAGAATGCCTGCCCAGTTAGTGAGTGCACCGTTCTTAACCAGCGTCAGACCACTAAGGTCAAAGTGCCCAGGCGGAATTGACGACGTGAAGAAGCCCCAGCCATACGTATACAGCAAGTAGGAGAAGGCCCCGATGAATCCAATGATGGCAGGGTATATCTGGGCGATGTCCGTAGCAATCACGGACCAAAGCCCACCGGAGATGGTGTAGAAGAAGAGGATGGTGGAGATGACGAGAAGCGCCCCGAGATAGCTCCAGCCGAAGATCGTCTTGAGTATCCAGGCGGAGCCGGCCAGATTGCCCGCAACCAGTATGATGAAGCTGAAGGACATCAGAAGTCCAACGAGGACCTCCACCAGCCGGTTGTACCTTCTGAAGTAGAAGTCCGGCAGCGTGATCAGGTTGAGCCGGTTCAGGGGCTTTGCGTAGAACATCCCCGTCACAATCAGGCACAAGGCAAGCCCAAGCGGGAACTGAAATCCAGCCCACCACCCGCCTGAATACGTCGCCGCTGCATTCCCCATTGTGGCGTTCGCGTCCAATGATTGGGCCAGCAAAGACGTTCCTACCAGGACAAACGGGAGGCTCTTGCCAGCGATGATGTACTGTCTGCCGCTCCCCTTAACCAGGTAGTACATTGCTATGCCCAGCAGGAAGAACACAACAAGGTAGACAACGATCCCAATCTGATAGTTCATCATGATGAGACCTCCCTATGCGAAGTTCGAAGCAGGTAGTCGGTCTGGGTCAGGCCCGTCATGTCAATCCCAGTGCAATGGCACAGGCGGGAGTCTGAACCGGCAAATGGGCCTCCAGGGAGGAGACCCATTTGCCGGACAGGTGTGCCCCACTTCGTACAAATGGAAACGTATCGCTGTCTGATAACCCCTTCACTCAGTAGCCCTTGATCTGCTTCGGGAAGTAGTCCTCGCAACCACCCTCTCGGTAGACATCCAGCGTCGTGCAGTGCAGGGCGCCACCAAACGGGATTACCTTCTCGTAGGGAATAGGGACCACATCGAACCCCAGCTTGCTGAGCTGGTCGCAGTACGCCGTCTCGTGCGCCTCGACACAAACCGTCTTGGGGTCAATCGAGAAGGTGTTCATCGAGATCCACGACTTGCCCTCATACAGGCCGGTCAGGTAGACCTTGTTCTTGTGCACGTAGGTCGGCCTCGCCGCGGGGATCAACTCCCAATCGTTCTTCTTGAAGAGCTCCCACAGCTCAGGTGTGCGAGGATCCCAATCGGGGTTGTACATGCACAGACCAGGCCGCAGCGGCACGAGGTTCACATCAATGTGCCACGGATGGTAGTTGTTCGGCTTGTCGGCCTCCTTAGGGGTGTCGAACAGCACGTGATGCAGCCGGAGGCCGAGCGAAGCAAACATCCGCTTCAGCCAGTCCATGCCGCCCTTGTTCGTCACGCACGAGCCCTGGTGGAAGACGTCCTTGCCGAACCGCATGGCGTCGGCGGCGTCCCAAAGGGCCTCCTTCTCGCTCAACTGGAACTCCCAGTTGTGCAGCCTCTGCCGCTTCTGCTCGTCCGTCCAGACGTTCTCGAAGTCGTAGTAGTAGTTCTTGACATAGGACTCGTCGGTCAGCATCGGCATGGGCGCCGCGAAGTGCACAACCTCCGGGTCCTCCTTGAAATACCGCTCGAAGATCGGCCGGAGGTTGTAGCGCTCGTAGATGCGGGAACGGCGGACGGTCGTGGCCTCAATGATGTAGTTGCCGTGAATCACGGTGACGTCGCGGACGTTGTTGACGCCGTGCGCGTTCTGTTGCACCCAGCCCAACGGCGACGGAAGCGGCTTGTTCATCATGAACGGCTGAATGTCCACTCGCTCGACGACGGCGCCCCGCTTCTTAAGCTGTCCCACGAAGTAGTCCATCTGCTCGTTGGCCGCATCTACCATCTCCTGCGGAAACGGTCCCCATGACCCCAGCGGATACCCACCGTGCGGGAGGTCGTACCACCAGGCCGGCTCCGGAGCAGGAACATTCGTGCCCTCCGGTCTTCCAACGATCACCCTCTTCAGAGGGTCCCACTCGTTCCAGGAATTCACGATCTTAGG
>JASEHJ010000135.1 GCA_030018905.1 bacterium | reverse complement strand
TCGTCTCCCTAGTCATGCTCCCAGGGTGACAGATTCACTGAGCTGTTAGGGGGTGACAGAATCATTGAGCTATTACAAATCGCAGACCTATTCTTGACACCGTTTTCGGTCCCTCGGTACAATCAACTGAAGTGCGGCAGCACGTATCCTTCCAAACCGGAGGGTGATACCGAACCGACCCAACACAACCGAGGGAGGTGACCGTCATCGAAGCCATGGGCCCGTACGTCGTTACCGTGGTCGCGGCCCTGATTTCACTCCTCCTCGGGTACCTCCTGCGCAGGACCATCGCCGAGGCGCGAATAAGATCGGCCGAAGTGGCCGCCCGACAGATCCTTGAGGAAGCAAGGAAGGAGGCAGAAGCCAGACAGCGGGAAACCATCGTCGAAGCCAAGGACGAGGCGTTCCGCCTCAAGCGTGAAGCGGAGAAAGAGATCCGGGAGCAGCGTGCGGACCTCCAGCGGCAAGAGCGGCGTGTGGCACAGCGAGAGGAGAACCTCGAGCGGAAGACCGAGGGCCTTGAGAAGCGAGAGCGCCATCAGGCAGAGGAGGAACAGCGTATTGCCCAGTTGCGCGAGGAAGCCTTCCGGCTGAAGCACGCGCAGCAGGTTGAACTCGAGCGGATCGCGGGCCTGACCTCTGAGGAGGCACGGGTGCAGGTCCTTTCCACCGTCGAAGCCAGCACCCGGAACGAAACCGTACAGCTGATACGCCGCATCGAGAACGAGGCCCGGGATGAGGGTGACCGTCGGGCCCGGGAGATCCTTGCCCTGGCGATTCAGCGTTGCGCGGCCGAGCACACGGCCGAGGTCACCGTATCGGTCGTCCCCCTTCCCAACGAGGACATGAAGGGCCGCATCATCGGTCGGGAGGGCCGGAACATCCGGACCCTAGAGAGCCTGACCGGGGTGGATCTGATAATTGACGACACCCCTGAGGCCGTTACAATCTCCTCATTTGACCCCGTCCGGCGCGAGGTCGCCAAGGTCGCGCTGGAGAAGCTGATGGCGGACGGCCGAATCCACCCTGGCAGGATAGAAGAGGTAGTCGAGAAGGCCCGTGCCGAGGTTGAGGAGCGGGTGCGCACGGATGGTGAGCAGGCGGCGTTTGAGGCCAACGTCCACGGCCTGCACCCGGAGGAGGTCCAGGTCCTAGGACGGCTCAAGTACCGGCATTCCTACGGCCAGAACCTGCTGCGCCACTCCGTGGAGGTGGCGCTGCTCTCCGGGCTTCTGGCCACGCACCTGGGCGCCGATCCGAAGTTGGCCCGCCGAGCCGGGCTCCTGCACGACATCGGTAAAGCCCTGACCCATGAGGCTGAGGGGACCCACGTGACCCTTGGCGTTGATCTGTGTAGGCGTTACCACGAGCCACCCGAGGTGCTGAACGCGATCGCCTATCACCACGACGAGGAGGAAGCCACTTGCGTTGAGGCGGTGATCGTAGCGGCCGCCGACGCGATTTCGGCCAGCAGGCCCGGGGCTCGGAAAGAAACGGTCGAATTGTACATCAAGCGCCTTCAGGCGCTCGAAGAGCTGGCCACCTCGTTCGGAGGCGTGGAGAAGGCGTACGCGATCCAGGCCGGGCGTGAGATCCGTGTAATCGTGAAACCGACGGAGATCGACGATACCGGCGCTACCATCCTCGCCCGCGACCTGGCCCGCAAGATCGAGGAGCAACTCAAGTACCCGGGCCAGATCAAGGTCACGGTTCTCCGTGAGACCCGGGTTGTGGAGTACGCGCGGTGACCCGGTGAGGATCCTGTTCGTAGGAGACGTCACCGGGAAACCGGGCAGGCGGCTGATCGCCGAGCACCTGCCGGCGCTACGGCGGTCTAGGGATCTCGACGTGGTAATCGCCAACGGTGAGAACGCCGCGGGCGGCAGGGGGTTGACCGCCGGCGTGTCCAAGGAGCTGTTCGCCGCCGGCGTGGACGTGATCACGGCCGGCAACCACGTCTGGAACAACCGAGAGGCCTACGAACTGCTCGATGCCGACCCCCGTATTCTGCGGCCGGCCAACTACCCACCTGGGGTGCCGGGAAGGGGCGCGGCCGTGGTCACCACCGCCCGAGGCGCCAGGATTGGCGTGATAAACCTGCAGGGCCGCGTGTTCATGCAGGAGCTCGACGATCCATTCCGCACCGCGCGGGACCTTGCCCGCAAGTTGCGCGCGGAACTTCCCACCGTTGTCGTGGATTTCCATGCCGAGGCCACATCAGAGAAGGTGGCCATGGGCTGGTACCTGGACGGCCACGTGAGCGCGGTAATCGGGACGCACACGCACGTGCAGACGGCTGACGAACGAGTTCTGCCGGAGGGCACCGCGTACATCACCGACGTCGGAATGACGGGGCCGCGCGATGGAATCATAGGCATGGCCCGCGAGGCGGTGCTTGAACGATTCCTGATGCAGCTTCCGGTGCGCTTTGAGGTGGCCACAGGTCCGGTCATGCTCAACGCGGTGCTGGTGACCGCATCCGACGACGGGCGTGCCACGGCCATCGAGCGCATCCAGGTCGTCACCGGGGACGAGCCGCGTGCGGATTGACCTCCATACCCACACCCTGGCGTCGGATGGGCTGATGGACGCGGCCTCTCTGGTCGCCGAGGCCGGATCCCGGGGCGTGGGCCTGCTCGCCGTCTCCGACCACGATACGACCGCCGGCGTGGACGATGCCCTCTCCGCGGGGAAGAAGGCCGGCGTGGAGGTCTGGCCTGCGGTGGAGCTCTCCTGCGACGTCGAGGCAGGCGAGCTTCACGTGCTGGGGTACTTCGTGGACCATCGCCGGAACTGGTTTCAGGTACTGCTCGGCCGGCTGCGCGAAGGCCGCGCGGATCGCGCGGCGCGCATGGTTGGAAGGCTGGCGGCACTGGGGGTGCCGATTACGTACGAGCGGGTCGCGACGATGGCGGCCGGGGGCGCGATCGGCCGGCTGCACGTAGCCCGGGCGCTTGTGGAAGCCGGCCACGTGCAGGACACCGCCGAGGCCTTCGAGCGCTTCATCGGTCGCGGAGGGCCTGCCTACGCTGAGCGGCTCAAGCTAACGCCGGTGCAGGCTATTGAGCTCATCCGCGCTGCCGGCGGTCTGGCGGTGCTTGCGCACCCCGGGTGGGGAACCGGTGATGAGATGATTCAAGAGCTGGTTGGGGCTGGTCTGGACGGTCTTGAGGTTTACTACCCGGACCACAGCCCATCTCAGGTGGAGCACTACAGGGGGCTGGCAGGCACGTTGGGTCTCCTGATGACCGGCGGCACGGACTTTCACGGCGGTGCCATGGCCACGCGCGTGCCCGTGGGCAGCCAGTACGTTCCGGAATCGGTCGTCGCGCCGATTCGGGTGGCCGCCGCGCGCCGGCACCCCCATGCCGAACCGCCGGCGCTGGAACTACTGGCAGGGTGATTCACTGAGACCGACCTGTTAGAAACGAGAGGAGCATGCCGATGCGGTGCCCCAAGTGCGGTACGGACAATCCCCCAGGGCGGACCCTGTGCGTGCGTTGCAGCACCCGCCTTCGGACGGCAGCCGGGGGGGGCGCTGCCGTTCCGGATACCGGCGAGGTCCTCATGCCACGGCTGCGGGCGGATCTAGTGCGCCTCGTCGTGGTGACGGCCGTCGTGGTCGCCGCGGCCGCGGCGCTGGGCACGCTGCTGCGCTGATCCACCGTGACCGAGGGGAGCCCTGCGCTGCGCCTGCTGCCCTCAGTGGACAGGGTGGTGGCAGAACTGCGCCGGCGCGGGCTGCTGGAGGAGTTTCCCCGGAGGGCGGCCACCCTGGCCGCCCAGCAGGCAGTGGCTGAGGCGCGGCGCGCGCTCCAAGAGGGAGGGAACGGCGTGGAGCCTGAGGCCATCGTGGATCACGCTGTCGGGCTGTTGCGACGACAGTTCGGAAGTGGCCTTCGGCGCGTCATCAACGCCAGCGGCATCATCCTGCACACCAACCTTGGACGCGCGCCGCTCTCGAAGGCGGCGCAGGCCGCGGTGGAAGCGGTTTCGTCCGGCTACAGCTCTCTGGAGATCGACCTGGAAAGCGGTGAGCGCGGCAGCCGGGCCGTCCATGTGGAACCCCTGCTGACCGCCGTGACCGGGGCAGAGGCGGGCTTCGCGGTGAACAACGCCGCGTCCGCGGTGGTCCTTGCACTGGCGGCTCTGGCTGCGGGGCGGGAGGTGCTGGTCGGGCGCGGTGAGCTCGTGGAGATCGGCGGCGGATTCCGGCTGCCCGACGTGATGCACTCCAGCGGCGCCCGCCTGGTGGAGGTCGGCACGACCAACCGCACCTACCTCTCAGACTATGCCAGGGCCCTGGGCCCCGACGCGGCGATGCTGTTGAAGGTTCACCGAAGCAACTTCTCTCAGAGCGGTTTCGTGCACGATGCGACGCTCTCCGAGCTGGTAGGTCTGGGGCGGAGCCGCGGAGTACCGGTCGTTCACGACCTCGGCAGCGGTTGCCTGGTCGAGACGGCGCGCGCCGGGCTTCCGGCGGAGCCGACGGTGCAGGCCTCGGTTGCCGAAGGGCCGGATCTGGTGATCTTCAGCGGCGACAAGCTCCTGGGCGGGCCGCAGGCCGGGGTGCTCGTGGGACGGCACGCCGCCGTGGATCACTGCCGCCGCCACCCGCTGGCCAGGGCGGCACGCCTGGACAAGCTGGGCCTGGCCGCGCTGGCAGCGACCCTGCGCGCCTACCTGGAGCCGGATCGGGCGTGGCAGGAGATACCCATTCTTGTGCTGCTTTCCCGCACTCCGGATGCCAGGCGCAGGCTGGCGCTGCGCCTGGCGAGGGCAACCAGGAAGGCAATCGGCGAGATGGCGTCGGTGGACGTTGTGGCAACCAGCGGGGAGGCGGGAGGGGGAACGCTTCCCGGCGCCCTGGTTCCCTCCTGGGCCGTCGAGATTCGCCCCGCCTCCGCGCGGCCTGAGGAGTGGGCGTCGCGCCTCAGGACGGGATCCACCTCGGTGGTCGGGATCCTCCGCGACGGTGCTCTGCTCCTGGACGTGCTGGCAATGCTGCCCGGAGAGGACCGGCGGCTGCCCGCACTGATCCGGGCCGCGGCGACCTCCCGGTGATGCGTCCTGTCACAATCGGCACCGCAGGGCACATAGACCACGGCAAGAGTGCGCTGGTGAGGGCGCTAACCGGTACGGACCCCGACCGGCTGGCCGAGGAACAGCGGCGTGGAATGACCCTCGACCTGGGCTTCGCGCACCTGGACCTGCCCGGGGGCCGGCGCGTGGGCATCGTGGACGTACCAGGACACGAGGCTCTGGTCCACAACATGCTGGCAGGCGCCGGGGGCATTGATCTGGTCATGCTCGTGGTGGCCGCCGACGAAGGGGCGATGCCCCAGACCCGGGAGCACGTAGACATCCTGCGGTTTCTTTCTCCGAGCGGCGGCGTGGTGGTCATCAACAAGATGGACCTGGCCCCTGATCCTGAATGGGTGGCCGCCGTAGAGGAGGATCTGGCAGGACTGGTCGCCGGTACGGTCCTGGATGGTGCGCCGGTCGTGCGCGTCTCGGCGAAGACCGGCGAGGGGCTGGCAGATCTTGTAGCAGTGCTCGAACGGCTGGTGGAGGGGGTACCGGAAAGATCGGCTGACGGACCGGCACGCCTTCCGGTGGATCGCTCGTTTACCATGCAGGGCTTTGGGACCGTGGTGACAGGCACGGTCTGGAACGGGCGCATCCGGTACGGAGACACACTCGTGTTGCTTCCCTCGGGCCGTGAGACCAGGGTGCGCGGGGTCCAGGTCCACGGCGAAGCGGTGCAGGAGGCCGCAGCAGGCAGCCGGGCTGCCGTTAACTTGGCCGGCATCGAAAAGTCCGAGGTCGGCCGCGGGGATGTTCTGGCGACGCCCGGCGCGTTTCGGGTTACCGACCGGCTCGACATCCGGCTTAGGATGCTGCCGCGCGCGCCCGCGCTCCGGCACGCCGCGCGGCTGCACGTCCACATCGGCGCTGGAGAAACGATCGCCCGTGTGGCACTGATCGGCCGTGCATCGCTGGGGCCTGGCGAGGAGGGGCTGGCACAACTCCGCCTGGACAAGCCCGTGGTGGCGGTGCACGGCGACCGGTTCGTGGTGCGGCGCTACTCACCTACCAGTACCATGGGCGGCGGCATCGTCCTGAACCCGGCGCCGCCCCAGCGCCGCGACCCCGCCCTGCTCGACGGCTTCCAGTTCGGCCGCGTCCTTTGCCCGCCTACGGCGCTGGGGCGGCGC
>JASEHJ010000134.1 GCA_030018905.1 bacterium | reverse complement strand
TGAGGTGCAGGACGGCGCCCACCGGATGCGATCCCATCCGCAGCAGCGAGCCGCCGCCGGAGGTGCGCCAGCGGCGCGAGTAGACCGCATGAGACCCCGAGTGGCTCTCCTCGGCGCGCAGGTCAAGGATCGCTCCGCCGCTCTGGCGGATGAACCTCCTGATCTTCTCGACCGGCGGCGCGTAGACGAAGTTCTCCGCGTAGCAGAGCCGCACGCCGGCCGAGGTGGCGGCGTCCAGGATCTGGCGGGCGGACTGGCGGGCCTTGGCCCACATGTGAAGCTTCGGCACAGCCTCGCCGACGCGCTCCTCGGTTGAGTCCTCGCCGAAATAACCGGTTAGGGGTTTCTCGACGATGATGTGCTTGCCCGCGCGGGCCGCGGCGATCGCCATCTCCGCGTGCAGGTGGTTGGGCACGCACAGATCCACCGCGTCAATGTCGTCCCTCGCCAGGAGCGCCTCGTAGCCGGGGACGACCAGCGGGACGCCGTGTCGCCGGGCAAACGCCTCGGCCCGTTCATGACGGGCCGCGCAGACGGCCCAGAGGGCCGCGCGGCCTTCCAGGCTCTTGAGCGCGTGCGCATGGATATCCGCGACGAAGCCTGCTCCTGCCAGCCCGATTCTGACCATCTCTACGCTGCACCCCCGGGGCGCGGCCTGAGAGCGCGGAACCTGCCTGCCACCCACCCCGGCAGGGGTGTGCGACTGAGCACCGTCAGCGCTGAAAGGGCCACAAGTATCGCCGAGATCGGTCGGGTGAAGAAGGGCGTGGGGTCGCCCGCTGTGAGCGTGAGCGCGCGCCGGAGGTTGTCGTCGGCCATCGGGCCTAGGATGAACCCCAGCACGAGCGGCGCAACCGGGAAGCCGGCCGCCTGCAGCAGGAAGCCCAGCAGGCCGAAAGCCAGCATCACGTAAACGTCGAACTGACGCGCGGCGATGGCATAGCTGCCGACCACAGCGAGCACATACACAATGGGCATGAGGGCCTGGCGCGGGACCAGCAGAACCCGAACCATCGGCCGCACGAAGATCAAGCTGAGAATGAAGACGGCCAACGTGGCCGCCACGAAGATCGCAACGATCTCGGCGATCACGTGGGGGTGCTTGAGCACCAGCAGCGGTCCCGGCTGGAGGCCGTGAATCGTCAGTGCCGCCAGCAGCACCGCTGCCGGAGCGCTGCCAGGCACGCCCAGCGTGAGCACCGGGATCATTGCGCCGCCGATGCAGGCGTTGTCACCGGTTTCGGCGGCGATCAGTCCCTCGATCGATCCCACCCCGAACTGCTCCGGCGTGCGGCTGGTGCGCTTCGCCGTGTCGTAGGAAACCCACGACGCGATGTCCTCTCCCACACCTGGGATGACGCCGATTGTAGTCCCGATCAGCCCGGAGCGCAGGATGTGCCTCCAGTGCCTCAACACCTCGCGCACGCGGGGGATCACGCGATCCAGGTTCGTCTCGACCACCAGCCGCTCGTCGCGTCGCATCACGCTGAGGATCTCGCCCATCCCATAGGCGCCCACCAGCACCGGTATGAGCGCGAACCCGGCCTGCAGCTCGACCCGGCCGAAGGTGAATCGCGGAAAGGCGTGAATGCCGTCCAGGCCCACGGTCGCCATCAGCAGGCCCAGGAACCCGGCCATCCACCCCTTGATGGGATCGGTGGGCGCCGTGAGGCTTCCGGCTATCACTATGCCGAAGATGGCCAGCCAGAAGAACTCCCAGCTCCCAAACTTGAGGGCTACCTGTCCCAGCAGTGGCGCGAAGACGGCCAGCATTGACACCCCGAACAGCGTGCCTAGGGTGGAGGCGGTAACGGACAGACCGATCGCCTCCGCGGCCCGGCCCTGCATCGCCAGCGGGTAGCCGTCCAGGCACACCGCCGCCTGCGCCGGGGTGCCCGGGATGTTGATCAGCACCGCGGACCGGCTACCGCCGGTAATCGCGCCCACGTAGGTGGCGATGAGCACCGCGATGGCGTACTCAACAGGGAGGCCGAATGTCAGACCGGTGAGTAGCGAGAGCGCCATCGTCGCGGTCAGGCCCGGGAGCATGCCGAAGATGATCCCGACCTGCCCGCCCAGCAGGACCAGAAACATCATCATCGGGTTCGTGACCAGGCGGGTGAACTCTGCAAGGAGGGTCCAGGGTGTCATGGCTTCAGGGCAGCGGCACGAGGAACACCCTCGTGAACACCCAGGTTACGGCGGCCGCCGTGATGAGCGCCGATGCGGCGGCCTTCCACGCGGTCGTCCCCCTGAATGCCACGGTCATGGTGAAGACGAAAAAGGCGGTCAGGATCGCGAAAGGCATGCGGCCCATAAGGAAGGCGAAGGCGAGGGCAAGTGCGAGCGTCAAGACGACCCGGCCGGCTCCCCATTGGAGCGCGCGGGCAACCAGTCCGGCATCACCCGATCGCGCGCGGAGGTGGCGCAGCCCACGAAGCATGAGGGCAAGCGCCTGGGCCAGCAACACGGCTGCCAGGACTGCGGGCACCAGCCCAGGCGCGTTGAGCCAGGTCCAGTGCATGGTGTGCATGGGCATCCGCAGGGCCCCGACCAGAAAGGCCAGTGAGAGGACGCCGAGCGCCAGCCCCGCGGCCACATCGGCCGGGGCCGAGCGGGATGCCGGTGCGTTCACGGCTTCGGGATGCCCAGTTCCGCCGGTGACCGCTTGGCCAGGCCCGCGTCAAACAGCGTCCAGGCCACCCTTCTTGCTTTGGCTTCGGTCACGTCAGAGGCCCGCTTCCCGGACAGGGACGCGTGCGCGGTGCCCATGTGCTTGGCAAAACTGCGCAGCGTGAACGTGTCCGCGGCGAACTGGAACGCCTCGTCAACCGCCGCGACCACTGCTGCAGGGAGATCCCTGGGGACCATGACCCCGAAGTACGAACCGGTTTCCGCGAAGTTGGGAATGATGGTGGTAATGGCAGGGATGGTACCGTACCCGTCCAGCTCCAGCGGCGTGCTCGACATGACCGCCAGCGCGCGCAGCCGCTTGGCCCGCAGCATCTCCGCGGCCTCCATGGAGAGCTGCATCACCACTTCCACCTCGCCCGCCACGGCGGCCACCACTGCGGGCGCCCCGCCTGCGTAGGCGATGTGCCGGTAAGTCGTGCCCGCGGCCAGCCTGAAGGTCTCGGCCGCCAGGTGTCCGGAGCTGCCGGCACCCGCCGAGGAGACCGTCACGGCGCCGGGCCGCGCCTTCATAGCGTCAATCAGACCCTTCACGTCCTTGATCGGCGAGTCGGCCCGCACCGCGATCACGTTTGGAGCGTAGAGAGAGTAGAAGTACAGCCAGTCCCTGTGGGTCAGGTCGAGCTGGCCCAGTACCGCGTAGCTGATGGCCGCCGTGCTGGAGTTGGCGGTCCAGGTGTAGCCGTCGCGGGGCCGGTCCCAGACTTCCTTCATGCCGATCGCGCCGCCGGCGCCCGGGCTGTTGATGATCACGATCCTCTGGCCTAGGGGCTTCTCCATCTGGCTGGCCATGATGCGTGCGGTCATGTCCGTGGAGCCGCCGGCCGCCCAGGGAACGATGATCGTGATCGGCCGGGCAGGCTTCCACGGGGCCGGGCCTGCCTGGCCTGGATCCACGCCTATCAATCCGGCCACCAGGAACATCAGAATCACGGTTGTTGCCAATCTCGTCACGTCAGACGCCTCCCCTCATTTCCTCGTGTGCTACGAGTCACTTCGACCGCGTCAATTCTACCAACTCTGAGCGTCACATTGTACCCTACCGGGGGGTCTGCTATCCTCAAACAATGAACGCGTGGCTTCGGGGTGGCGCTTGGAGGTAGTGCTTGCCAGGCATCAGGGGTTCTGCGGTGGAGTCCGGCGCGCGGTGGAGATGTCCGAGGCCGCGGCGCGCGGGCACGCCGGCGGCGTCCAGACCTGGGGTCCGTTGATCCACAACCCGCAAGTGGTCGGGCGGCTCGAGGAAGCCGGCATCAGGGTGGCCGATGACCTCCGCGACCTGGGCGGCGAGGCCTTCGTCGTCTCTGCCTACGGGGTCGAGCGTGCTGTGTTGGAGACCGCCAGGGCTCGAGGCATGACCGTGGTGGACGCCACCTGTCCGGTTGTCACGCGGGCCCACTCGCTGGCCTACCGTCTGGCCGAGGAAGGCTACCAGGTAATCGCGGTCGGCGATCACGGGCATCCCGAGATGGTGACCCTGAAGGAGGCGCTGGGCGATCGCGTGACCGTGGTGCACAACCGTGCGGAAGCCGCGGCGGTGCGCCTGCGCGGCAAGACCGCCGTGATCTCGCAGACAACGCAGTCCGTGCAGAACTTCAGGGAGATCGTAGGCGACCTGGCGCTGCGTACCAGAGAGCTGAAGGTCCTCAATACCCTCTGCCCGGCCATCACCGTCAGGCAGGAGGAGGCCGAGATCATGGTCGGAGAGGTGGGTGCTCTGGTCGTGGTGGGCGGACACCACAGCAGCAACACCACCCGCCTGGCCGAGATCGGCCGGTCGCACTCGTTGCCCACATATCACATCGAGGTCCCGCGCGAACTCGATCCGGCTTGGTTCGCAGGCGTCGATCGGGTAGGTGTGATGTCCGGCGCATCCACGCCTGACTGGATTATTGCCGAGGTCGTCGAGCGGCTCCGGCAGATCGGGCTCGAGATGAAGCAGGCCGCCGACCTGCCGGTTCCATGACCACCCGGGCCTCGACGCCGGTCGTCGCCATCATCGGACGCCCCAACGTCGGCAAGTCCGCCTTGTTCAACCGGCTGGTCAGCCGGCGGCACGCAATCGTGGAGGATCACCCAGGCGTTACCCGGGACCGGCTCTATGCGGTCACTGAGTGGAGCGGCCGCCGTTTCACGGTGGTGGACACGGGTGGGCTGCGGTCTGCGACGGCAGAGGGCCTCGAGACCAGGGTACGGGCGCAGTCTGATGCGGCGATCGAGGAGGCCGACCTGGTCCTGTTCGTGGTGGACGTGCGAGACGGGATCCTGTCCGAGGACCGCGACATTGCTGAGATCGTTCGCCGCGCGCGCTCTCCGGTGCTGGTCGTCGCCAACAAGGTGGACGGACCGGCCCAGGAGATCGGAGCCCAGGAGTTCTTTGAGCTGGGGCTGGGGGCTCCGTTCCCGGTCTCTGCCATCCACGGCCGCGGGATCGGCGACCTGCTGGACGTGGTCATAACCCTCCTCCCGGCTGAGGCCACGCAGGCCGAAAGCGGGGAAGCGGTTCCCGAACCCATCGCGGTGGCGATCGTCGGCCGGCCCAACGTGGGCAAATCGTCGCTGGTCAACGCGATGCTGGGCGAGGAGCGCGTCGTGGTGGACGCCACGCCGGGCACCACCCGCGACTCGGTGGATACGCCGTGTGAGCGGGGCGGCCGTACCTACGTGCTCGTGGACACCGCGGGACTGCGTCGCCGAGCGCGCGTCGCCGCGGCCGTCGAGGCCTACAGCGCCGGTCGCGCACGGGCCTCGATCGCGCGGGCGGATGTGGCGGTGCTGGTGCTGGACGGCTCCGAGCCGGTTTCCGACCAGGACCAGCGAATCGGCCGCGAGATCGCCGATGCCGGCCGCGGGGTGCTGGTGGTCATGAACAAGTGGGACCGCATCGCGACCTCGCTTGCACCAGACCGGCCACGCGAGCAGGCGGCCCGGCGGGCCCTGCGCTTCCTGAGCTATGCCCCGATCCTGACCGTCTCGGCTAAGGAGGGGTGGGGGATTGCGGAAGTGTTCGAGGCCATCGCGCGCGTGGCCGAGTCCCACCGCGGGCGGATCGCCACCGGTCCGCTCAATCGGGTTATCGGGAACGCGGTGGCCCTAAGAGAGCCACCCGCGGATTCCTCGGGCCGGCGCCTGAAGGTATTCTACGTTACACAACCCGCGACGCGGCCGCCCACCGTGGTGCTGTTCGTGAACGATCCGGCCAAGATGCCGCAGGCCTATCTCCGGTATCTGGAACGGGCTGTCCGGGCGGCCTTCGACCTGACCGGCACGCCGCTACGGCTGGTGATGCGGCGGCGTAGGGGAGAGGAAGGGCCCGCGTGATCGCCGTGGCCGCCCTCGCCGTGGTGGGCGCCTACCTGCTGGGCTCCGTTCCGTTTGGCCTGTTGGTTGTGCGCGCCGCCACAGGACGCGACATCCGCAAAGAAGGCAGCGGCAACATCGGCGCCTCCAACGTGTACCGCGTTGCCGGTCCGGCGGTCGGCGTCCTGGTGCTTGCGCTGGACCTGCTCAAGGGCCTCCTGCCAGTGGTCGTCTCGCAACGCCTGAGCCTGGACTCCGCAACAACCATCGCCGCGGGCCTGGCGGCGATC
>JASEHJ010000133.1 GCA_030018905.1 bacterium | reverse complement strand
GTTCATGCCCCCGGCGGCATGAACCTAGACGTGCTCGGACTTCCTCCGAAGCGACGCGGCGATCACGCGGTAGGCCATCTCGAGAGCCGGCCCGACCGGAGCGGTATCCACTTCCTCGTGCACCGTGTGAAGGTTCCGCCCCCGACCGATCCCAAGGCAGACGGCCGGCGCCCCATGGCTGAGCGGCACGTTGGCATCGGTGCTGCCCGCCTGCCACTGGATCTCTACGCCCGTGGCGGCGGCACCGGACTCCACCAGTCGGATCAGCCAGTGATCTGGGGGGAGCCTCCCACCGGCCCGGTCCCCCACGAGCTCGAAATCGAGGGAGATCCCCACATCCGCAGCAGCGGCATCCGCGAGCCCGCGCACCTGGGACTCTATCTGTACCAAGCACTGCTGGCTCTCCGACCTCAGGTCGAGCAGGCAGGAAGCCTCGGCTGCGATGGTGTTCACAGAGGTCCCGCCGGAGATCACACCCACGTTGTACGTCGTCCGATCGCCGGACGGGAGTTCGATCTCCGACAACCCCGCTATCAAACGGGCCAGGCCGTGGATCGCGCTGGGCAGCCCGAAATCCTGCCAGGAGTGGCCGCCGGGCCCCAGTGCGGTAATGCGGTAGCGCCGCGAGCCGATCCCAGTCACCTCCGCGGTGTTGAAGGTTCCGCCTTCCAGCACCACCCAGGTTCCGGCGCGCGAGCCGTAGCGATCCCACAACGCGCGCATCCCACGCAGGTTCCCCAGGCCTTCCTCGCACACGTTGGCCGCGGCCACGAGCGTGCCTCGGGGGGCCAGTTCCCGCCGCAGGGCATCAACCAGGTGTATCAGCGCTGCAACCCCGAGACTGTTGTCGCCGATGCCGGGGGCGGCCAGGACGCTGCCGCGGCGCTCCACGCGCGGCCGGATCTCCATGCCGAAGACCGTGTCCAGGTGTGCGCTGACCACAACGGTGGCCAGCGCAGGATCACCGGGCAACTCCCAGATGACGTTGCCCGCATCGTCCACCTCTCCCTCGCCGAGACCCAGGCCGGCGCCGAGGCGGCGCGCAAGCGCGGCACGCTCGCCCTCGTGAAAGGTGGGAGCGGGCACCTCACAGATCGCCACCGCATCGTCGAGCACGGCCTGGCGTGCCCGTTCAAGCGCCGCGATTCCCGCGACCAGATCATCTGCGCACATCTGCGATTACCTCCCTCCTGGCAATCCACACACCGAACAGCACCACGCTTCCCCCAAGAACCTGCAGCGCTCCCAGCGGCTCCCCCAGGAGCGCCCAGGCCGAGATCAGCGCAACAACCGGGATCAAGTAGGAAAACGCCGCTGTGCGCGCGCTGCCGAACGCCTGCACCGAGGTGTACCAGATCACGTAGCTGATCACCACGGCAAAGACCGCCGAGAAGGAAAGCGCGGCCCATGCGCGCAGGCTAACGGCCGGCCAGTCTACGCGGAGCAGACCCGGAATCGCCGAGGCCAGAATGACCGGCAGACCCAGAATGAGCGTCACCGTGGTAAGTCGCAACGCCGACATCTTTCGCAGGTAGGGCCGTGACAGCACCGTGTACGCCGCCCAACACAGCGAGGCCGCGAGGGTGAGAAGGTCGCCCCCCACGGAACCGCCCTCGATGGAAAGGCCGCCGCTGCCCGCGACAAGCGCGATCACCCCTCCAAGCGCGATTACAAGACCTGCCCACATGCGGGGCGACGGCCGTTCAAGGCCCACCGCCACGCCGAGCACGCCCACGAACAGCGGCACCAGCGCCAAAATCAATGACGAGTGGCCCGCGGTCGTGCGGGCAAGACCGGCCATGAAGAGCGTCTGGTAGCCCGCGTGCCCCAGCAGCCCCAGCAGCGCGAGCCCGGGGAGGTCCGAGGGCGGGATGCGCTGCGGCCCTTCCAGACGGCGGAGGGCGGCCAGTAGCAGCACAGCAGCGCCGGCGAACCTCAGCCCGTTGAAAGCGAACGGGGGCAGTTCGGCAAACGCGCCCTTCACAATCGGGAAGTTGAGCCCCCAGATCGTGACGAGCATTAGCATCGCGGCGTTGATGCGCCTCTGGCAGGGCATCCCAGTGGGAGTCAAGAACAGTCCAACCATACGATATGTATACCATCCAGGAGGGTGATCGCGCATGCAACCGCAGATGACGTACGGATACCTCGTGCAGGCCCGCCGGCGGCTTTTCGACTGGATTCGGCCGCTGACAAAGGAGCAGTACGAACGCGAGTTCCCATACGGCCTTGGGACTATCCATGCCACGCTGCTTCACACCGCCGGCGCCGAGTGGGCCTACTCCCACCGCCTGGCGGGGCAGCAGGTGACGGCGGCCGACAGCCCCTACACTGCGGAGAAGATTCGGTCGTTTGCCGAACTCGAGGCCGCCTGGTCCACAATGGCCGGGGAAACCCACGCCGTCCTGGCAGGGATCTCCAACTGGGACGAACCGGTGGCGTACCGCATCTATCCCCAGGGACCTGGGAGTCCGGCGGTCCGTATCACCACAACTCGGGCAGGGGTAGGGGCGCAGCTCATTCTGCACGAGGCGCACCACCGTTCGCAGGTGATGTCTATGCTGAAGCAGACGGGCGTGGCGGCGCAGAATCTGGACTACTCAGTTTTGATGTTCGCACGCGAGCAGGAACCCGCCTAGGCCTCAAGGGCATAGGCCCCCATGGCTGTGTGGCGCGCGCTGTCCCTGCTGGTCGTCGCCCTGGTGAGCAGCGGCTGCCTGTTGGTCGCGCCGCGGCCCGAGGTGCGCCCCGGCGCCTTCGCCGAGAGGACAGTAGTGCTGCTGGTTGAGGGCACACCCGGCCTTGCGTTTGAGGGCTCCTACGGCACACCCGGGAAGAGCACCTCGGCGCGCGGGACCGTGCCGGCGCAGTTCGTGATGAAGACGCGGGTGGCCGTGGCCGCAACGTTCACCAAAGCCGGGGCGGAGGGCGAGCTCGTCGTACGGGTCCTTGTGGACGATAAGGAGGTGCTGCGCCGCGCCACATCTCTGCCCTACGGGACCGTGGTGATCAGCCGCCAGTTCTCCCCGCGGAACCTGTGACAACAGGCCTGCGTATTTCAGGAAGAATGGCAGGGATGTTGTACAACGAAGGGAGGTGGGTGATATGAGGACCAAGGCAAGGCAGATCGCATACCTCCTCGTCAGCGCCGGACTCATCTTGACTGCAGCTGCGCCCGCGCTCTCCAGTCCCGTTTCTCTCACGGAAGTCAGACCCTCGACGGTCTTGGTGGGGGCGTCCGTCGAGGTCTCACTCATTGGCGCCGGCTTCGGTCCTAACTGCGGGGCGTGGGTCCGCGCCGCTGACATCGCAGAACAGCCGATCCCAGCGATCCTGCGGTCGGCGACGCAGATGACCGTCCTGGTCGGCGGCGAACTCACTAATCGCCCGCGGACGCTTGAGTCTCAGGTACGCTGCACATACACGACAGTTGCGGGCACCCGCATCGACAGCACCGAGTGGCGGCCGCTGACGGTGGTGCGCCTGGTCATCTACGTCACCCCTCCCCCGCCGATCGGGCTGAGACCGACCGCGCCCAGCGATGTCCGGTTCCAGTTCGACATCCCCTCCCAGGTGCTGTGGCGGGACAACAGTACCAACGAGAGAGGCTTCTACATCTACATTGACGGGCGGCGCTGGGTCACGACGGTTTCGCCGGCCCCCATGGTGACTGGAACCGGGTGGAGGAACTACACCCTGGGCGAGTGGGATGTCCGGCTGCCCCGGTGTGGCCGAGATATCGTGATCGGTGTCTCAGCCTACAACAGCTTCGGGGAGTCCGCGCAGGCCACCACGACCTTCCGGTGGCGCCCATGCCCATAAGGCGACCGGCGTTCTACCGGCGGCGGTCCGCAGGTACCGGCCGCCGCCGGTAGGGAGCAGAAAGGAGGAAATCCAATGCGGGGTATCCACAGGCGAGCGGCTTCCCTCCTCTTCAGCACCATGCTGATGCTGGGCGCCGTTCCGGCCGTCCTGTCCAGTTCCCTCTCTCTCACCGAGGTGCGTCCCCCGTCTGTCGCATTGGGCGCGTCCATCGAGGCCACGCTGGTTGGCAGTGGCTTCACCGATGCCTGCCGGGTCTGGGTGCGGGCCGCCGGTCCCGCCAGTCTCCCGGAACAGTCCATCGCGGCTGTCCCGCGATCTGCGACCCTCATGACCGTCCTGGTCGGCGGCGAGCTCACCAATCGTCCGCGGACGCTTGAATTCCAGGTGCGCTGCGCCATCGAGACCGGCATGGACACCAGGACTGTCAGCAGCGAGTGGCGGCCGCTCGACGTCCGACTCCGAATGCCCGTGGGAACCCCCCGGGGGCTCACGCCATGGCCCCCGCCGGAACTCAGGGATGATGTGGCTGAAGGCAGGCCGGCGGCCGCCTCCGACGTCGTCGTCGAGATCATCACATACCGCCTAGACCCGGGCACTCTGAGATGGACCTTCCGGGTGCGCTGGAGGGACAACAGCAACATCGAGGATGGGTTCTATGTCAGCGTCGCCTTCCGAGGCCACTCCCCGATGGTTGAGGTCGAAGTACCTAGGAACGCGACCAGGGCTGACGTCGTTAAGCGGGGCTTCCCGGAGCTTGTCTGCGGGCGGGAGTATAGTGTCCTCGTCCGTGCCTTCACCCGCAGACATCCAGTGGGCTACTTGGCGAACTACACACCCCTATCCGAGGCCACGGGCAGGTTCCCGTGCCCGTAGAGCGCCAGGCAATCCCGAGAATGCACCGAGAGGAGGCGTCTCGCCTCCCCTCGGCGGACCTGTCGGCAGCGTTGTGTCGCCGCGCCCGCCCGGGGAAACACCTCCAAGGCATCTGCGTATGAGCGAGCTGCGGGCTTGCCCCGGGCCCCGGGACTCGCAGGAAAGGAGGACGTCACATGTGGACTGACATCAGATCGCTTGCGTGCTTCCTCCTCAGCGTCGGACTCGTCATGGCTGCCGCTTCTCCCGGCCACTCCAGCCCGGTCTCCCTCACTGAAGTGCGGCCCCCGGCGGTAGGCGTGGGGGCGTCGGTCGAGGTCACGCTCGTCGGCAGCGGCTTTGCCGACACCTGCCGGGCCTGGGTGCGGGCCGCCGATCTGACAGAGCGTTCCGTCCCGGCCGTCCTGCGCTCCGGGACCCAGATGACCATCCTGGTCGGCGGCGAACTCACCGATCGTCCGCGGACGCTTGAGTTTCAGGTACGCTGCACATACACGACAGTTGCGGGCACCCGCATCGACCGCACCGAGTGGCGACAACTGACGGTGCGGCCCCTGGTGCTCACCATCCCGACCCCCGAGCCGATCGGGCCGCCCAGGCGATTCCCGGCGGCCCCCAGCGACGTGCGGGCCTCCCTTACAGGGCAGCGTATTCCCAACCCGCACTGGCGGTTCGAGGTGATTTGGAGGGACAACAGCGACAACGAGAACGGGTTCAACGTCTACCTGCTCCATCCGGGCGGCGGTGGGGCGACAATCACCCGGCCGCGGAACTCGACAAGCCTGACCGTCAACTGGGTGCCCCACCTGATCAGTTGCGACCTCCTGTATGAGGTCGCCGTCACTGCCTTCAACGCCTCGGGGGAGTCCGCCCGGGCGGCCACCACGGTCCGAGCAAGCCCCTGCCCGTAAGACCAATACCCGACCGAAAAGCATCGAGGGGAGGCTCTCGCCTCCCCTCGGCATTACTCCCGGCGGCGACCTACTCTCCCGCGCCGTCACCAGCGCAGTACCATCGGCCCTGGAGGGCTTTACGACCGTGTTCGGAATGGGAACGGGTGTGGCCCCTCCGGCATCACCACCGGGAATCCGTTGCATCCCGCCGCCCGCGCGGCCCGCGGCGACGGGTAACACTGCCTGACCGGGTCTGAGAGTCGGACTACTGCACACGTGGGCCTTCGATCAGCGGCCCCCAGACCGGTCACAACCTTGATGCAGGCTCCGTACAGCTACTCCTAGAACAGGAACAAGCCCTCGTCCTATTAGTACCGCTAGGCTGAGCCTCTCGGCTTTACACCTGCGGCCTATCAACCTGGTAGTCTCCCAGGGGACTTACCCGGTTACCCGGTGGGTGACCTAATCTTGGGGTGGGTTTCGCACTTAGATGCTTTCAGCGCTTATCCCGTCCGGACATAGATACCCGGCACGTGCCCTTGGCAGGACAACCGGTACACCAGAGGTCCGTTCACTCCGGTCCTCTCGTACTAGGAGCAACTCCCCTCAAGTCACCTGCGCCCACAGTGGATAGGGACCGAACTGTCTCACGACGTTCTGAACCCAGCTAGCGTCCCCCTTTAACCAGTGGACACCTGTACCCTTGGCTGCTGCTGCACAGCCAGGAGGGGGGGAGCC
>JASEHJ010000132.1 GCA_030018905.1 bacterium | reverse complement strand
GGGCACGATCCTCGGCCTGATCAGCCCCTCAGCTAATCCTTGCGGAATCCCTGGGGAGTACCATTAGATGAACGCCGATGAAACCAGGGGTGGCCACAAACCTATGCGCAGGGTGAATCGATGATGCGGCCTTCGTGCTTCCCGGAAGTGAATCCCACCGACCTCGCCCACCTGCAACGGGTTCTCCTGGATGCAGATCCGGGCGGGCGGCTGTTGCCGATCGGGATGCGGAGGGTCGAGATCGGCCCGGAGGCCCTCTCCCTCATGCCGGAAATGGTTTCGGAGATAACCCGCGGACCGCGAGTAGTTCTCGTAATGGACGGAACACCGATGCTGCGGGGTGGCCGCGATCTCAAGGCCGACGTCCGTCGGATGCTCGAGGAGCGTTTCACAATCGATTTGGCGGTAATCGGAGAAGGAAGGGCTGCGCTGCACGGCAACGAGCATGACCTGGCAGAAGTCATCGCCGCCGTTCAGGGCGCCGATTGCGTGGTTTCCTTGGGATCAGGAACCATAACCGACCTCTGCAAGGAGGCCACGAGGGCAGCCGGCAATCTTCCATTCTTGGTGGTGCAGACTGCAGCCTCCGTGAACGCCTTCTCAGATGACCTGGCGGTATTGATAAAGGAAGGGGTCAAGCGCACGATCCACTCGCGGTGGCCTGATTCACTCCTGATTGACCTGCAAACCCTGGCCGACGCGCCCACTGACATGAACCTGGCGGGATTCGGGGACCTTACGGCCGTGTGGACTGCACCCGCCGACTGGTACCTGGCTTCCTTGTTGGGAATGGACGATTTCTATCATCACGCGCCCGTGGCGATGCTCCGCGAGCCTGCGCGCGCGCTCCTCGGAGTCGCCACGGCTTTGGCTGGACGAAAGCTCGAGGCACTGGACCAGCTCGCACGTGTCTTGACGACAAGCGGTTTCACGATGGGAGTGACCGGGAAGACAGCCCCGCTATCCGGCACCGAGCACCTCGTCAGCCACCTGATTGACATGGAAGCCCTACGTAGTGGCCGTCCCCTCGCATTTCACGGAGCGCAGGTGGCGGCGGCAGTCATCCCGGTGGCAACGGCGTGGGAGATCTTCTTGGACGACTTCGACCCCGCAGCGGTTGACCGCGCGTGTCTGTTCCCGGAACCGGGCGAGATGGAATCAGCCGTCCGCACGGCCTTTGCCGGAATTGATCCCAGCGGCCGCGTCGGCGAGGAGTGTTGGAACGACTATCAGGTGAAGCTGGAGCGCTGGCATAGGGCCGGACCATCCATAGAAACCTTCCTTGTGAACTGGCCGGCCCACCGGGCTGCTCTCAGGGCGATGCTCGCTCCCCCACAGTCCCTGACCGCCGCGCTTGAGGCGGCCGGCGCCCCCGTACGTTTCAACCAGCTCACCCCGCCGGTCGGTCCCGAAGTGGTGCGTTGGGCGTTCCTGAACTGCCATCTAATGCGCAACCGCTTCACGCTGGCAGATCTTCTCTTCTTCGTGGGCTGGTGGAATACGGAGTTCGTGGAAGGACTGCTCGCCAGAACGGCCTCTCCGCGGAAGCAGTCGCCCAGCCGTTAGACAATCGCCAGCGCGCCTCTCAGCCGCCAGGTGTCACCCGGGAGACGCCCTCGATCCGCGGCTGCGGCAGGCGTAGACAGAACATGCAATTCGTCGAGAACATCTTGCATTTCGGGGAAACGTCTTGCAGAATCAACTTGCGGGGGGGATTGCAGATGAAGACCACGGTGACGGCAAGAGGCCAAACCGTTATTCCCGCGAAGGTCCGGCGAGCCCACCGGATCACGCCGCAAACGCGGCTGGAATGGGTGGACGACGGAGAGACAATCCGGGTCGTTCCCCTTCCCGAGGATCCCATCGCCGACGCCCGCGGCACCACCAGAGGTCTCCGGAGGGCGCTGCTGGCTGAACGTAACCGAGAGCGTCGGGGTGGCTGACCGCTACGTCCTCGATACGTGGGCCGTCCTGGCCTTCTTCGGCGATGAGCCAGGCGCCGACAAGGTGGAGCGCCTGCTCGGAGGCGCCCGCGATGGCCGGTGTCACGTGCTCGCGTGCTCGATCACGCTGATGGAGGTCTTCTACACGGCCATGCGTGTGAAAGGCGAGGATGAGGCCATCAGGCTGCTGGCGCTGGCGAAAGCCTGGCCGATCGAATGGGTCGCCCCTGATGAGAAGGTGCTGCTGCAGGCCGGAAGGCTGAAGGCCGCGTATCGTCTCTCGGTCGCCGACGCTCTGATTGCGGCCGTTGCGAAGACACGGGACGCGATTCTGGTGCACAAAGATCCGGAACTGGAGACCTTGAGGGGGAATGTGAAGCTCCTGGGCTTGCCTTTCAGGGTATCGCGATAGGCGAAGGCGCCGCAGGCGCGCTCTTGAGCGCCGCCAGCAGAATGTCAATGTCCTCGGGCGAGTTGTAGAGGTGCGGCGCCGCTCGTATCCCGTGCGGTCGCAGCGAAACGATCACGTTATGCTCCAGCAGGCGCCGGTGGAGCGCCTCGTCACGGGCGGCATCTCCGGTGGTGAAGCTCAGGATCGTGGAGCGCGTCCCGGGGACCAGCGACGATGTGATCGTCATCCCAAGCCCCTGCAGACCGGGAATCAGTCGGTCGAGCAGCGCGGTGATGTGCGCGTGCGTGCGCTCGACGCCCGATTCCAGCAAGAGCCCGAGCGAACTCTCCAGGACCAGGAGGGCCGCGGTGCTGCCGCTGCCGACCTGGTAGCGCATCGCGTCCTCTTTCCACACTAGGTTGGGCCTCGCGACCATGGACGTCTTCACGCCCGCCTGACCTGCGCGGTCCGGGAGAAGCGAAGGCATGGCGCCCAAACGCACGTACATGATGGCCGTCCCAGGGATGCCGAGCAGCCATTTGTAGCATCCGGCTACGAGCACGTCCGCGCCCATCTCCTGTACGTCCACCGGTGTCACGCTTAGGCTCTGAATCGCGTCAACGACGAGCAAGATCCCTCGCGGGCGGCAGAGCCGGCCGAGCCGGCCGACGTCGCAGCGGTAGCCCGAGGTCCACTCCACGTGGCTGATGGACACTACGCGCGTTCGGCCGTCAATGCGCCCGATCAGCGCGTCCATGTCCACCTCTCCGTTGGGAGCCGGCGTCATGTGCACCTCGACTCCCCGGCGAACGAGATTGAGCCAGGGGTAGACCACGCCCGGGTACTCGCACTCCGGCAATACCACGTTGTCGCCAGGCCGCCAATCCACGGTGTTGGCCACGATGCCCACGCCGTCGGACGTTGACGGGACGAACGTGACCTCGGACGGATCGCAGTTGATCGTCTCGGCCAGGGTGCGCCGCAGCGCCTCGAGATCGTGCTCCTGGGCGCCTGGCCGGTAGCGCTGGTGGCGGTGCTGCTGTCGATCGGCGTACCGGCGGAGAACGTCCGCCGACCGCTGCGGCAGCGGAGAGGAGGCGGCGTGGTTGAGGAATGCGCACTCCGCGGTCAGCGGGAACTCAACTCGGCGCAGGTGTTCCAGGTCGAGGCTCACGGTGTCCGGCTCCTTTGCTTGGGAAACGCCGATCGGATTCTGCTCCATTTCCATTCTTGCTTCCTGCCCACCTTCTCGCCTCCTGCTCGCCTGCCGGTTCGCGGTGCACTTCTTCAGTCGGCTCCATCGCCTTGCCGGGCCCCGGCCCCGCGGCTACAATCGTCTGTATTACGCCATGCCGGATCGCACCCGCGTCCTCTGCGTCTTTACCGCCGCCTACTTCCTCTCGTTCTTCTTCCGATCGGCCAACGCCGTCATAGCGCCCAGCCTGGCCCGCGACGTGGCGCTGGGCGCCAGAGAACTGGGCCTCATGACCAGCCTGTTCTACGCGGCATTCGCGGCTGTGCAGATTCCCATCGGCGCCGCGCTGGACCGCTTCGGGCCGCGGTGGGTCACGCCGGTCCTGATGCTGACCGCCGCCTCGGGCAGCCTGCTCTTTGCCGGCGCGCACTCGTTCTGGATCCTGTCCGCTGGAAGAGCGCTGATGGGAGCCGGCATGGCAGGCGTGCTGATGGGCGGCCTCAAGGCCGTAAGCCAGTGGTATCCGCGCGAGCGGTTCGCCGCGGCCTCGGCGCTCCTGATAGGAGTGGGGACGCTCGGCGCGCTGGCCGCCACCACGCCCCTGGCCTGGTTGAACGCGGCGCTGGGATGGCGGGCGGTGTTCCTGGGGGGCGCGGCCGTCGTGGCGCTCAGCGCAGCTTCCGTAGCTGCCTGGACCCGCATCGGCCCTCCGGGCGCCGAAGCCCGTGGCGCGGCCGGGCCGGATTCCGCACCAGGACCGGCAACGCAAGTGCCGGCCGCACCAGGACTGGCCCGGGTGTTCGGCGATACCCGGTTCTGGCGGATCGCCCTGCTCAACTTCTTCCTCACAGGAACGCTGCTCGCCACGCAGGGGCTGTGGGGTGGGCCCTACCTTTACGATGTCGTGCGGCTGCCCAAGATCGCGGCCGGCAACGTGCTGCTCCTCCTGGGAGCCGGTCTGGCGCTGGGAGCCTTCGTGGTCGGCTGGCTTGCCAACCGGTTCGGACTGGCCCGTGTAGTGGTGGCGGCGGCGGCGTTGTTCGCGGCCACGCAAGTGATGCTGGCGATAAGGCCCCAGGCAGGCCTGCTGCCCGGCCTGTTCTTCAGCTTCGGCCTGACCGGCGCGGGCAACTTCATGTTGTTGGCCCACGCGCGGCTCGTCTTCCCCCTCGCGATGACCGGACGCGCGGTTACCGCGGTGAACCTGTTTGGGATCGGCGGCGCCTTCCTGCTGCAGTGGTGGATGGGGCTGATAGTTGGAGCCTTCGCGGCCGACGCGGCCGGACACTACCCACCCCAAGCCTACACCGCCGCCTTCCTGTTCACGGCCGCGGGTACGCTGGCGACGCTCGCGCTCTACGCGCCGCTTGCGCGCAGATCAGATTGAGTCCCCGATCAGCCTCAGGAACGCCTCGACGACTCGAGGATCGAAGTGCTTCCCCGCCTGCTCGCGGATGTACGCGCGCGCCTCCCGGGGCTCTTCCCCGAATACACCTCAGTATTCCTCAACCGCCGAGCATGGCGGCGAGTTCCATAGGATCGGACACCGGCAGGCGGCAGGTGAAGCGTTCGCAGACGAAGGCCGTGGCGCCTCCGGCAAGCGGTGCACGACCGGCCAGGAGAGGGATCGGCGATGCCTCGCCGGGCCGGCCCACCGCAACGACCTTGTTGGGACGGTAGGGTGTCATCACAACATCCAGCAATGCCCGTGTATCGGCCGAATCCGGGTCTCCGACGATAGCAATCTCAGAAGGCCGCGCGAGCGCGAAGTCGAGCGCGCACAGCCACTGCGCGAACGCGGTAGGATGGGCCGCCGCGAGCGGCTGGACGGCTTTCAGCGCGGTCTCCGCCGGGTTGCGGTACTTGCCGTCGCCCGTGAACGCGGCCAGGCGCAGCAGCACGGTAACTGCCATGGCGCTTCCCGAAGGTGTCGCGTTGTCCTGGAGGTCTTGGGGCCTGACCACGAGCGTCTCGTGGTCGTCCGACGTATCGAAGAACCCGCCTTCCGGATTGCTGAATCGGGCGAGCATCTCGTCGGCCAGCCGCCGCGCCTCCACGAACCAGCGCGCGTCAAACGTCGTCTCATAGAGCGCCAGCAGCCCCTCTATGGAATCGACATAGTCTTCTAGGTAGGCGTTCAGCTTGGCCCGGCCCCCGCGCCAGGCCCGGAGCAGCCTGCCGTCGGCCGTCCGCATCTCGCGCAGGAGGAACGCCGCGGCGGACGTGGCCGCGCTTAGGTAGTCGGGACGGTCGAAGACCCGGGCGGCCTCGGCGAACGCCGCCAGCGCCAGCCCGTTCCAGGCAGCCACCACCTTGTCGTCCAGGCCGGGGCGCACGCGACGATCCCGGCGCTCGAGGAGAGAGCGCCTTGCGGCGGCCAAGCCTCCCTCGATCTCCTCGACGGCGGCACCGTGCTTTGCGGCCAGCGCCTGGGGATCCGTCGCAACGTGCAGCACGTTCTTCCCCTCGAAGTTCCCGCCCTCGGTGACCCCGTAGGCCTCGAAGAAGAAGTCGGCGCCGGCGCCGGTCCCGAGCACCTCGCGGATCTCATCCGCAGACCAGACGAAGAACCTCCCCTCCTCGCCCTCGGAATCGGCGTCCTGGCTGCCGTAGAACCCGCCTGACCGATCGGTCATCTCTCGGAGAAGGTAGTCGAGTGTGCCCTCGGCCACGCGGCGAAAGAGCGGGGTCCGGGTCACCTGCCACGCATGCGCGTAGACTCGCGCGAGCTGCGCATTGTCGTACAGCATCTTCTCGAAGTGCGGCACCAGCCAGGCCGCGTCCGTGGCGTAGCGGTGGAATCCGCCGCCGAGGTGGTCGTAGATGCCGCCGCGCGCCATCTTCTCGAGCGTGGCCTCGGCCATCGCGAGCGCAGATCGCCCGCCGGTGCGCAGATGGGTGCGCAGAAGGGCGCGCAGGAGGAACTCAATCGTCATCGGCTGCGGGAACTTCGGGGCGCCGCCCCATCCGGCGTGGGTCAGATCGTACTGGCGCTCGAGCTGGCTGCAGGCCGCGTCCAGGACGCCCGTGGTGAGATCAGAGGACGGCGCGGCCCCGCCCGGAGCGGCACGGCCGCTCTCC
>JASEHJ010000131.1 GCA_030018905.1 bacterium | reverse complement strand
CTCCGCGAGGTGGAACGCCCCCTGGGCATCCCCCTGCGCATCGGCGGCGCGCCGAGGGGGCTGAAGCGTCACGATCATTCGGTAACATCCTCCTTGGCGCGATGATACCTACTTCGGTAACAGCTATTCATGGCTTGACAGGCGCTGCACAGGGAAGATCGGTTCCGCGGGCGTGGCTCAGCGGGGGACCAAGGGGCCGGCGTATTCCACGGCAAACTGGCCGTACTCCTGGCCCGCTCGGGCGGTTACGGTGGCCAGGAGCGTCCGGCCGGTGAAGAGCCGGATCGTCACCTGCCGAACCGAGGGCTGCCCGGACTGGGCAAGGGACAGCACGAATTGCGCCCCCAGGCGTCCTTCGGTGGCCAGGTACTCCCGGTTGTCCGCGGCCGGCCGGCCCTTCTTGTAGTACCGTGAGGTCGCGTCCACCAGGGCCGCACCGCTGGACGGGTCAAATGCCACCCGCCGGACGCTGTCGCTGCCCGAGATGCTTCGGACCGCGCCGGCCACCCGCACGGCCGGGTCGCCGGCATCCAGGCGCTTCCCGGCCTGCCAAGATCGGTCCAGGCTGACCAGGAGGGCCGCGACGGCCAGGACCCCGGCCGCCCAGAGCAGGGGCCCGATCAGCGATCGGCGCACACGGGGCAGCAAGGCTACGAGGCGGTCCGGTGGCGTGGGTCTAGGGCGTCCCGGAGACCGTCGCCGAACAGGTTGAAGGCCACGACCGCCGCGATGATGAACAGCCCGGGGAAGAGCAACCAGGGCGACAGGATGAGCGTCGGAAGGTTGGAGGCGGTCGTCAGCAGGTTGCCCCACGAGGCGCACGGCTCCCGTACCCCGAAGCCGAAGAACGACAGCGCCGACTCCCCCAGGATTGCGCCCGGGATGCCGAGCGTCACGACCACGATAACCAGCGAGGAGGTCTGGGGCAGGATGTGCCGCACGATTATCCGAAAGTCGTCAGACCCTGCTGCCTTGGCCGCCAGCACGTACTCGCGCTCCTTGAGCGATAGAACCACGCCTCGGATAAGCCGCGAGAACCCGGCCCAGCCTATGAAGGACAGGATCAATGTGATCAGGTAGAACCGCGTGGTGCACCCCACCGCCGACGGCAGCACGGCGCTGAGAGTCAGCAGCAGGTAGAACTCAGGGAAGGCGATGATGATCTCCGATAGGCGCATCATGACGTTGTCCACCCTGCCGCCGTAGTAGCCCGCCAGGCCCCCATAGATCATGCCGATGGGGATGGAGACGGCGGCGGCCATGATACCGATCGTAAGCGAGATGCGCGAGCCATAGAGGATACGGCTGAACTGGTCCCGGCCCGACTGGTCGGTGCCCATCAGGAAGATGCGACCGGGCTCGTCCACCCCGAATAGGTGCAGCGTCGAGGGGACTACGCCGAACAGCCGGTAGGGCTCGCCGCGCACGAAGATCCGGACGTAGTGCCTGCGCGCGGGGTCCACCTCGAACCTGCGCAGCCCGGGGTCGGCCAGCGTCGTCCCGTGGACGAACGGCCTCGGGCTGAACCCCTGCGCGTCGCGGAACATGGGAATGATCGGCGGGTGGAAGAAGCGCTCCCGATCCGAGAAGTCCAGCGTGTACGGCGCCAGGAACTCGGCGAAGATGGCCAGCGTGTAGAGCACGATCAGCACCCCGCCGCCGAACAGGGCCATCCGGTGCCTGCGGAGCTGCCGCCAGGCCAGATGCACCTGCATGCGCACCTGTCCGATCGCCACCGGCTCCGGCCCCCTCGGCCGTGCCTGCCGGACCATCCCTATCCTGCCCTGCTCCATGCCGCTCCCCGTACCTCCTAGTCGTACCGGATGCGGGGATCGCTCACCACGAGCAGCACGTCCGCGATGAGGTTACCCGCGACCAGGGTGACAGAGCCGAGCACCAGCGACGCCATCACCACGTAGAGGTCCTTCTGGATCGTCGCCTCCACGATCAGCTTGCCGATTCCGGGCCATCCCATCACGTTCTCCAGGATCGCCGAACCGCCCAGGAGCCCGCCCAAACTGAACCCGAAGATCGTGATCAGGGGATTGATGGCGTTGCGCACGACGTGCTTGTTGATCACCACGCGCTCGGCCAGGCCCTTGCTCCGGGCGGTCCGGACGTAGTCCTGGCGCAGCACCTCCAGCAGGTTCGCCCGCATCTGGCGCATCAGGCCGGCCACGCTCAGCACTCCCAGGACCAGCACCGGCAGCACCATGTGGTGGGCCACGTCGAGGATCTTCCCCCACCAGGGCAGGAAGTCGTGGTCAATGCTGGTCATGCCGCCGATCGGGAACCAGCCCGTACGAAACGCCAGGTAGAGCAGGAACAGCCCTGAGAAGAAAGTCGGGGTCGAGATGCCCAGGTACGCGGAGAATGAGAGCACGTTGTCGGATAGCGTGTACTGCCGCCGGGCGGCGTGGATCCCCAGTGGTATGGCGATAGCCCAGGCAACCGCGAACGACACCAGGTTCAGCAGCACCGAGTTCATCAGCCGTGATCCAATCAGCCAGATCACCGGCACCTGGAACGCGAACGAGTAGCCAAAATCCAGCCGGAGCGCGTTCCAGAACCACCTGAGGTACTGGATGTGCAGCGGCTGGTCCAACCCAAAGCTGACGCGCATCCGGTCCACGGTCTCGCTGCTGACCACCGGGTTCATGCGGGCCTCGGCCAGGAAGTCCCCGGGCGAGAGCTGGATGATGGCAAAAGAGATCAGCGTGATCCCCAGGAGCATCGGGATCAGGTGGAGCAGGCGGCGCGCGATGTGCCTGAGCATCGGAATCGGGCAGGAGGGGCATGCCCCTCCTGCCGTGGGGTACCTACCTGTACGGGGTCCGGTAGTACAGTTCCTCGATGTTGGCCGTGGTCCCGCCAAACCCGAGCCGGATGTTGCCCAGCGTGTTGCGCACCGCAGGCTGCGTGAGCGTGGTGGTGAAGTAGATCATTGGAACCTGCTCGGCCACGATCTCCTGCCAGCGGTTGTAGAGCTGCTTGCGCTTGTTCTGGTCCACCATCTGGGCGGCCTGGTCGAAGACGCGGTCAATCTCGGCCTCCCAGTCCGTCGCCGGGGAATCCTGGCGCGGGTGCCACATGTGGAGCGAGCCGGTCGAGCGCCAGACATTCTGGCCGGTGTGGGGCTCCAGCCCGCCGGTCAGCCCGATGATTATCGCCTCCCAGTTGAAGGTGCCGGTCAGCTTGCCCACCAGGGTGTTGAACGCCTCGGGAGCGAACGTGACACGCATCCCCAGTTTGGTCAGGTCCTGGCGGACCAGGTTGCCGATCGCTTCGCGGTCGGTGTTCCCGGCGTTGGTGGCCATGGTGAACTCGACGACGTTGCCGGCCGCGTCTCGGAGCAACCCGTCGGCGCCCTTTGAAAACCCTGCCTCCCGGAGCAGCGCCTCGGCACGGGCCGGGTCGTAAGGATAGCGACGCGTGGTCGGGTTGAAGAAGAACTTGTTGGCAGGGCTGACAGGGCTGAACTGGGCCGTGGCCCGCCCCGCGTACACCTGTCGGACCATAGCATCACGATCAACCGCGTGGCTGACCGCCTGCCGGAACTTCGCGTTCTGGAACCAGGCCAGCTTGGGACCGGAGATCCCGCGGGGGTTCATGTTGAAGACCAAGAACTCGGTGGAGAAGGTGGGCGGACCATCGAAGATCGTGAAGTTCCCGGCGGCCTCCTTCTGCTTGAACTCCGCGAACTCACGGGGCCGCGCGGAGTAGTGGTCGGTCTCCTTGGCCTCGAACTTGAGCCGGGCGGCATCCAGATTCGGCACTACCACTACCACGATTCGCGCCAGGTACGGGAGCCGCTGGCCCTTCCTGTCCACCCTGTAGTACTTGGTGTTGCGCAGGAACACGATCCGCTGCCCCGGGACGTACTGCTGCATCACGAACGGCCCCTGACCGATGATCTCGCGCGGCGGGGTGGCCACGCTCCAGGTGCGGTTGAACTCGGAGGCGCCCTGCTTGAGCGCGCCTTCCAGCTTGTGCTTGGGCAGCACGCTGAAACCTATCGTCCGCAGGAACGGGCCGAACGGCTGCTCGGTCTTGAACTCGACCGTGAACTCGTCCACCTTCTTGTACTGGATCGGCTTGCCGGCGATCGTCAGGACGTCCGGCAGGCTGGACTGCACGCCCTTGGTGAAGGCCGCATCCAGCGTGAAGACCACGTCGTCGGCCGTCACCGGCACGCCGTCGTGCCACGTAACGCCTTTGCGCAGCTTGAACCGCCAGGTGCGGCCGTCTTTGCTCACGGTCCAGGACTCGGCCAGCGCGCCCTCGATCTCGGTCGAGATCCGGTTCGTCTCCACCAGCCCGTCGAAGGAGTAGCTCAGGGGCACCGTGGACGAGGTCTCCTGAGCCACGATCGCGTTGAACGTCCGCGGGTCGGAGATCGAGGTGGTCACGTAGGTGCCGCCGTACCGCCCGACCTCGCCCTCGGCGACCAACGGGTTCGCGACGTCCGGCAGCGTCAACCTGGGAGACTGGGCGATGACCGGCGTGGCAACGATAAGCGCGCCGGCGATCGCCACTGCAACCAATCTGGGAATCATCCCTCTCATATCATGCCTCCTTCTCCCGGACCCCAGGAGAGGGCCGGGCCGCACCACCAGTATACCAGCGTAGGCAGCGGTGACCGTAATAGTACGCCGGGCGTGGGCCGCGCTCCTGCGGCGGCTCACTCGGCGCGCTCCAGGGGAGCGTAACTCAACGCCAGGCGCTTGACCGCGCCGGAGAACCGGACGGTCACTATTGCCCCTTCACCCTCCCCTTCTGAGTCCAGCACCTCGCCGTCGCCGAACTTGGAATGCCGGACGCGCATCCCCACCTCAAAGTGCGGCAGCGGACGGCGCGCGCCCAGGCGGCCCCTGCCGCTCCCTGGAACCACGGCCCGCCCAGGGCTGTGATGTTCCGGCCTTTCCGCGGACGGACGGACCGCGCCTGCGGTCAGTTCGGGAGGGACCTCCTCCAGGAAGCGCGACGGCAGCGCCAAGTTGGGCGAGCCGAAGGTCGCGCGCATGCGAGCATGGGTTAGATACAGCCGGTGCTTGGCCCGCGTGAACCCCACGTAGCAGAGGCGCCGCTCCTCGTCCAGTCCACCCTCCTCTTCCAGCGCGCGGACGTGCGGGCAGAGGCCCTCCTCCAGCCCGGTGACGAACACCGCCGGGAACTCCAGACCCTTGGCGCTGTGCAGCGTCATCAGGGTCACACGGTCGAGGTCGTCCCGGTGGGTGTCCACGTCGGCCACCAACGCCAGGTGCTGGAGGAACGCTGCCAGGCCGGGCTCACCCGCGAACTCCTCGATCTCCCGCGCTACGGTTACAAGCTCGCGCAGGTTCTCCAGCCGGCCAAAAGCCTCCTCGGTGCCCTCGGCCTGCAGCATCGCCTGGTAGCCCGTCTCCACGATCGCGCGGGCGATCACATCGCCGGCGGGCAGGTTGGTAGCGGCCTCGCTCAGGTCGGCAATCAGTCCGGCGAACCCCTCCAGCGTGCGGGCCGCGGCGCGCGGCAGGTCTTCGGCGAGCTCGGGCCGCTGCATCGCTTCCAGCATCGTGCACCCGGCGGCCCGGGCGCCGGCCTCGAGACGGGCCAGGGAGACCTCCCCGATGCCCCGGCGCGGCGTGGCTAGCGCACGCCGTAGGCTGACCTCGTCCCGGGGCGCCACGGCCAGTCGCAGGTAGGCCAGGATGTCCTTGATCTCCTTGCGCTCGTAGAAGCGCACGCCGCCCACAACCTGGTAGGGGATCCCGGCCTTGAGGCACTCTTCCTCCAACAGCCGCGACTGGGCGTTTGTCCTATAGAGCACCGCGATCTCGCGCAGCCGCACGCCATCTGCGACCAGAGCGCGGATCTGGTCGGACACGAACCGTGCCTCGTCGCTACCGTCCAGCGCATCATAGACTTGTACCGGTAGGCCCTCCTGGTTGCCGGTCCACAGCTCCTTGGGATGCCGGTGGGGGTTGTGCCGGATCACCGCGTGTGCGGCGGCCAGGATCGTCTTGGTCGAGCGGTAGTTCTGGGTCAGCGCCACGACCTTCGCGTCGGGGTAGTCGCGCTCGAACTCCAGGATGTTGCGGACATCCGCGCCGCGCCAGCGGTAGATCGACTGGTCGTCATCGCCCACCACGGTCACGTTCCGGTGCCTGCCCGCCAGCGCGCGCACCAGCAGGTACTGCGCGTGGTTCGTGTCCTGGTACTCATCCACCAGCACGTGCTCGAAGCGGTCCTGGTAGGCGCGGAGCACCTCAGGATGCCCATCAAACAGCCGCAGCGTCTCGCACATCAGGTCGTCGAAATCCAGCGCTCCCTGGGCTCGCAGCTCGGCCTGGTACGCCTGCCAGACCCTGGCCGTCGCCTCCTCCATGAACGTCGAGGCGCGCGCGGCGTACCGGGCCGCATCCAGCACCTCATCTTTGGCCCGGCCGATCATGGCGTGGATCGCCGGCGGCGGATACCGCCGCTCGTCGAGCCCCAGCGCGGCCATGCAATCACGGATCACCCGGCGCTGGTCGTCCTCGTCGTAGATCGCAAACTGCGCAGGGACGCCGATCGCCTCGCCGTCGGCCCTGAGGATGCGGCTGCAGGTTGCGTGGAAGGTGCCGACCCAGACC
>JASEHJ010000130.1 GCA_030018905.1 bacterium | reverse complement strand
GTAGTCCTCCATGGGCGCGGCTATACGCGCCCATCGCCTCGGCAATCGACCCTTCGTAGAACGCCTCGGAACCGCCCGCGGCCACCACCCGCAGCGATGCACCGAGATCGCGCTGGACCAGGATCTCGCCCTCTTCCAGGGGCCTACCGCGAGGCAGGAACACCGCCGACGAGGAAGGGTACTGGGCGATCACGGGCGCGGCCTCACGCAGCCAGCCGGCAATCTTTCTGGCAACCGGCACACCCTCCTCGGCGTAGCGGATCGCCGGCTCAAGCAGCCTTCGGAGGGAGAACCGGCCGCCGCCCCATCGGTCCAGGGCCTCATCCATCGCCCGAACCGCTCCGGGCACCGAGACCGCCAGCATGCCACGGAGCGGCATCGTCGAGTGACCATGCTCGATGAAGTACTCCCGCGTGGCGCCCTCGGGCGCGGGGCCGCTGCCGTTGAGGCCCCAGATGCGCCCCTCGGGTTTGTGGTAGACCAGCATGAATGTGTCGCCGCCGAGCCCGCTCATCATCGGCTGTGCCACGCCCAACACCGCCGCCGCGGCCACCGCGGCGTCCACGGCGTTGCCCCGGTCTGCCAGAACCTCCAGGCCCGCGGCCGTAGCAAGCGGGTGACCCGTGGCGATCATCCCGCGGCGCGCGATCACGGTCGAGCGTCCCATACGCATGGGCACCATCACCTCACCGGGCGATTCACCCTGAGCGCCGGGCACTCCTGCGGCCGGGCACCCCTCCAAAGGGAGCCGGCGCGGCAAGGGCGAACTGGGCATGCAATGGCGCGACTCTACTGCCTGATCGCCGGAATCGTTCTCCTACTGCTGGGGTATCTGGCCCCGGGGCCCAGACTCTTCCACCTAGCCGGCGGAGCGGTGCTGGTCTGCGTGGGCGCAGCAGGCTGGGGGGTCAGGATGGGGGCGCAGACCTCGGGCCTGGTCTACACCCTCGCGGCGCTACTCGGGTTTCTCAGCGCGCTCCTCATGGGGGGCAGGATCCCGGTACTGGGCATCCAGGCGATCGGCCTCTACGATGTGGTGTACCTGGTTATCGGCTGGATGGGCCTCTGGACAGGCTTCCGCGAGCAAAGGGGCAGAGGCGACGCAGCGGGCAGGTCGGACACAGTGGCTGCCTCGCCCGGCAGATCTCCCGGCCCAGGTAGATAACCCGCAGGGAGAAGTCCGACCACTGGCCGCGATCTAGAAGCCGCATCAGGTCCTGCTCGACCTTCGTTGGATCGCCGTGCGCGGTGAGACCCAGGCGCCGGCTTATGCGCCGCACGTGCGTGTCCACTACGACGCTGGGCAGTCCGAAGATCCCGCCCAGGACCACGTTGGCCGTCTTGCGCCCCACGCCCGGGAGTTCCAGTAGTTCTTCCATCGTACTTGGCACAACACCGCCGAACTTCTGGTCCAGCATCCTGGCCGTCCGCGTGATCGCACGCGCCTTCTGCCGGTAGAAGCCAGTTGGGTGGACGAGCGCTTCCAGTTCGGACGGGTCCGCGGATGCGAACTCCGCAGCCGTCCTGTAGCGGGCGAACAACGCCGGCGTGACCCTGTTCACCTGATTGTCGGTGCACTGCGCCGATAGGATCGTCGCCACCAGCAACTGCAAAGGGTTGCGGTGCTTGAGCGGCAGGCGGGTCACAGGGTAGCGCTCGCCCAGAATCGCCGCGATCTTCGCGGCGCGGCGCCGGGCGCGGGTCAGCGATTCACCGGTCGGGGACAGCGCTGGGGGGCGCGAGGGTGCTGCGGATCGCGATGGTGTTGTGGGTCGCCGTGGCATGGCCGCGTGCGGATTCGCCGGCACGTCGGATCGTTCCTGCCGCCATCCGACATGCTGATGGGAGGTCTACTTGAGGCAGACGGTGTATTGAGTGCTGCAGCGCGACCTCCCGCAGTCAAGGAGTGCGCGCCCGGGAGGAGTGCCGGATGCCCAGTTCCGATCGCGTAGCCCGCGCGCGCGCCCAGATGAGATCCGCCGGGGTGGATTTGCTGAGCCTGCCGCCGGGCGACGACATGTACTACCTGATCGGCTTTACCCCGCACGCCGACGAGCGACCGTGCTACCTGTTCCTGACCGCGGACGACGCGGTATTCCTCGTGCCCGAACTCAACGCCGGGGAAGCGCGTGGACACATCGACCTGCCCTTCCTCACCTATACTGACGCCGAGGGTGCCGGGGCGGCGTTGCGTGAGGCGCACGGCCGGCTGGGCGATCCCAAACGCATCTGCGTCGGCGACACCATGCGGGCCGACTTCCTGTTGCTGCTCCAAGAGCGGTGGGCGAAGATCGGTTTCGCTCCCGGCACCGAGGTGATGGCGCCGGTGCGTATGATCAAGACCGCTGACGAGATCGCGTTGATGCGCCGTTCGGCCGCCACCGCCGATGTCGCGGTGGACGCGGCCTTCGCGGCCTGCCGTCCCGGCACAACCGAGATCGCCGTTGCCCGCGCCGTCGCGGACGCGTTCGCGGAGCAGGAGGTGGCGCAGCCGGGGCCGGCGATCGTCGGGAGCGGGCCGAACTCAGCCTACCCCCACCATCGTTCCGGCATCCGACCCCTGCAGGAGGGTGAGCCTGTCCTGGTGGACCTGGGCGGCCGCCTCGAAGGTTACATGTCGGACATCACCCGCATGGGATACATCGGCGAACCCTCGGCGCGCTATCGCGAGGTTCACGCGATCGTCGAGCACGCCGTGCGCGCGGGCATGGACGCGGTCAAGCCCGGCGCCCCGCTCTCGGCGGTTGATCGAGCCGCGCGCGCCGTGATCGAGACTGCCGGCTACGGCAGGCAGTTCACACACCGCACCGGCCACGGCATCGGCCTTAGCGTGCATGAACCGCCCTCGGTCACGCACACCAACGATTTGGCGATGCAGGAAGGGATGATGTTCAGTATCGAGCCGGGGATCTACCTCGAAGGCGAGTTCGGGGTCCGCCTCGAGGAGATCGTGGTCGTGACCGCCCGGGGCGCGGAACGGCTGAGCATGCTGCCACGCGAGGTGCGGGTGCTTCCGGCTTGATCCGGCGCCTCCTGACGTTGGGCGCGCTCCTGGCCGGGCTGGTCCTCGCCGGCATCGCCACCGGCATCCCTACCGGCACGAGCGCCTCCGTTGGCACGAGCATGCAGACGCAGGAAGCCTTCTACCCGTCGTACGAGCAGATAGTTGCTCGCCTGTCGCGGCTGGAAGCTGGCTTTCCCGACATAGTGCACGTGCGCGAGATAGGACGCAGCTCCAACGGCAAACCAATCATGGCCGTCAAGGTTTCGGACAACGCGGCGCAGGAGGAGGATGAACCGGCCTGGCTCTTCTTGGGCATCATCCACGGCCGGGAGCCGCTGGGGCTTAGGATCACGCTCGGGCTTATCCACGATCTGACCCGCGGTTACGGCGTTGATCAGGAGATCACCGATTGGGTCAGCGCATACGAGATCTGGTTTGTGCCGGTGCAGAACGCGTACGGGTACGAGACGAACCGGCGCAAGAACGGCGACCGGCCCGGCGTGGACCTGAACCGCAACTTCGACTTCCGCTGGGACCGCTGCGCCGTCTACCAGCCGCAGTGCACCGATCCCTACTCTTCGTACTTCCGCGGCACTGCGCCGTTCTCCGAGCCCGAGACCCGGGCACTGCGCGACCTGGCCCTCGAACAGCGCCCCCTATTCGGCATTGACTTCCACCACGGCAACCCGTTCCCACAGAGCCAGATCATGCGGCCATGGAGCACCGGGCGTGCTGATGATACGGTCCTCCCCACGCCTGACCAGGCCAGACTGCTGGAGACCGCGCAGGAGATCGCGCGGTGGACCCTGGCCTCCAGGCAGGCCGGGGGGTTCTGCCAGATGGGGTCGCCGATCTTCGATCCGGCGGTATGCCGCATGCCGGCGATGAGCCTGCTGGCTCCCATGGGCCAGTCTTCGAACTGGCACTACGCGGCGGTGGGAACATTCCACTATATCGTCGAGATCGCAGAGCGCCTCTACAACGACCGGTACTTCTACACCCCAGACCCGGCAGACGACGACCCGCACTCACTGCAGCAGGCCGAGGAGTACGTCCGCAACCTCTCGGACGGGATCAAACAGTGGCTGCGCCGGTTCCTTCACGGCAAGGAGGGTGAGGGCTTCACCTACCGCGGGCCGGGGATCACGGGAAGGGTAATTGACGCGAGAACCGGCCAGCCGCTCGAAGCGCTCATCGAGGTGGAGGGCCTCACCGGCGACGCGATCAGGGCCCGCACGAGCGATCCTGAGTTCGGACGGTTCCACCGCCTGCTGCCCGCGGGCACATACTCCGTGCGGATCTCCAGAGAAGGCTACCAGGCCGAGACGAGAAGGGTAACGGTCGCCGACGGACCGCTTGTGACATTCGACGTGACCCTGACACCCAGGCAGTAGCCGGAGGTCGCCGATGACGGATCCCGGCACATCGAACCCGGACGCGCGCGCCGTCGCCATCCGCGACCAGTTCCTGCTCCGCAGGGACGTGGTCTTCCTCAACCACGGCTCGTTCGGCGCGTGTCCCAGGCCCGTTTTCGAAGCGTACCAGCGCTGGCAGCGCGAGCTGGAAAGCCAGCCGGTCGAGTTCTTCGCACGGCGGGCAGGTGACCTGATGCGGCGGGCGCGCAGGTCCCTCGGGGAGTACCTGGGCGCCGACTCCGACGACCTGGTCTATGTGCCCAACGCGACGACCGGACTCAACATCGTGGCCCGTTCTCTACGGCTCAACCCCGGGGACGAGGTGCTGATCACCGACCACGAGTATGGAGCGCTGGACCGCACCTGGCGATTCATCTGCGAGAAGCAGGAGGCGGTGTGCGTACGGGCGCCGGTGCCCCTACCGGTCACCTCTCGCGACGAGGTCGTGGAGGCGATCTGGTCACGTGTGACGCCCAGGACCCGGCTCCTGTTCGTCAGCCACATCACCCCGCCGACCGCGTTGATTCTCCCGGTCGAGGATCTGATCCGCCGCGCCCGGGCCGAGGGCATCCTCACCGTGATAGACGGCGCCCACGCGCCGGGACAGATCCCGCTTGCACTGGAAGCGCTGGGCGCCGACTTCTACGCCGGCAACTGCCACAAGTGGATGTGCGCGCCCAAGGGCTCGGCGTTCCTATACGCGCGGCGCGAGGTCCAGCCGCTGCTCGAACCGCTGGTCGTGAGCTGGGGATGGCGGTCCGAGAAGCCGGGCCCATCCCGGTTCATTGACGAGCACGAGTACCAGGGAACGCGCGACCTGGCGGCCTTTCTGGCCGTGCCGTCGGCGATTGAGTTCTTCAGAGAGCACAACTGGGACGCGGTGCGGCAGGAGTGCCACGCCGTCGTCGGAGATGCGCGTAGGGCGATCGAGGCGCTGACCGGGCTGCCGTCAATCTGTCCGCAGACGCGACAGGACGGGAGTCCATGGTTCGCTCAGATGGCGAGTGTGTTTCTGCCGCCCTGCGACCCGGAGGCGTTCCAGCAGCGACTGCGCGAGGAGTTTCGGATCGAGGTGCCGGTGTGGAACTGGAACTGCCGGCCGGTGCTGCGTGTGTCGGTCCAGGGGTACAACACCCAGGCCGACCTTGACGCGCTGATTGCTGCTGTGCGCCGGATGGTCGGGACGCTACGCTCGTAGCTTAAGACCAGCGTGCAGCACGGCGATCCCGCCGGTGAGCAGCCTGTACCGGACCTCCTGGAATCCCGCTTCCCGCATGAGGCCGGCCAGCGTCTCGGGGTCCATCCACCGGCGGACCGAGTCGTGCAGGTACTGGTATGCGTCGCGCCGCCCCGAGAGCCGGCCGCCCAGCAGCGGGATGATCGTCCTGGAATACAGGTCGTACGCCGCCCGGAGCCACCGCGCCTCCGGCCGCCCGAACTCGAGCACCACAATCCGGCCTCCCGGCCGCAGCACCCGGTGGGCTTCGAGCAGCGCGCCGGAAGGGGACGCAACATTGCGGATCCCAAAGGCAAATGACACCGCGTCGGTGGACCCGTCGGCCAGCGGGAGCGCCTCGGCGTCCGCGCAGACGAGCGAGACCCTGGCGCCTAACCCTGATGGCGCTGGGCTTGCTTCATCCGCCAGTCCAGGTGCCCGGGGCAGGCGCCTGGCGCCCACCTCGAGCATTCCCAGCGCGAAGTCCACGCCTATAGCGCGCCCGCCAGGACCCACCTCGCGTGAGGCCAGCAGCACCAGGTCCGCGGTCCCGCAGCACACGTCAACCGCCACCCCTCCCGGTCGCAGGCCCGCCGCCTGCACGGCCGCCCGCTTCCATAGGATGTGCAGGCCCCCGCTCAGCACGTGGTTCAGCAGATCGTAGCGGCCGGCAATCCGGTGGAAGGCATCCCTGACCCAGGTGCGCCGTTCTGTTGGCGACGCGGCCACAATTCCGAACTTCTCGCGCAGCGCCCGGCGGATCAACTTGCCGGATGTGGATCGTGGGAGATCTTCCACGAACCAGATCCGCTTCGGCACCTTGAACGAGGCCAGGCGCGCGGCGCAGAAAGCGCGCACTCCCTCCTCATAGAGGGAGGCGCCGCGCCGCACGGTGACCGCCGCCGCCACGGATTGTCCCCACTCGGCATCCGAAAGGCCAAACACGCCCGCGTCCTCCACGGCAGGATGGCCGCGCAGGACTCCCTCTACCTCGGCCGGATAGACGTTCTCGCCGCCTGAGATTACAAGGTCGTCCC
>JASEHJ010000012.1 GCA_030018905.1 bacterium | reverse complement strand
CAGTACTATATAGCGAAACCTAAGTCAAGAGGGCGCGCGGCCGGGCGGGGCACCGCTGTTGGGGCCCTGCCTTTCATGCCGCCGACAGCCCGCCGTCCACCAGGAGCGCAGCCCCGCTGATCCAGGAGGCCGCGTCCGAAGCCAGGAACAGAATCGCCCGCGCCGCGTCCTCCGGCGTCCCCAGACGGCGCAGGGGATAGGTCTGGATGACCTGCGCGCGATGCTCCGGCGTCCACGCCTCCCAGGAGTCGCGGTTCAGGTCGGTCGGCACAAACCCGGGGCAGACCGCGTTGCAGCGCACGCCGTCCGGACCGTAGCGCACGGCCAGCGAGCGCGTCAGCGCGGCAACCCCGGCCTTGCTGGCGTCGTAGGCGGGTGTGCGGCCCGCGGCAGAAGCGAATGCCAGGCGCGAGGACACGTTGACGATCGCGCCCCGGCTCGCGATGAGCGCCGGGAGCGCGTACCTGCAGCACAGGAAGACCCCGCGGAGGTTTGTGGCCATCAGGTGGTCCCAGCCCTCCGGCTCCTCTTCGAGAACGGGCCTGCGGCGGATCAACCCGGCGTTATTGACCAAGACGTCCAGCCGGCCGAACCGCTCGAGCACCCCGGCAACCATGCGCCGCACGTCCTCTTCGCGCGCGACGTCGGCCTCGATGAAGAGCGCGCCGTCGCCGAGCCCGGCGGCCGCCCCTCGGCCGCGGGCAGGGTCCCGCCCCGCAACCGCCACCCGGGCTCCCAGCTCCAGGGCCAGACGCGCGGTGGCGAGCCCGATCCCGGCGGTGCCTCCGGTGACCAGCATCGCCTTTCCGTCGAACCTGATCATCTACCTTCCCTCCTCACGGTGGACACGCGCCGCCGACAGTTCTCTTCCTCATGGTAGGAACGCGCCACCGAACACCGCGAACTGCCTCAGGTGGGATGCTTATGCCCGGTCGCACGATCCTGCACGTGGACATGGATGCGTTCTTCGCCGCGGTTGAGCAGTTGCGGCGGCCCGAGCTGCGCGGGCGCCCTGTCGTCGTTGGCGGAAGAGGCGATCCGAGCGAGCGTGGCGTGGTCTCCACCGCTTCCTACGAAGCCCGCCCTTTCGGCGTGCACTCGGGTCTGCCGCTGCGCACCGCCTACCAACGGTGCCCGCAGGCGGTCTTTCTGCCGGTGGACTTCCAGGCATACAGGGAGGTTTCCGAGCGGATGCACGCGATCCTGCGTGACACCGGCGCCCGCCTGCAGTCGCTGGGCCTGGACGAGGCGTTCCTTGACGTCACCGACCTTCCGGAACCGGGCGAGGCCATCGCCCGGGCCATTCAAGAACGCATTGCCTCCGAGCTGCTGCTGACGGCGTCGGTCGGCGTGGGACCGAACAAGCTCGTGGCCAAGATCGCCTCCGGCCTCAACAAGCCGGCCGGCCTGACCGTGATCCCGGAGAGAGATGTAGAAGCGCGCCTCGCGCCGTTGCCCGTCACCACCCTATGGGGCGTCGGGCCCAAGACCGCCGCGCGGCTGCACCAGGTTTTCGGGGTGAACACCGTAGGCGACCTGGCCGGGATCCCTCTGGAACGGCTCCAGGAGGAGTACGGGCCGCGGCTCGGTGCCTACCTGCACCGCATCGCCCGTGGCATTGACGAGAGCCCGGTGCAGACCGAGTGGGAACCCAGGTCGGTCAGCCGGGAGCACACCTTCCAGGTGGACCTGCGGAGGATCGAGGCGATGCGCGAGGCGGTCGCGCGTCTGGCCGGCCGGGTCGCGGACGACTTGAGGGAGCAGGGCTATAGTGCCACCACGGTCACGCTGAAGGTCCGGTTTGCCACGTTCCGAACGGTATCGCGCTCGTGCACACTGCCCGCTGTGATAGACGACCGTGCCGCGATGGCGGAGGTCGCGGTGGCCCTCCTCGACAAGGTGGTCGTGGACCGCCCGGTGCGGCTGTTGGGCGTGCGCGCCTCCAAGCTCGCGTCGGCCAGATCGCCCGCACCGGCGGGACCGCCGGCGGCTACCCCAGCTCCCTGACCGCCTCCTCCACGGCGCTGTAGTCCGGCTCGGTCCCCTGGGTGGGCGCGATCCACCTGTACCGCACCACCCCGTCGCGGTCGAGCACGAAGACCGACCTCGTGGCAACGCCCGGCAACAGCCCGCCGGCAAAGTTGGGGTCCTCGACCCCGAACGCGCGGACGGCCTCGCGGTTGTAGTCCGACAGCAGCGGAAAGTTCAAACCGTGCTGGTCAGCGAACGCCTTCTGCGCGAACGGCATGTCCACGCTGATCCCAAAGACCAGCGCTTCGATCGCGCTGAACGCGGCCATCGCGTCGCGGAAGGCGCACATCTCCTTCGTGCAGACCCCGGTGAACGCGCCGGGGAAGAACGCCAGCACGACCGTCTTCCCGCGCAGATCGCTGACCTTCACCGCCTTGCGGTCATGGTTGACTAACACCGCATCCGGCGCCTGATGGCCCACCTCAACTGCCATTAGTCCACCCCTGCTTGAGTCTGTCGTGCGCAGCCGCTACGGGGCAACCTGGATCCGTGTGCCGGTTGCCGACAGATCGTACCCGCCCAGCGCGGCCACCGCGGCCTTGAACTCGTCGCGCTCCAGAACGTCCAGCACGCGACGGACCGGCGGGGAAGCCATGTGCTCTTCCGGAATCGCCAGATCGAACCGCTCGCGCGCCACCGGAACGAACTCCAGCCCCATCGCCCGTGCCGCGGCCAGGATGCCGAGCCCTGCATCGGCCGCACCCGAGGCAACGGCTGAAGCGGTGGCCATGTGGGTGTAGACCTCGCGGTCGTAGCCGCAGATCTGGTGGGGGGCCAGGCCACAGCGACGCATCTCGTAGTCCAGCAGCAGCCGTGTGCCGGCGCCGCGCTGCCGGTTGACGAAGCGCACCTCGCTCCGGGCGAGATCGGCGATGCTCCCTATGCGCTTCGGGTTGCCGGGCTGGACCATCAGCCCCTGCTCCCGGTGGGCCAGCGTGACCAGCACCACCGGGCGACCCGGCAGGTACTGGCGTACGTAAGGAACGTTGTACTCACCGGTGGCCTCGTCCAGCAGGTGGACGCCTGCCATGTGCGCCTCGCCGCGGCCGAGCGCCAACAGCCCGCCCAGGCTGCCCACGTGCGCCGAGGTGAGCGAGGCGCCCGGATCGGCGCGGTGCAGGAAGTCGGCCAGCACGTCCAGTGCCACGTCGTGGCTGCCCACTACCAGGACCGCGCCTTCGATTGCGGCCCTGGGACGCCGCAGTTCGATCTCGACCTCTTCGCCGGCCTCAATGCCCTCGCTGGTCCGCGGGATAACCAGCATCCCGTCCGCCCGCACCAACGAAGTCACCAGCCCTGCGCCGCGGCCCAGCGGCGCGGCCACCATTCGGCCGCCCACCCTGCCGGCGGTCACGCGCACGAACTCATCCACTCCCAGCGTGGAGTGAACCTTGCGCACGAGCGCCGCGCGCAGCCGCTCGCGCTCAGGCGGCACGATGCCCAGCAGCCCGTACACGACCGGCCTGGCGAACAGGTCGAAGGTTAGCATGGCGGAAACCGGGTACCCGGGCAGGCCGATGGCCGGCCGGTTACGCACTATCCCCAGGATCACCGGCTTGCCCGGCCGGATCGCCACGCCGTGCACGAGCACCTCTCCCAGCTTCTCGAAGACCAGGGCGGTGTGGTCGCGCTCGCCGGCCGATGCGCCCGCATTGACCACCAGCAGGTCGCAGCCGACCTCGGTCCCGGTCCCATTCGCGGTCCCGGTCCCATTCGCGGTCCCGGTCGCGGCCTCGATCGCGGCCTCAATCGCCGCGCAGAGAAGGTCGGGATCGTCGGGCACAATGGGGTGGCGGCGCGCCCGACCGCCCCAACCCACCACCTCCGCGGCCAGCATCGCGGTGTTGAACTCCGGAACCTGACCGGGGCGGAGCGGGCCGGCGGCATCTGCCACCTCGTCGCCCGTGGGGATGAGCACGACCCGCGGCCGTCGCCGGACCATCACCGCTGCGACACCAGCGGCCACCATCGCGCCCACGTCCACGGCGCGGATGAGATGGCTGCTGGGAAGGAGCAGTTCAGTTGCGATGATATCCTCCCCGACAGACCGAACGTGCTGCCAGGGCACAGCAGGCGCCAGGATCTCAACCGCGCCATCCACGTCGCGGATCTCCTCGACCATGACCACCGCGTCGGCGCCCTCGGGCATCGCATCGCCGGTGTTGACGGTCACAAAGCGATCCGGGGACAGCAGGATCGGGGTGGTCTCCGAAGCCCCGAAGGTGTCCTCCGCGCGTACGGCGATCCCGTCCATCCCTGCCGCGTGGTAGTGCGGCACGGAACGCGCAGCACAGACCGCCTCTGCCGTGACGCGGCCGCACGCTTCGGCCGCACCAACCGCCTCGGCCGGCACCGGCGCCAGCAGGCCGCGCGCCCGCAGCGCTCCGATCCAGCGCGAGAGCGCTTCCTCCAGGGGAAGATCGGTCAGGTAGACACGCCTGGCGGTCACGAGGTCAGGATCTCCACCACTACCTCTTCGCCGGATTCGATTCCCTCTACGGCCTCAGGTATCATCGCGAGCCCGTCCGCTCCCACCATCGTGGAGATCAGGCCCGACTTCCCCAGGATGGGATCCGCCCACAGGGCGCCGTCGCGCTGCTGCAGCAAGACACGGAGATAATCTGTACGCCCGGGCGCGGAGGCCACGCGGCGGGTGAGGCGGGCCTTCACCGACGGGAGGGGATCGGGTCGCCGCCCCAGCAGCCGGGCGATCATCTCGCGCACGAAAACATGAAACACCACCAGCACCGTGGTGGGATGCCCGGGCAGGCCGACGACGGGCGTCTGACCGCACAGTCCCAGCACGGTCGGCTTGCCGGGCTTCATGGCCACCCCGTGCACCAACACCCCGGGCGGTCCCAGCGCCGCGATCGCGCGGGCAACCTCGTCGCGGAGTCCTATTGAACTGCCTCCTGAAACCAGGATAAGGTCGGCCCGCTTCTGCGCCGCGCGCAGCACGGCCAGCAATGGCTCAAGCCTGTCGGGAACAATTCCAAAAGAGACCGGCTCCCCGCCTTCGGCCAGGACCGCCGCGGAGAGCGCCGGGCCGTTGATGTCGCGAATCTGGCCTGCCTCAGGCGTTTTCCGGGGCGGGACCACCTCATCGCCGGTCGAGATGATGGCCACGCGCGGCCGGACCGCAACCTCCACCCGCGCGATCCCCAGGCCGGCAAGCAGCCCTATCTGGGCGGAGCGTAGAACAGTTCCCGCGGGCAGCACGACCGCGCCGCGCCGCGCGTCCTCACCGGGCCTGATAACGTTCTCACCCGGGCCCACCGGCCGGCGAACCTCGATCTCCGCCGCGGATAGCAACTCCGTGTGCTCGACCATCACCGCGGCGTCGGCGCCCGCAGGCAGGATTCCCCCGGTCGGGATGCGGGCCGCCTGGCCTGGGCCAAGCGTGAGATCCGGAAGTCGGCCCATCAGGATCTCCCCTGCGACCGTCAGGTAGGCGGGAAGACCCTCGCTGGAACCAAAAGTGTCGGCCGCGCGCACCGCATAGCCGTCAACGACCGAGCGCGGAAACGGTGGCAGATCTTCGGGAGAGACGACGTCTGTCGCGAGCACGCGCCCACTGGCCCCGGCAATCTCGGCGGGCGCGGTGCGCGGCCTGGGAGGGGTCCACTCTTCCATGAAGCGCGCCCTGGCCTGGGCCACCGTGCGGATGTGCAGGAACTCCCGCACCGGCGCGCCGCCGCCATCCGGCGGGTACATGCCTACCCCTGCGCCGCCTGCTATCGGCGGGAACGCGCCTACCTCGTCCCCCGGCTGCAATACGTGCGAATCCTCCCTGGCGATCCCGCCGACGAACACCTTGCGCACGGTCCCAGCCGGGATGCCGAGGTGCGCGATGAGGCCTCCGACGGTTGTGCCCTCGGGGAGGTCTACGTCAAGGGCCTTCCTTCCGCCCGGAACCAGGTCCCGGAGCGTCGCGTAGAGCCGCACCGTGACGATCACGGTGGGTCCGTCACCTTGCGGAAGTACTGCCGGTATAGCAGCGCCATGTCGCGTCCGAATACCGCCAGGCGGTCTCCAGGCCGCACGCGCCGGCCGGCCGCCGAGTACTCGCCGTTGAGGAAGAGGTGGCTGACCTCGTTGGGTTCTATGCCAAGCTCCACCAGGATGTCCTGGATGCGGCTGTCATGAGACGACACGACCTGTCTGCGCACCGCCTGAAACGGCGACGGGGCGCCGAACCGCTTCTGCAGCGCCCCGTAGACGTGCACGTCCACGGGTTCACTAGACATACAGCATCCTCATATCCGGCGGAAAGAGCCCTAACCTGTCCCCGCTCCGAACGGTTTGGTCCAGGGCCGCGGGATCGTAGCGGCCGTTGACGAAGATGTTGCCCACCGCTTCCCGCTCGACTCCAAGCGCCTCGATCACCTGGGCGACCGTACCTTCCGGCAGGTCAACCCAGGTGACCGAAGGCCTGTGCACCCCCGACTGCGCGGCCAGTCGTCGCAGCCGTCCGTACAGGTGGATCTCAATCAATAGGCATGCACCTTGTCCAGATCCTCATCCGTCACGTCGAAGGTGGTGTTGTGCGGCGGGACCGGCTCGTACTTCATGAACTCGGGCAGGCGGTCGTGCGCCTTCGTGAATCCGGCCGCCTCGTTGAAGCCGCGCTCGGCCTTCAGGACCTCAATGCCCAACGGCCCGATGTCGTTGACCGTCCAATTCGTGCCCAGCACCGCCGCGCACGATTCAACCATTCCCTCCAGGCCTTCAGGGATGTCCAGCACCGCGAAGGCGTCGAACAGGCAGTACCCGCTCGTGTCAATGAACGCGGTGGCCGACTGGAACGCGCGGGACAGCTCGGCCTTCTGGGGATTGAACGGATCGGCCTTGCCTCCCACGCTCAGGATCTCCGGGGCGATTGTGTACCCCGCGGTGTGGTCGGCCCCCATGGTGCTGGTGGCGTAGGTCACGCCGATGCCCTTGACGACCCGGGGCTCGTAGGCAGGCATTGCCTGGCCCTTGACCGTCGGCACGCGCACCACTCCGAACGCCCTGCCGGTGAACTCGGTGCCGTTGCCGATGATGCGCCCCAGCGGCGTGCCGTGCCGCACGTCCTCGTGGATCAGCTCCTTGGCGCCCTGGGCGTCCCCGAACTCGAGCAGGCCGCCCTCCATGGCCACGGCGATGGTGGCGCCGGCCTCAATGGTGTCCAGGCCGACGTCGTTGCATGCCCAGACCAGGTCGGCGATGTCGTCCAGGTTGCCGATCCCGCAGTTGGCACCCAGCGCCCAGACCGACTCGTATTCCAACACCGACGTGTGGAACTTGCCGTCGGGGTACGTGAAGATGTTCGAGCACTGGATGATGCAGCCGGGATGGCAGGGGTGCCCGGTGGTGCCGACGCCGCCCCGCTTCTGGATGATCTCGCGGGCGGCCTCGCCGCTAATCTGACCTACCATCTCGAAGCGGCCGCCGCTGAAGTTGCGGGTGGGATAGCCGCCGGCCTCGTTCATGATGTTGGCCAGGACGTTGGTGCCGTAGGTGTTGAGCGCGCCTTCCTTCTTGGTGACGTCGTGCTTGAGCGAGGCCTCGGTGAGCTTCTTGATCGCCGCCCTGAAGCGTGTCTGGTCGGCGACGGCGACTCCCGGGCCGCCGGTGTCGTCAATCACGATCGCCTTGAGCCCCTTGGCGCCCATGACCGCGCCCATCCCGCCGCGCCCTGCGTAGCGGCCCGCGGTATTCTCCGGATCGTTGACGCAGATGCCGGCGTTCGTCAGGCGGTACTCGCCTGCGGGCCCTATCCCGATGATCGCAACGCCCTTGCCGTGGCGCTCCCACAAGGTGCGGCAGACCTCGTACATCCCCTTGCCCACCAGATCGGTCGCCGGAAGAAACTCCGCGCCGTCCTTGTTGATCTTGAGCAGCCAGAACTTCCCGGCCTCCTCGGGGTGTCCCTCGATGATGATCCCCTTGATGCCGAGGCGGGCGATCTTCTGGGAGGACAGCCCCCCGGCGTTGGACTCCTTGATCGTCCCGGTCAGCGGGCTCTTGCCGCCGAACGACGTGCGACCGGAAGTGGGCGCCGCGGTTCCGCTGACGATCCCCGGCGCGATGACGAGCTTGTTGTTAGGTCCCAAGGGGTGACAGTTGGGCGGGACCTCTCGGGCCGTAACCATGGAAGTGAATCCACGGCCTCCCCAGAGCCGGTAGGGCTCGGGAACCTCCTCGAACGCGGCCTTCAGGTCGGTCATGTTGACCCGAAGCAGCTTGCTCATCGGACTCCCCCCTCCCTTCCCTTCCTCAGAATGAAGACAGGAGGCCACCCATGTTAGGGTCGCCTCCTTTGCATACGGCAGGCGGGGGAGTTGCCCCCCTCACCCTATCGCCCGAACCTCCCAGGGGGATAGCGCGGGTCGGAGACGGCTATTGTAGAACACCGGGCCTATTCGCGACCTAGCGCGGTTCCTCCTGGTCCGCCCGGGCCCCTGCAAGGAAAGCCCTGCCGCGGGCCGAACCTACATCCCGATGCCTGCATCCCGCCCTGCCATGCAGATCCTGGTCTTCCGCGGCTCGGAAACCATCACCGACCCTCCGGAGTCGCTCGACTCCCTCCGGGGGCGCGAGGGTCAGAGCCTGTGGATTGACCTCTCGCACCCCACGCCCGAGATAATGACGCCCATCGCCAACACCTTCGGGCTACACCCGTTGGCGGTCGAGGACGCGCTCAAGCGCCGACAGCGGCCCAAAGCCGAGGAGTACGAAGGTTTCCTGTTCATCACCACCCATGCAGCGCGGCTCCGCGGGGCGGCGGGGCACGACGTGGCCCTGGACGAGATTGATCTCTTCTTCGGTGCGGGCTTCGTTGTCACCGCACACAGCGGCGCGGCGCCCGTTCTGGACGAGGTCCGGCGGCGGCTGGCACTGACCCCGCCTGATCTGCGCGGCACGGAGGGCTACCTCCTCTACGCGATCCTCGACGCCGTGGTGGACTCGTATTTCCCGGTGCTCGACTCCCTGGACGACTACGTTGAGCGCCTCGAGGACACCCTTTTCAAGGGGCCCAAGCAGAGGACGATGGACCAGCTTTTCGCCGTGAAGCGCGCGCTGCTGCACCTGCGGCGCGTCGCCGCGCCCCAGCGCGACATGATGAACCTGCTGCTGCGGCACGACTCGCGGCTGATCGGCGCGCCGCTGCGCGCGTACTTCCGCGACATCTACGACCATCTGCTGCGCATCACCGAGCAGATTGACACGCACCGCGACCTGCTGGCCGGCGCGCTGGACATCTACCTCAGCATCGTGAGCAATCGGCTGAACGAGGTAGTAAAGGTGCTCACGGTGATCACCGCGGTCTTTGCCTCGCTGGCGGTGATCTCCGGAATCTACGGGATGAACTTCGAGCGCGCTTATCCGTCGTTCCAGTGGCGGTACGGTTTCGCCGCGGCCCTGGGTCTGATGGCAGCGAGCGTGCTGACGATGCTGGCGGTCTTCCGCCGGCTGCGATGGCTGTGAGCGGACCCGCGGCTTCACCCGGCTTCGGCTACGTCACCCCGGACAACGTTGCATTGCTGGTAGACCTCTATGAACTGGCCATGGCGGACAGCTACCTGCGCAACGGCATGAACGGACGGGCGACGTTTGCCCTGTTCGTTCGATCCCTGCCCCCGTCCCGTGAGTTCCTGGTCAGCGCCGGGATCGAGACGGCTCTGGCCTGCCTCGAGACGCTGCGCTTCGGAGACGAGGCGATCCGCTACCTGCGCGGGCTGCATCTGTTCAGCGAGCAGTTCCTGGAGTACCTGCGTGACTTCCGCTTCACCGGCGACGCGCGCGCGGTCCCCGAAGGCGAGGTGTTCTTTCCACCCGAGCCCCTGCTGGAGATCAGCGCGCCCCGCATCGAGGCCCAGATCGTCGAGACGCTCCTGTTGAACACGCTGAACTTCCAGGTGATGGTGGCCAGCAAGGCGGCCCGGTCGGTGCTGGCCGCCCGGGGCCGCGGGGTGGTGGACTTCTCCCCCCGGCGCGACCACGGCGCCGACGCCGCGCTCAAGGCCGCGCGTGCCGCCTACATCGCGGGATGCACCGGCACGTCGAACGTGCTCGCGGGCATGTTGTACGGGATTCCGGTCGTGGGAACGATGGCGCACTCGTACATCATGTCCTTCTCGGATGAACTCGAGGCCTTCCGCGCGTTCGCGCGCGACTTCCCCACCAACACCGTGCTGCTCATTGACACCTACGACACGATGCAGGGCGTGGCAAACGCGATCACGGTCGGAGGGGAGATGGCCTCCGCGGGCGCGCGCCTGCGCGGCGTACGCATAGACAGCGGAGACCTGACCGCGCAGAGCCGGGCGGTGCGCGCGGCGCTGGACGCGGCCGGGCTGCGTGAGACGCAGATCTTCCTGAGCGGAGACCTCAACGAGTACCGCATCGCCGAGATGCTGGCGCAGGGCGCGGCTGCGGACGCCTTCGGCGTGGGCACCGAGCTGGGGACCTCGGCGGACGCGCCCAGCGTCGGGGGTGTCTACAAGCTGGTGGAGGACGAGAAGGGATACCGGATCAAGCTGAGCACCGGTAAAGCGACCCTGCCCGGCCGAAAGCAGGTCTGGCGTCGCCACGATCCTGAAGGACAGCCCTCCGGCGACCTGCTGGCGCTGCACGATGAGCCTGGACCGCCCGGCGCCACGCCGATGCTGATCCCGGTGATGCAGGCAGGCAGGCGGATCCTGTCCGAGTCCCTTGTGGAGATCCGGCAGCGCTGCACCGAGCGGCTGGTGGCGCTGCCTGAGGAGCTGAAGCATCTCGACGACGGCGCGGCCTACCATGTGGCTCTGAGCCCGGGACTGACGGCGCTGCGCGAGCGGATGCGGGCTTAGGCGCCGGACCTACGGCCTGCCGGCGAATCGCTCGATGACGCGCGCCACCATGTAGATCGTCTCTTCGAAGTCCGCCAGCCGGATGTTCTCGTCCGGCGCGTGGGCACGGCTGCCCCAGTAGGATCCTCCGACGCTCACAACCGGGATTCCCAGCGCCGCGCCCAGGTCGTACATCGGCCCGGTGCCGGGAGAAGTGGGGTACAGCTTGACCTCGCGGCCGGTGGCCTCCCCGGCCACCTCCGTCACAAGCGAAACAAACGGGTCGTCCAGGTCGGTGCGGTAGGCGCGCTCGCCTCCCAGCAGCGACGCCGTGATCTCGATCCCCAGCTTCTTGAAGTGCGCTTCCACCAGGGCTGCGATCTCGTGGGGATCCTGGTCGGGCACCAGCCGGAAGTCCACCTTGGCGCGTGCGCGACGCGGCAGCACGGTCTTCGAGCCCTCTCCGGTGTAGCCGCTGTCCAGGCCGCAGATCGTGCAGGTAGGTTGGTAGAGAAGCCTCATCACCGCGTCAAAACCGGTCGCCCCTCCGATGAATCGCTCCACGCCGACGTGCGCCTTGAACTCGGGCTCATCGAAGGGGATCTTGCGCGTGGCCTCAATCTCGCGCGCGCTGAGCTCCCGCACGCGGTCGTAGAAACCATCCACCAGGACGCGGCCGGTGGACGGATCCTTCAAGGAGGCCAGCGCCCAGGCCATTCGGTTGCCGGCGCCCTCCACGATGGCCCCCAGCGATGAATGGAGATCCCGGCTCGTGGCGTGCAGCTCCAGGTCGAGGTAGCAGATCCCCTTGATGCCGGTGGTGATCTGCAGCCGCTCCTTGAGGTCGCGCTGCCCGGACTCCCAGATGCACGCGTCGGAGCGCAGCGCGTCCGCGTGCGCCCTCACGTATGAACCGAAGTTGGGCGATCCGATCTCCTCCTCGCCCTCGACCAGGAACTTCACCCGGCAGGGCAGCCGGCCCTGTGCGGCCTTGAGCGCCCGCACCGCGGCCAGGCGGGTGACCAAGTCTCCCTTGTTGTCCGCGACGCCGCGCGCGTAGAGACGGCCGTCCCGGACCACCGGCTCGAACGGCGGCGAAGTCCACTCGCCGAGCGGATCGGCGGGCTGAACATCGTAGTGGTCGTAGAACAGGAGCGTGCGTTCTCCCTCGCCCGGAAACTCAGCGATCACGATCGGGGCAGCGTCTCTCGCCTGGTGGACCGCGACGGCGGCGCCGGCCTCCTCGAAGGCGCCGCGGACCAGGTCCGCGCACGCGGCAACTCCCTCGCCGGTGGCCGCCACGCTCGGTTGGTGGAGCAGCGTGCGCAGGACCTCCAACGCGGGATCGGTGTGCTCTCTGGCGATGTCTCGCAGCAACGGCATCAGGACCTCCGAACTATGATTCGAGCGCGAAACGCTCCAGCAAGTGCGCTATCATGACGATCGTCTCTTCGAAGTCGTCTACCCGGATGTGCTCGTCCGGCGCGTGGGCGTTGCAGCCCCAGTAGCCGCTCCCGATGCTGAGAATCGGCACGCCCAGCAGATCCCCCAGGGGGTACATAGGCCCGGTGCCCGCCGAGGTGGGAAGGAGCACCGTCTCGCGGCCGGTGGATTGGCGGACCGCGTCCACGACCGTTCGCACGAAAGGATGGGACAGGTCGGTCTGGAAAGCACGCTCGCCCCCCAGAGGTTTGATGGCGCAGTCCGCAAACCCGGCGCGATCGAGATGGGCGCGCAGGAGCCTCACGATCTCCTCGGGATCCTGGTCGGGCACGAGGCGGAAGTCAATCTTCGCCCGCGCCCTGCGGGGGAGCACGGTCTTCATCCCGCCTCCGGTGTAGCCCGCCTCGAGGCCGCAGACGGTGCAGGTAGGCTCAAAGAGCAGGGCGCGCAACGCATCCCCGCCGGTGCGCCCGCCGATGAAGCCGCGGACGCCCACGTGCATCTGCATCTGCCCCTCTTCAAAGGGCACTTCTCGGGTGGCGGCGACCGCCTTGGCCCGCGGCGGTGTCACCCTGTCGTAGAACCCCGGGATCAATATGCGACCTGTGGCGTCGCGCAGCCCGGCGACGGCCCACGCCAGACGGGTGGCAGCACCCTCGACGAGCGCGCCCAGTGAAGAGTGCAGATCTCGGCTGGCGGCGGTCAGCTCAAGCTCGACGTAGCAGATGCCCTTTACCCCGGCGATGACGTTCATTCGTCCGGCCGGGTCCCGATCGCCGTACTCCCACACGCAGGCATCGGCCCTCAGCCGATCGCGCAGGGCGGCGACATAGGAGTCGAAGTGAACCGATCCAATCTCCTCTTCGCCCTCAACCAGAAAGAGCACGCGGCAGGGAAGCCCGCCCGAGGTATCGCGCAGCGCCCGGAGCGCCGCCACCCTCGTGACAAGGTCGCCCTTGTTATCGCTCGTGCCCCGTCCGTAGATGCGGCCGTCGCGCACCGTCACCTGAAATGGCGGAACCGTCCACTCATCGAGGGGCTCTGCCGGCTGCACGTCGTAGTGATCGTAGAACAGGAGTGTCCGGTCGCTCCGTCCGGTGAATTCGGCCAAGACCGCGGGTGCGGCGCCAGGGAGGCGAAGTATCTCGGCCGTTCCTCCGGCCGCCTCGAACAGGCCACAGACGGCCGTTGCCGTCTCGTCCAGCCCCTGCCCCTGGGCGGCAACGCTGGGCAACCGGACAAGGCCGTCGAGGAGGTCAATGTGCTCGGTAAGGTGGGCGGCGGCGTGGGCGCGGAGGGCATTCATGGGAATCAAAGAAAGAGTTCTGGCCTTACCCGGCGAACCCTTCTCAACCGTGAACCAGGCATGAGCGAAACCATCATCAAGACCCTCAAGGACATCGAGTCGTTCAGGCAGATCGAGGCGCTCCAGATGGAGATCTGGGGAATGCCCGAGCGCGACGTCGTGCCTGTGCACCAGTTGCAGGCGGCGTCCGGCGCCGGCGGCGCGGTGATCGCGGCGGTTGATTCCGACGGTGCTTTTGTCGGATTCTGCTACGGCTTTGCCGGATGGCGCGATGGCCGTCCGCTGTTCTACTCGCACATGGCCGGCGTGCTGGGCGGGCGCCAGCTCCAGGACATCGGCTTCCGCCTCAAGTGCGCCCAGCGCGAGGCGGCGATGGCGATGGGCTACGACCGTGCGGTGTGGACCTACGATCCCCTCCAAAGCATCAACGCCCGCTTCAACCTGCGCAAGCTCGGCGCCACCGCCTGCCGCTATCACGTCAACTATTACGGCGACATGCCCGACGAGCTGAACCGCGGTGTGGAGAGCGACAGGATCGAGGTGGATTGGGAACTGCGTTCTCGCAGGGTTCGGGCCGCGACGTCGGGCCAAGCCGTGGATCGCGCGTGGCCGCAGGCGCCGCACGCGCTGCGGGCAGAACCGGCAACCTCGGCGCCGGGCGATCCGGCACTTGGCCTCGATGCACCGGTGGTCCTCCTGGAGATTCCTGCCGACTTCCCGGCCGTTCGCGTGCGGGACCAGGACATGGCTCATGCGTGGCGGAAGGCCAGCCGCGAGGTGTTCCTGCACTACTTCGGTCGCGGGTACCGAGCGGTGGACTTCCTGCTGCACCGCGGCGAACGGCTCAGGGGCGAATACGTGCTGTCACGAGAGATAGACGAGGAGGAGCCATGAGGGTCGAGGCAGTTGAACTGCGCCAGATCGAGATGAAGCTGCGCGCGCCGTTTGAAACCTCGTTTGGGCGCGAGGAGGACAAGGTCTGTCTGCTGGTGCGTGTGCGGGCCGGCGGCCTGGAGGGTTGGGGCGAGGCGCCGGCCGGCATCGCCCCGCTCTACAACGAGGAGACCTCCGAAACAGCCTGGTCGGTACTGGAACGGTTCCTGATCCCGCCGCTGCTCGGAAAGCAGGTGCCCTCGCCGCAGGCGTTCGCCGCCGGTGCCGTCCACATCCGCCGCCACCACATGGCCAAGGCCGGGCTGGAGGCCGCTCTCTGGGACATCGCGGCACAACGGCAGGGGCTGCCGCTGTCACGGCTGCTGGGCGGCGAACGGGCCGCGGTGTCCGTCGGGGTAAGCTTGGGCATCGAGCCGACGGTGGATGCCCTGCTGGAGCGCGTCGCCGACTACCTGGGCCGTGGCTACCGGCGCATCAAGGTCAAGATCAAGCCGGGCTGGGACATCGAGCCGACACGCCGCATCCGCGAGCGGTTCGGGGACATCCTTCTCCAAGTGGACGCCAACTCGGCCTACGATCTGGCCGACGCCGCAACCTTCAAGGCGCTGGACGCTTTCAACCTGCTGCTGATCGAGCAGCCGCTGGCAGAGGACGACATGGTGGACCACGCGGCGCTGCAGGCGCAACTGCGGACACCCATCTGCCTGGACGAGTCCATCGTCCACGAGCGCGCGGCCAAGGCGGCCCTGCAGCTCGGGGCATGCAGGGTCATCAACATCAAGCAGGCGCGGGTCGGTGGGCTATCGGCGGCGGTGGCGATCCACGACCTGTGCCGTGCGCAGGGAGTCCCGGTATGGTGCGGCGGCATGCTGGAAACGGGCATCGGCCGGGCGGCCAACCTGGCCCTCACGTCGTTGCCTAACTTCACGCTGCCGGCCGATCTCTCGGCCAGCGACCGCTACTTCGCGGAGGACCTTATTGATCCCCCCGTCACGCTCAACACCGACGGGACGATCACGGTACCCACCGGCGTCGGCCTGGGCGTGCATATCGTGCCCGAGCGCGTCGAGAGGCACACGGTGCGGATGGCCAGGTTCACGGCGTAACGATCGCTCCGCTACTCCCCCAGCACCGGCGGCGGAATCACCGGCATCGGAGCCGGCGGTCTCCGGACTGCCGGAGCGCCCGTGCCCCTGAACACCGCGACCGCCTGGATCAACGTGCCGCCCTCGGCGTAGATGACCCGGAAGCCGATCCCGGCACCGCGATAGACCAGCCAGTCCGCCCGCGTGCCGGCGAAGTTGCTGGGAACCGCCTGGTCGGGCGGGCCGTGGATCCACCAGATGCGTGAACCGTCCAGGCCGACGGTGATGCCCTCCGCGGTCTGATAGGCTACGCCGCAGTTGGTTTCCATGCGGCTGGCTCGGCCGTCGGTGTAGGCCACGACGATCTCGCAGGGCAGGCGGTCGAGCAGCGGTCGCACCTGAGCAGGGGTCATGCCGATCTTCAGCGGCCCGATACCCTCGCCGGGAACGATTATGGCTACACCGGGCGGGACGCCCTGTGCGGCCCCCGGCACTGAAACGGAAACCACCAGGAGCAGCGCGGCAGACGCGATGCAGGCGCGGTGAGCGGTCCTCGCCATCAGATCACCTGGTCCGTGTGAGCGCGCGCAGTTGTTCCAGGATTCGCCCCAGACGCTCGATCTCGCGGCCGTAACCCGCCATGTCTCCGGCCCGCAGCCGTTCCTGCGCCAGGCGGTAGGCCTCCAGCGCCTGATCGGTCATCTGGCGGACCTCGGCGCCGGCTTCCGCGGGCGCGCCGGTAGGCACCGGCCCAGGTCTGACCGGCCCAGGCACAACCGGCCCCGGTCCCGCCGACGGCGTGCCGCCAAACAACTCAGCGAGCGCTGCCTCCAGCGTCGGCGCCATCACGATCCGGGGGCCGCTGGCAGTGATCACGCGCTTCAGCTCAGGCATCTGGCTGCGCTCGGCCTGGAGGAAGAGCGGCTCGACATAGAGGAGGCCGTCCTCGATCGGGATCACCAGCAGGTTGCCTCGTATCACCTGTGAACCCATTTGGTTCCACAGGGTCAACTGCTGGGAGATGAAGGGGTCCTGGTCTATCCGCGCCTCCACCTGCATCGGCCCGAAGACAACGCGCGCCTTGGAGAACCGGTAGACGATCAACTCGCCGTAGTGCGGCTGGTCGTTGCGGGCGGCCATCCAGGCGATCATGTTGTCCCGGCCGGCCTGGACCATCGGCAGCATGAGCACGAACTCGGGCGCGGTGCCCTCGGCCAACCGCATCGTCACATAGTAGGGCTCGACCCACACCGCCTCCTTGCCCAACAGCTCGCGGGGGATCGCCCACACGTCCTCCTTGTTGTAGAACACCTGCGGGTCGCGCATGTGAAACGTGGCGTAGACCTGCGCCTGGAGCTCGAACAGGTCCACGGGATAGCGCAGGTGGGCGGCGAGCTCCGGCGGCATCTGGGCCGCCGGAGTGAACAGGTCCGGGAAGATCGCGGCCAGGGTGCGGGCCATGGGTTCGTCAGGGATCATCTGATAGAAGGTCACGGCGCCGTCGTAGGCGTCCACCACGACCTTGACGCTGTTGCGCATGTAGTTGACGTCGCCGTACCGGGTCGCGTACGGGAAGCGGTCGGTGGCGGTATAGGCGTCAATGATCCAGAACAGGCGGCCGTCGGCGAGTACCAGGTAGGGATCGCGGTCGTAGCGGAGGAACGGTGCTATCCGCCCCACGCGGGTAGTGATCTGCCGGGCGAAGAGCAGGCGGCTGTCCCGACCGATGTCGGTGGATAGCAGCAGCTTGGCATCGCCGAACCGGTAGGCCAGGGCCAGGCGCGAAAGATAGCCGAGACGTATTCCGCCCTTCCCTTGGTAGCGGGTGTAGACGTTCTCGTCCCCGCGCGGGTAGTCCAGCTCGCGGACGTTGGTGTTCACGATGACGTAGTCCGTGGTCAATTCGCCGAAGTAGATCTCCGGCCTCGAGATCGCCAAGCCCGGGACCGCCTCGGGCGGGATGTCCTTGACCAGGAATTCGGGCATCCCCTCCGGCGAGACGCGGTTGACCGGTGACATCACCAGGCCGTAGCCGTGCGTGTAGACCAGGTGCTGGTTGACCCAGGTGCGCGCCTGGGGCGCCATCCGGCCGGTGGCCATCTCGCGCGCGGTGAGCATCACCTGCCGTTGTGCGCCGCCGATCGTGTAACGGTCTATGTCTACGTCGGAGAAGGCGTAGTACTGTCGCAGCGCCTGCAACTGCCCGTAGGCCCGCAGCAGCGGCCGGTAGTCCCACAGGCGCACGTTCTCCACAGTGGCGCGGTTGCGGGCGATCGCCGCGGCATCGAGCGGCGCGGTTTGGAACTCGCGCTCACGCACACGGTCCAGGCCGAATCCCCGCAGAGTTCCGGCGATCGCGTGGCGGATGAACGGCGTCTCGGCGGTGAGTTCGTTGGGACGCACGCGCAGCGCCTGCACCAAACCTGGGTACACCACAAGGCCCCCGGCCCAGGCCACGACGATCAGCGCCACCGTCCAGATCGCCAGGCGCACCGTGCGCAGCCAGGCGTTGGCGATCAGCAACAGCCCGCACGCCGCGAAGAGCACGGTCAATACGCGTAGCGCCGGCAGCACCGCGTGGACGTCGGTGAACGCGGCGCCCAGAACCGGCCCTCGCGACGAGTACAGGAGGTCAAAGGCATCCAGCCAGAACCCCCAACCTCGCGCCAGCACCGCCGCCCCCAGCAGCACCGAGAGGTGTGCCCGCACCCGCATGGGCGCCAGCCATAACCCGCGCAGCAATAGCCGGCCGTGGGCCGCGCCGTACCCGGCGGCGACGGCGGCGGTAATGACCACGAGCCAGGCGAAGAGACCATCGGCCAGCATGCGGTAGACCGGCAGGCGGAAGACGTAGAAGCCCACGTCGCGGCTGAAGAGCGGGTCGGTCTCGCCGAACGGCCGGGCATGGAGAAACTGCTGGACGGCCACCCACTCGCTCGAAGCCGACAGGCCGGCCAGCACCGCGACCGCCGCCAGTACCCACCCCCACCGCCGGCCACGGCCGCTCCCCAACGCCGCGAGCACGGACCGCAGGTTGACGAACGCCAGCAGCCACACCGCGGCCGCGACACCTAGCGTCATTGCGACCCTCGACAGGAACGGCACCCAGAAGACCCTCAGGTAACCGACCTCTGCGAACCAAAGCCAGTCGGTGTACCAGCGCGCGATCGCCGGCCCCACTACGAAGAACGCGGCGATGGCGATCCACAGTGCCAGCCGGATCCGTCTCATGCGTCGGCCACCCTCTTTCCGCGTTTGACTGCCCCCTTGGGGGGCGATACGATATTCGCGATGGACGAGCCGATCACCCGCGAGCAGGCCATCGAGGTGCTCAAGACCGTCTTCGATCCTGAGATCCCGGTGAACGTCTGGGACCTCGGGTTGATCTACGACCTTCAGGTGGGCGACGGCAATGTGGCCGTCAAGATGACGCTCACCGCGCCGGGGTGCCCGGTCGGCCCGCAGATCGCCACGGAGATCGAGGAGAAGATGCTGGCCTCCGGCGCCAAGCACGCTCCCATCACCTTCGTATGGTCGCCGCCGTGGACCACGAAGAGGGTCACACCCGAAGGCAAGCTGCAGCTTCAAATACTCGACATTCCGGTCTGACCCGGGATCAGGAGTGTTCCCCATGAAGCGCCAGGCCCTGGTGTTCGCCCTGCTCCTAGCGCCCGCTGTGCTCCTGGCCGTGGCATGCGGCCGAAGCGACCGGCTGGGCGACCTTCCCTACTTCCCGGGATCCACGCACGTCGGCAAGGCATCATCTATTGGCGAGGCGCACGGATTTCCAAGATCGAAGTGGGAACAGATCGAGCTGCGCAGCGCTGCGCCCTACGAGCAAGTGAGGGAGTTCTACGCGAAGGTGACAATCAGCGGGTGGACCTCCACCTTCGAGAGCGAGACGCCCAAGAGCGCGGGCAGGGTGTACAGTCGGTTCCTGGCCGACGCCAAGCGCAAGCAGTTCTACGTCGTCACCGTGGAGGAAAGGCAGGCGTCGCGGACGGTGGCGATCCTGTTGCGGCGCGGTCTGGCCAAGGAGGACGCACGATGGAGATAGTCGTCGCCGAGCAAAGCCTGTTCCTGCTTCCTACCAAGGTGACGCAGGACCAGGCCAAAGAGAAGGCCTGGGAACAGAAGCTCAACGTCTTCGGTACCCTCTCCAAGTTCCTGATGCGCCCGAAGGGCGAGGAGATCCAGGTCATCCTCCTGGAGCTGCGCTACCAACCCTTCTGGCACGCCGCAGCCCACAAGCGCTTCCGGTACGACCGGCGCTCCCAGTACCAGGTAGCCGCGCCGCTCGACGTCCAGGCCGTCGAGATCGCCGGGCAGACCTACACGCCGACCGCAGGGAAGTTCACGCTGCCTGCGACAGACCACTGCCTTCTCGAGGAGAACCGGGAGGTCTTCCTGGACGCCCTCACCGGCGAGGCCCAGGACCTGCGCCGCTACCTCGCCTTCGACCGGATCACCCCTGAGGACGACCAACTCCCGCCGGACCTGGCCCTGGTTCCGGCCGAGGTGCGCGCCTCGGTGGTCATCCGTCAGGTCCTGGGTGACGTTCTGCAACCGCCCTCGGCCGACCAGCTATTCGAGCAGGAGGTGGTTGTGGACCGACTCGACCTCTACTACCGACCGGTCTACGCCTACGAGTACGTCTGGGAGGCCAAGGCCAAGCGGACCACCGTGGAGGTGGACGGGCTAACCGGCGAGTTTAAACCTACCGGCAAGTCATTCGGGTCGCAGGTGGGGCGCATCTTCAACCGCGAGGTGCTGTTCGATGTCGGCGCGGAGGCGACGAATCTCATAATCCCCGGCGGCGCGATTGCGGTGAAGCTAGGCAAGGCGGTGCTGGACCGACGGAAAGGCGAGAAGGGCGGGTAGCGGTGCAGGCGCGCACAGGCGTCGCATGCGGCCTGCTTGCCGGTCTCTCGGCCTTGCTGTGCCTGCTGTCCGCGGGCGTAACCGTGGCGCAGCCGGGCGGTACCGCCGCCTACGATATCGTGATCCGCAGCGGGCGGGGCATGGACCCGGAGACAGGGCTGGATGCAGTGGGCCTCAACGTCGGCGTCCGGGGCCGCACGATCGTTGTCATCACCCGCGAGCGCATCCGTGGCCGAGTGGGGATTGACGCCGCCGGTCTTGTGGTGGCGCCCGGCTTCATTGATATCCTCTCCTACAACCCAAACGGCTACGGCGACTGGTACAAGATCGCCGACGGCGTGACCACCAACCTGGCGATGCACGGCGCCGAGGGAACGCAGGGCGACATGGCTGCCTGGTACCGGATCCACGAAAGGCAGCGGCCGCCCGTGCACTTCGGCGGCGCCTTCCACTACGAGGCGGCCAGAACCCGCGTGGGCGTGGGACGCTATCAGTCCGCCGCCGCGGAGAAGATCGCACTCCTGGCCGGCCTGGCCGAGAAGGCCCTGGAAGAGGGCGCGCTGGGGATCGCCATGAGCCCCGAGTACGCCCCGGGAACCAGCACCGCCGAAATCGAGGCCATGATGCGTGTGGCCGTCCGGTACAAGGTGCCGGTCGTATTCCACGTGCGCTACGCCGACATGACGCCGCCCGGGACGAACCTGGACGCCCTGAACGAGGTCGTCGCCGCCGCCCGGAAGACCGGTGCCGCGGCGCACATCGGGCATATCACCAGCACCGGTGGCACCTTCTCAATGGTCGAATCCCTGCAACTCCTCGACGCCGCCCGGAAGGAAGGCCTTGACATCACCGCCGATGCCTATCCCTATTCCTTCTGGGCCACGTATCTGAACTCGGCCCGATTCGACCCCGGCTGGCAGAAGCGGTTCCGCATCTCCTACGGGGACCTCCAGATAGCGGGGACCAGCGAGCGCCTGACGGCCGAGAGCTTCCAGCGGTACCGCAAGACCCGGAAGGTGGCCGTGGCCTACGCCATCCCTGAGGGTGACATCGTGGCCGCGCTGCGTTCACCTTTCGTCATGATCGGCAGCGACTCAATCCTGGAGCCGGGAAACAACAACCATCCCCGGGCCGCGGGCACGTTCACCCGCACCCTCTCACTGTACGTGCGCGACCGACAGGTACTAACCCTGATGGAAGCCCTATCCAAAATGACGATCATGCCGGCGAGGCGGCTGGAGGCTCAGGCGCCGGCACTGCGACGCAAGGGGCGTCTGCAGGTGGGCGCCGACGCCGACATCGTCATCTTCGACCCCGCGCGCGTGCGCGACCGGGCCACGGTGGAGAGGCCGAACCAGTTTGCCGAGGGCATCGAGTACGTGCTGATCAGCGGGAAAGTGGTCAAGGACCCCCGAGGGTTCCGCCGCGATGTGCGCGCGGGAGAGGCGATTCGCGCCGTCTTCAGGTAGGCCCGGCCGACGGTTTCCGAGCAGGACTCTTCGATCCCCGCAGCGTAGTGACCAGCCAATCGGTTCGTGCCTGATCCTGACGTCGCACAACGGACGTGACGATGCCTCGTACCCTTCGACGCCGCATGATCGCCTTGGGGCTTCTCGTCGGCCTCGGTGTAGTGGCGGGCGGGGTTCCCGCAGGGGCCGCCGATCACCCCGCCCGCATCCTCGACCTCCGCTGGCGCCAGGCCGGCGAGACCACAACCGTGACGCTGCATCTCTCCGCGCCGGTGCGCCTTCGCACCTCCGCCTCGGACCATGCGGTGGCCGTGGACCTGTGGACGGTCCGGCACGAGGCCGACCGCACCCTGGCTACCCTGGGGGTGGGGGGAAGCATAGCCTCCTCGATCAGGCTGCGCCAGATCACCCCAGAGGTAACGCGCCTGACGATCTCCCTGCGCCAGCCGGCCAGGTTCAAAGTCTTCGCGCGCGACGACCGCCTGACGATCACTGTCTTCCCCCGCCGGCAGGGGATGGTCGCGCTCCCGAAGGGCGTAGCATACAGATCGCTCCGCGTCGCCACCGGCGCAGGTCGCGCGCGGGCGCACGTGGTGACGATAGACCCACGCGCCCCTGGGATCGAGATCCGCTCGGCGCTCGGCGGCGGCGCGGTCGCCGCGACCGAGACAACGAGCACGGCAGCTACCCGGCTGGAGGCCGCAGCCGCCATCAACGGGAACTACTACTCGCGCGCAGGCCTGCCGCTGGGACTGGTCGTGCTTGACGGACACATTCTGTCGGCGCCCCTGCCTCGGCGCACGGCCTTTGGCGTGGACACCGCGGGCCGACCGTGGATCGGCCCCGTGGAGTTCGGCGGGCGGCTCGTAACCGACACCGGAATGGAGGTCCAGATCTCCGCGGTCAACCGACCGCCGCGCGCGCGCGGGATCGCTCTGTACACGCCGGAGTTCGGGCCGCAGACCCCGCCGCAGGCGCTGGTGGCGGTCGTGCGCGGTGGCCGAATCGCCGCCTTCAGCAACGGGCGCCCGGCCATCCCTTCCGATGGCTACGCGCTCGCGGCGGCGGCCTCCCAGCAACACTTCCTGACCAACCTGGTACGGGAGCAGCGCGTCACGGTGCATCTGGCGCTCAAGCCGGATGGCCTCCGCCACGCCCTGCAGGGCGGCCCGCGTCTGGTGCGAGCGGGGGAGGTCGAGGTCCCATACGCCTGGGAGGGATTCGGCAGGTGGTTCGCCAGGGCGCGGACTGCCCGGTCGGCAATCGGCATCGCAAAGGACGGCCGGGTGCTCTTCGTCACGGTAGACCGAAGGGCCGGCCGTCGCGGCCGCGTGGAGAGCACGGGCATGAATCTCTTCGAGCTGGCGTCGCTGATGCGCTCGCTCGGCGCGCGCGATGCGGTGAACCTCGACGGAGGCGGATCCGCGACGCTGGTGGTGGGCGGGCGCGTGGTCAGCGCTCCACCCCGGGCCGGTGAGCGCCGGGTGTCCGCGATGTTGGTCGCACGGCACCGAGCGGCGGAGCGGTAGCAGAGGGGCCCGCGAGGGGATCCTACAGTCTGGCGATCCTGGGCGATGCAATCGCCAGCAGGCCGACCAGGACCACAACCACCGCCCCGCCCAACGCCAGGGTCAGCGGCACGCCTACCACGCCGGCCAGGGCACCCAGCGGCAGCGTGCCCAGCGAAAGCATCCCAAACGTGACCATGCCGTAGAGCCCCATGATCCGCCCACGCTGATCGGGCGCCACGCCGGTCTGCAACAGCGTGTTGGCCGCCGCCATTGCCACCGCCTGACCGGTGCCGACCAGCACCAACAGCCCCATCGAAGCGGCGAACCACGGTGACAGCGCGAACAGCACCACCATGGCGCCGGTCGCCATCCCCGCCCCCACCAGCAGCTTGCCCTTCTGCGCCGCCTCGCCGATCGCGCCCAGCAGGAACACCGCCAGGATGGTGCCAACTCCGGGCGCGGCCTGCAGCAGACCCAGCCCGGAGGGCCCCACGCGCAGCACCTCGCGGGCCAGCGTGGGCATCAGGCGGATGTAGGGGCGACCGAAGAAGTTGATCGCCGCAACTATCCCCAGGATCGCCAGCAGGTGCCGGTGCCGGACGAGTAGCCCGATCCCCTGCCGGATGTCCTCCCCCACCGATTCCTGCTTCCCGGCGTTCGCCGGCGGCACGTCCATCAACCAGAGCGCTGTCAGCACGGCGAGGTAGCTTGCGGCGTTGGCGAAGAAGCAACCCGCGACGCCGACCGTAGCGATCAGCACCCCGCCCAGCGACGGGCCGAAGATGCCGGAGCCGTTGAACGCCATCGTGTTCAAACTGACCGCCTGCATCAACTGGCGCTCGCCCACCAGGGACGGGACCAGCGATTGCCTGGCCGGCATATCGAAGGAGTTGGCGAGCGAGTTGAAAGCGCCGATCGCCAGGATTTGCCACACCTGGATGCGCCCCGAGATCGCCAGCAACCCCAGCAGGACCGCGGAGATCATCGTGGCGCCGTTGGTCCAAAGCAGCATTCGGCGGCGGTCGAGCCGGTCGGCCGCCACGCCGCCCAGGAAGGCGAAGAGCAGCCGCGGCACAGCCTGGCTCAGACCCAGCAGGCCGAGGTATATGGGATCTTTCGTGATCTGGTCAACCAGATAGCCGAGCGCGGTGAACTGCATCCACGACCCGGTGTTGGAAACGAGCAGGCCGGTCCAGAGCAACCGGAAGTTGCGCTGGCGAAGCGGCGCAAAGACCTCGCGTCTTTCGGCGGGCCGCGCGGCGGCGGCGTCAGCCAACGCGATGGCCCGCCTTGCGGGGCGAGTTCACCACGGCGGCGAGTAACGCTCCTCCTTCCAGGGATCGCCGTGCATGTGATACCCGTTGCGCTCCCAGAACCCGGCACGGTCCTGGGCCATCAGTTCGATGCCGCGCACCCACTTGGCGCTCTTCCAGAGATAGAGGCGCGGGATCACCAGGCGCAGGGGCCATCCGTGCTCGGGGGTCAGGTCTGCGCCATCGGCGCGGTAGGCAAAGAGGGCATCGTCGGCGAGCAGGTATTCCAGGGGCAAGTTCGTCTCAAACCCCGCCTCGGCGTGGACCATGACGAATCGCGCCTCCGGGCGGATCCGCACTAGGTCCAACACCGCCCGGGCAGGAACCCCCTCGAACGTCATTCCGAGGCGGCTCCACGTGGTCACGCAGTGGATGTCGCATGTGATCGAGGTGGTGGGCAGGGCGCGAAACTCGTCGTATGAGAGCCGCACCTGCTCCTCGACCAGGCCGAAGATCCGGAACTCCCATTCGGCGGGATCAAGTCGGGGCACGTCCCCGTAGTGGAGCACGGGCCATTTACCGGTGACGCGCTGTCCGGGCGGAACACGATCCTCGGAACGGTGCACCATCACCCCTCACTCCCCCGCTTCGGGTTACAGAGGCGCATGGCCGCATCCAAGCCCTCGGTCACCCACAACCCCACGCCCTCAGCCGCGAGGGCGACCGCCTCGTCCAGCAGGACGCGTTCCTCTGCCGTGGGCCGCTGGAGCACGTACTCCGCCGGATCCTCACCCGCCGCAGGCCGGCCGATGCCCACGCGCACACGGGCGAAAGCCGTCGTACCCAGGGATTCGATGATCGAGCGGAGGCCGTTGTGTCCCCCGTGGCTTCCCTTCTCCCGCACCCGCACAGCGCCGACCGGAAGATCGAGGTCGTCTACGATCACCATCAGGTGCTCCAACGGCACGCGGTGGCGCCGCCGAAGGTCGGCGACGGCCGTACCGCTCACGTTCACGTAGGTCTCCGGCCGGGCGAGCATCACGCGCCGACCGCCAATCGCACCTCGCCCCACCTGCGCCCATCCCTCCTCGGTAGCAATGGAGATGCCGTGGGTGCCGGCGAGCGCCTCCAGCACCTCCCACCCGGTGTTGTGCCGGGTGCGGCGGTACCGGCGTCCAGGATTGCCCAGACCGACGATCAGTCGCATGTGGCCTCGCGCATCTGGTATGCGAACAGGGGCGCCGGGTGGCGCCCCTGCTCAAACTCTGGGGCCGACTCGCCCTGGGCGTCGCGCCGCCTACTCCTTTTCGGGAGCCGCCTCAGGAACCGCAGCAACAGGCGCCCCCTCCACTGCGATCGCCGCCGCCGCCGGCGCCGCCTCCTCCTGCACGCGGGGTGCGACGATCGTCACGATGACCTCGTCGGGCAGGGTGAGCAGCGTCACGCCCTCCGGGACTGCCAGGTTACTGGCGTGCAGCGAGTGCCCGACTCCCAGGTCGGTGATGTCCAGGTCGAACTGCTCGGGGATGAGCATCGGCATGCACTCGACGAGCACGTCCCGCAGGTGGTGCTCCACTATCCCGCCCTCGGCGACACCCTTTGAGGCGCCCCCCAGCACGACGCGCACGCGTGTCTCGATCGTCTCGGTGAGAGAGATCGCGTGGAAGTCCGCGTGAATGATGTGCTGCTTGAAGACGTCGCGCTGGATCTCCTTGACCATGACCGTGGCCGGCTCGGCACCGCCGCCCCCTGTCATGTCGAGATCTATCAGCACGTTGCTCCCGGCGTGGGTTTGCAGCGCCGACGAAAGCGCCTTCCCATCCACGGCAACCGGCATCGGCCCGCGGCCGCGGCCGTAGACCACGGCCGGGACGAGCCCCTTGCGTCGCAGGCTTCTCGCCACGCCCTTGCCAACACCCTCGCGAACCTGTGCGGACAGCGCCAACCGCTCCATACGGGAATCCCTCCAACACACAACAGGCCCCAACCGCCGGGGCCCGAACACCGTTCATTATAGCACGCGGGCCCCGTACTGCAACCGTCCGCGGCGGACTGTGGTATCCTGATCCAGGCCATGCCCGCCATCGAACGCCTCGCCGACGATCTGGTCCTGATTGACACCGGCTACTGCCGTACTCCCGCAGCGATCGGCGTCTACCTGCTGCTGGGCGAGCGACCGGCCCTGGTTGAGACCGGGCCCGACTCGACCGTCGAGGTGGTGCTGGAAGGCGTGCGGGCCGCCGGGCTCGACCCGAGCGACCTGCGGGCGGTCGCGGTCACGCACATCCACCTGGACCACGCCGGTGCGGCAGGCGCGTTGTTGCGACGACTACCCCATCTGGACGTGTACGTGCACCCCCTCGGAGCGCCGCACCTGGTGGATCCCTCGCGCCTGATCACCAGCGCCCGCCGGCTCTACGGGGACGATCTCGACACGCTCCTGGGTGAACCCGAGCCGGTTCCCGCCGGCCAGGTACAGCTCCTTGAGGACGGGGCGCAGGTCATGCTTGGATCACGGCGGTTGCGGTCCCTCGATACGCCCGGGCACGCCCGGCACCACCTGGCGCTCCTGGACGAGTCCTCGGGCGACCTCTTCACCGGAGACGCGGCAGGCATCTGCCTGCCGGGATCGCGCTACTTGCTCCCGCCGACTCCGCCGCCGGAGCTGGACGTACCGACCTGGGACGCGACCCTCGCCCGGCTGCGCGCGCTGCGGCCGCGGCGCCTGCTGCTCACGCATTTCGGCCCGCACACCTGGTGTGATGAGTTGCTGGCCCAGATGCAGCAGCGCCTTCCCGCGGCGCTGGGGCTCGTGCGTTCGGCGCTGGACTCCGGCCTGGACGAGGAAGCGATCGTCGAGCGGCTGCGGGCTGCGGGCGCCAGCGCGGCCGAGGTGGATGGACCGGATGCGGCGGGCCGGATGGAGATTGTAATGCCTTCGCGGCTGAACGCGTTGGGGCTGATCCGGTATATCAGGACCGCGTCACGGTAAACCGCCGCGGTCAGTCCCGCGTGAATGACACTCCGGAAGGGCGTTCGTTTCCCGCCAGGGGTATCCCGCAGTAGGCACAGACCGGCCAGTCCGTCTCAATGGCGGCGCCGCAGGCAGGGCATTGGGCGCGCTCGGGCTTCCCGGGCCGCTCCACGAAGAGCAGCCATACCAGCAAGGCGACCAGTCCCACAAAGGCCAGGGCCATCAGGCCTGTGACCACCCCCAAGTAGCCGCCGAAGATACCCCTGCCGGAGGAAGGGCCCATCATGGTGTGATCCATCGGTTGGGTCACCGGTGGATGCATCGGGACAGCCATGTGCGCCGGATCTATGAAGTGCCCCGCCGCCGAGAGCCGCAGCAGCCACACGCCGTACGCAACGGTGATGCCGACCAGCACCATCGCGACCCCGACGGTCACGACGGCCCGCAGACGGTATCTTGTGCTCATGCCCGCTCCTCTACAGCCTCGACGCCATGGGGAGGCTCAGGATCGCCGCGAAGCCCAGGGCGAATACCGCTGTCAGGATAGCATACGGGAACAGCCGCCGGCCGGAGGGGCAGCGGCTGGCGCTTGCTGCACAGAGCCGCCGGAGCGTCCACACGGAGAGTGCCACCCCGACCCCGAGCAGCACGAACTGGAGACCACGCCACACCGCGAGCCCGAGCATCGCGTCTCCCTGGGGGACCTGAACAGCCGCCCCAAACGATGCGGCCACGGCGACCGGAATGACCTTGTAACCGCCCAGCAGGTGCCCGAGGTTATGGCCGATGTGCACAAAGAGCGCCAGGGGCAGAAAGGCGAGTCCGAACCGCCGCATCTCGACACCGTACGGGAGCGCACCCATGGCGCTGAAGATCTTGGTCGCGGCCAGGAACAGGCCGACGGCGAGACCGACGAACCCGATGAGCAGACCTCCGTAGACGACCGCGTCGTTGGAGAGGATCGCAGACCCCGAGACCATCGCCCTCAACGCCTCCCAGGGCTCGGTCATGACAAAGGCCTGAAATGCAACGACGCCGATCGCCGCCACGGCAATCAGGGCGTTCTCGGGCATTTCCTTCTTCTGTGTCGCGAACTCCTTTATGGGGTTACGCAGCTCAAGCCGGAGCGACCCATGCGGACACGCCTTGAGGCAATTTCCGCACATCGAACAGTAGCGGTTGGTGTCCATCGTCTTGGGCGTGTGATGGAACGGACATCCCTTGAGTTCCTCGCGCCCAAAGTAGCAGTAGATGCTCGTGCATTTCTGGTCAACGCAGTTCCCTTGATTGGCGCGGATCTCCATCACCGACCCCATGGCGAACACGCCGGTCCAGGCGCCCAGCGGGCAGAGATGCCGGCACCAGGTCCATCGCTCGAACAGCAGAGCGCCCGCAACGGCCCCGGCGGTGAACCCCCACAGGATGAACCCCGTCACCAACGGCGAGACCGCCGCGCGGGTGACTTCTTCGATCCAGGCCTGATAGAGGATGGCGACCAACAGGATTCCGGCGACGAAGCCGCGGCGCTTGAACAGTCGGGGCGCCTTGAGATTCAGGCTGAAGCGCTGCGTCAGGTCGGCCAGGGCGCCCATCGGGCAGACCGCGCACCAGATCCGGCCGAAGAAGAAGTAGCTGACCGCCAGCAGCGGCCACCAGACGATCCAGCTCATGACGGTAGCGAAGTTCAGGCGGGGATCGCGGGGCCCGAACAACGAGAAGTAGGTGAGCACCAGCAGGAAGCCGATCATGACCGCGCGGGACGGCCACGGCCACAATCGGCTGACGATCAGGCGGTTGAGGACCGCCTCAATGCGCTGCTTCACGCGGCTTCCTACGGTGCCACGACCAGCCGGCGGACCATGCCGGCGTTCGCGAGCGCCACCACGACCATTCCGATGACGATTGTGGGTACGCGCATTCCAGAATCTCCCCTAGGCGCCGAGGCGTTGAATGACCCTGGCGAGTCTCTCTTTGGCCTCCGACGCGATCGGTTCCAGCGCGGGATGGTCAAGCACGGCGAGCATGGAGATAGGATCGATGATGGCCACCACGGAGCCCGCGCCCTCTTCGTACACGATCACGTTGCACGGGAGGAGCAGGCCGACGTCCAGATCCGCCTGCAGGGCGCGGTGGGCCAGGGGCGGGCTGCACGCCCCGAGAATGACATAGTCGCGGAAGTCCACGTCAAGTTTCTGCTTCAGCGTCGCCCGGACGTCGATCTGCGTGAGGACGCCGAACCCCTCCTCTTTCAGCGCGGCTGTGGCCCGCGCGACTGCCCCGGTGTACGGGACGTCCAGCCACACCGAGAGGGCGGATTCTGCGGCGCTCTTTGCCATCGGATCATTCAACCGGGAGCGTCCACCGCAGCGTCCGTTCAGGGCCGCCGCCCAGGTCGCGGACGATCAACTCCAGCACCTTGGCCTGAGCATCCAGCGCGCGCCCGGCCTGGTCGGTCCTTGAGAAAACGAGACCGCCGGCCCGATGGTGCGCCCCGTCCGCCGTGGCCACCCATCTGGACGGCGTGACCTGCTGTTCGCGGTCGTTGCGGAGGGTGACGTTCTTGACAAAGTCGAACTTGCTCAGGTCTCCCGAGTGCGTATCCAGGGTGATGGCGAACACGATATTGCGCTCGGGGTCTACTTTGCCCGTCAGGGGATCGGTGGGGTTGGCCCTAAAGTAGGTCGAAGTTACGAAGACGACCTTCACCGTGATGCCCCCCTGCGCGTCGGTACGTGTGGCCTGGGCCGGGCTTTGCCCTGCCGCCGCGTGTGCCGAAAGGACGATCAGGACACCGGCAACGAGCATGGCGGACAGACCGTGTGAAGTGTTCCGTTGCATCAGATTCCCTCTATGTCCCGATTCCGACCTACTGTTCCAGCGCCTTCCGCAGCTCACGGTGCTGTTCGAGCGTGATCTCGCCTCGGGCGAGGCGCTCGTCCAGGACCTCTCGGAGCGTTCCCGATGCCCGCGTGGGCGGCCCTGACTGATTCCTTTGCGAGGACGCCGCCTGGGTGATCCACCAGATCGCGGCAACGATCACCCCGATCCACAACAGCATCCCGATACCACCGAATCCACCCATCATTGTGAGTCACCCCTTCCGTACGCCGTTCGATTCCCATCACCTAATATGGTGACCCAACCGTATGCACTCACCGTGAAGGCGGTGTGAATTGATCGTGAACGGACCGCCGGCGTCACGGCGAGTATCGGCATCATCGTGCGCGCCGCCGGCGCATCAACGCCGCGAGCACCAGCACGACAACCGCGATTCCTCCACCCCACAGCCAGAACGCCGGCCGGAAAGCACGCTGCTGGGCGGGGGCCGAGGGTCCCCACGCCTGCAGCCACTGGCGCATCTGCTCGATCTCGCGGCTCTGGGCGCCGATGATGGCCTGGGCCAGGGTTTTGAGCTCGGCCCGCTCAGACCGCTCCGCAACCAGTTGCGACATCTCGACGGCAGACTGGTGATGGACGATCATGTCCTCCGCGAACTTCGAGTCAAACCCAGCGCCGCCGGTCGACTTTAGCGCGGCCATCTCCCGGTCCATCTCCTGCATGACCGCGTGGTCCATCGGCTTGGATTGGGCGCCGTGCCAGTCCCTCAACCAGGCCGTCATCTGGTCGATCTCTTTCCCCTGCCCTGCGATGATGCTCTCGGCCATGGTCTTCAACTCTGCGCGGGTGGCGCGCTCCTGCGCCAGCCCGGCCATTTCCACTGCCATCTGATGATGGATGATCATCTCCTGCATGAAGGCGATCTCAAATGCGGCACCGCTCAGGCCCTGGAGCCTTGCGGCCGCATCCTCCTGAGCCGCAGAGACTGCGACCAGTGATAGCGCAACCAACAGTACCGCGCCCGGCACGCGAAGCAGCTTCTTCACGAAGAACCTCCTTATCAGGACGAACACCGCCCGGCGGCGGCTCAGTCCGGGACGCGCTCCGGCCCCTTGTTGCGGTACGCGTTGATGAACGCCACGATCCGACCCTCATCGTAGGTGTCCAACTTCAGCAGCCGCTCCCAGGCTGCGACGGCGATCGGGCTGTCGTTCCGGGGCCGTGGCGTCAAGATGACCTTCGACCTGTAGCGCGCCACAATGGTTTCGAGCTTCCCCGTCAGCTCGGCGTCGCCCGGGTCCTTGTACGAGATCCAGATGCCGCCGTGCTCGAGGTTGTGCAGCACGATCTCGTCAGGGATCTCGGTCCGGTACGCGCCCCACCGGGCTTCCTGCGGCGTGTGCCACCCCGAAGTCGGCGGGTTCGAGTTGTACGGTGGGTGCGACTGCCCGAGCTGCACGTGAGCCTGACCCTGGCCTGGGATCTGCTCTCCCAGATCGGGTGGAGCAGGACGGACCACCACCCGTGCGATCAGGACCGCGGCCGCGGCCACGGCGACGG